>CBDUBU010000185.1:0-7884 GCA_965365465.1 uncultured Rhodothermaceae bacterium
CCTATGGCAAGACGACTACAACTACCGACGACCACATAAAGCACTGGGCTACCGATCTCCGGTAGAGCCCATTTCCTGAACCCAGATCTCTACTTTTGAGTGGGTCAGAAAACGGGGAAGCCTACACCTTCTCGTAAATACAGCGGTTCCCGGAGCGCACAGATCTGAATGCATTTGCCACGGGAGTATGTGATGAGTTGGTAAAACCAGGGAGCGCGTGGGGGGCGCGAGGCGGCGGGCAATCGGATGCTTTTACACAGCTATTCGGCCCGTCATGGCGCTGTCAGTTCTCAATCGGGATGCTGATGGGTGTTTCCTCTTTCTGAACGGCGCCAGAAGGGGCAGTAGGAGCCGGGTCGAGCACGGCCAGCCTTCGCCGTTCCGCCTCTCCGTAAGCTGCCAGCATTCCCAGCATGGCTACACCGCCAAACAGTCCTAGAATGCTGAAAAGGGTGAACGGTGCGCCGTTGATCTCCCAGGAAGGATTGTGAAAGGCCCACACGATGGTGTTAATCACAATGAGCAGGAGCCGCGCCTCTGTAGGACCCATCTTCATGTACGAGATCCGGAACACGCCCCGGCTGATGGATACCAGGTAGACGAGAATGGACATGCCGTAGTATCCGATGATATCCAGAAGAGCGGCTCTCAGGTCCATGAGCGGAGAAAGGCCCAGCCCGAGCAGGATCAGGAACACGGAGATCGTGTCGCTGAAGTGATCTACGAAAAAGCCGTAGCGCTCACGCTGGATCCGGCGCACGCGGGCCAGCGTGCCGTCCAGGCTGTCGCCCCACCAGTGCAGGACGAGGCAAAGGTTTGCGACCCAGATCCAGTGCAGGCTGTACTGCGTGAGCCAGTACGAAACGCCGATAAGGATCGCGGAGAAAAAAGCTATTGCCGTGAGCAGGTCCGGCGTCACCTGACGGGGGAGCCGGGCTGCCATCCGGGGTAAAACCTTGCGCTCGAAGGGCCCCAGGGAGATCTGGTTTACGCGCAGCAGCGGAGGCCGGCGCGGTAGTTCAGCAGCCATTTTCTTTCTGACAAAGTCCAATACACAAGATCGGTCGCCTGTCCCAGAGCAAACTATCTGAAAGCCAATCCGCTCCGTGGAAATTAAGAAATTATTATGCAGTGACAGGTCAAATTGCAACCACTTGGGTCGCTGGAGAGGATGGCCGGAACAGGTGGTTTCTCTGAACGCAGCGTCGCTTCCCCGCTATGCCACACCTTTGCTCGGTATTGCCAGAGGAGAGAAAATCCTATTCTGCCACCGGGGCTTCCAGGACTGTCATCTGGTGAGGTTCCAGACTGACAGCCCCGTCCATCAGCATGGTCTGTCCTGCAGGAAGTTGCTCGAACTCAGGCACGATGAACCATGCTTCTGCCCCATGCAACTCCGGGAGGCGGAAGGAAACAGACTCATGTCCGCCATTGAATAGAATCAGGAAGGTATCATCTTTTAGATCATCCCCGTCCACATCTGTACCGGTAATGGCGTTTCCGGGCAGTAACAGGCCGAACGCCTGCAAGCCTCCGTATAACCAGTCGTCTGCCTGCATCTCACGGCCCTCGGGATGCCACCACATGGCATCCTTGAGTCCTTTTTCGTTCGCCTCTCCGGTAAGGAAATTCCGGCGTCGAAAGCTCTGATGGGCGCGGCGAAACGCAACGGCCTGCTTTACAAACTCAAGGAATTGCTGCTCGCGTTCGCTGAGTTCCCAGTTGAACCAGTTGGTTTCATTGTCCTGGCAGTATGCATTGTTGTTTCCTCCTTTGGTTCGCGAGAATTCATCGCCACCGTGGAGCATGGGGACGCCCTGCGAGAGCAACAGGGTGGCAATCAAACTGCGTTTCAGCGTCTCGCGGCAGGCCAGCACGTCGAAATCATCCGACGGACCTTCAACGCCGCAGTTGGTGCTGTAATTGGCATCGTGCCCGTCGCGGTTGTCTTCCCCGTTGCCCTCGTTGTGTTTGTGCTCGTAGCTGACGAGGTCTTCCAGGCTGAAGCCGTCGTGCGCTGTCAGAAAGTTGATGGACGCGAAAGGGCGGCGGCCTGACCGTTCGTACAGGTCGGACGAGCCAGCAAAGCGGGTTGCAAACTCGCCGGACATACCCGGCGTCCCGGTCCAGAAGCGGCGCACGCTGTCGCGGAAGCGCCCGTTCCATTCGGCCCACTGCCAGGGAAAACTGCCTACCTGATAGCTTCCGGGGCCTACGTCCCACGGCTCTGCAATAAGCTTTACCTGGCTCAGAACCGGGTCCTGCTGGATGACGCGGAAAAAAGAGGACAACATATTGATTTCGTACAGTTCCCGCGCCAGCGTCGAGGCCAGATCAAACCGGAAGCCATCGACGTGCATTTCCAGGACCCAGTAGCGCAGGCTGTCCATGATCAGTTGCAGCACGTACGGATTTCCAGCATCGAAGGTGTTGCCGGTGCCCGTGAAATCCATCAGGTAACGTGCATCCGACGGGTGCGCCTTGTAGTAGGAGAAATTGTCGATGCCCCGGAAAGACAGCGTAGGCCCCATGTGGTTGCCTTCCGCCGTATGGTTATAAACCACGTCAATGATGACCTCGAAGCCGGAGTCGTGGAGCGAGCGCACCATCATCTTGAAGTCGCGCACTGAAGTGATCGAGCCGGCGCTGGCGTATTCCGGCTCCGGAGCAAAAAAGGCCAGGGTGTTATAACCCCAGTAATTCGTAAGTCCCCGGTCCAGCAACATCCGGTCATGCACCTTGGCGTGAACCGGAAGAAGTTGAATCGTCGTGACGCCCAGGGCTTGCAGGTGATCCACGACAGGCTCGGAAGCCAGACCCAGGTACGTGCCCCGCAGGTGCTCAGGGATTTCGGGATGCAGCTTGCTGATGCCCTTGACGTGCGTTTCGTAGATGATGGTGTCTTCCCAGGGAATAGCGGGCGCACGGTCGTTGCCCCACTCGAAGCGCTCCTCGATCACGGCGGCCAGCGGCGCAAAAGGAGCGCTGTCCTGGTCGTTAAACGACAGGTCAGCCTCCGGGTCGCCGATCCGGTAGCCGAACAGGCTGTCGTCCCACTTCAGGGGTCTTCCGATAGCTTTTGCATAGGGATCGAGCAGCACCTTATTCTCATTGAACCGGTGACCTTGCGCTGGTTCGTGGGGTCCGTAAACCCGGTATCCGTAAAGCTGGCCGGGCCGGACGTTCTGAATGTAGGCGTGCCAGATCGGCCCTGTTTTTTCACGCAGCGTGATGGTCAGCGCAGGCGCGGCATCCTCGGGGCTGTCGAACAGCACCAGTTCAACGCCCTGTGCGTGCTGGCTGTAGAGGGCAAAGTTGACGCCCAGCCCGTCCCACGTTGCGCCGAGAGGAAACGGTTTTCCGGGACGCACTTTCGTGAAGAGCCGGTCTTTTACAGTGATCTGTCTGGTTGTAGCGGTCTGTTGATCCATGACATTCCGGGTAAGTCGCTGATGCCTTCGGGAAAGGCGCAATACTGGGCGCCTCCCGGCTGCTGAGATAGGGATAGGGAGTGAACCCGTTTCCCACCTTTCGGATTCTTGTGTTTTATCCGGCGTTGTAACTGCTCAGATACAGACTCGTAACCGGGCGGCGCTGCGGGGGCGTTGTTCCTTACCTGCTACTGGAGCCCCACCCAAGCGGCATACGCGAGCACCGCCAGCAGGATAACGTATATTTTCCCCATCAAGGGCATGATGAACCGGAGCCAGCGCTGATAGGGAATGCGGCCAAGCAGGAGCATACCCATGAGCAGCGCATTGGTAGGGACGATCATGTTGGTGAAGCCGTCGCCGAACTGGTAGGCCAGGACGGCTGTTTCGCGCCCGACGCCGGTGAGGTCAGCCAGCGGCGCCATGATCGGCATGGTCACGTAAGCCTGTCCGCTTCCCGATGGGATCATAAAGTTGATGACGCTCTGCACTGCCAGCATTCCCCAACTTGCAAAGACAGGCGCCGCCTGACCAAAAACCTCGGCGTACTGGAGCGTCTGCGCGATGCCATGAATGACAGTATCAATCACCCGAGCGTCTGACAGCACCACCTCGATGGTGCGGGCAAAACCGATTAGAATGGCGGTCCCGGCAAGTTCTGCTGCGCCCTCTGAAAAGGCGCGGGCCACCGCATTCGGCGTCAGTCTGCCAAGCAACGCAGCCAGCAGCGCCAGCCCCAGAAAGAGCGCCGCTAGTTCGACCAGATACCAGTCGTAGGCGGTGATGCCCCAGACGAAAAGCGCGATCATTCCGGCGAAGGCGAGCAGAATGAGGGTGCGCGGCAGCGTCAGCGCCACGTCGTCCGGCATATGGAAGCCCTCGGAGTAGTCCACATCGGCCACCAGACTCAGCGAGGGGTTTTCGCGCACGCGCCGGGCGTAGCGCAGCAGATGGTGTGCGCCGACAGGGATCAGGATGGCGAGCAGGCCCCAGCGCGGCCAGAAGAAAAAGCCCGGGTCCTGTCCGGCAATGTCCTTCGCAATCATGACCGTGAACGGGTTCAGCGCGGCGCAGCCATATCCGATGCCCGCGCCTATGTAGACGATTCCCATCGCCACGATGGAATCCATGCCCAGCGCCAGGGACATTGCCACAAGAATGGGAATGAAAGGCATATACTCCTCCGCCATTCCAATGGTGGAGGAACCAACGGCAAACAGCGTCAGCATCCCGGCGGTCAGGGCGGTGGGGTTATTGCCGAACCGTTTGATAGCTGTGCCGATGAGCGCATCGATGGCGCCGGTTTTCCGAATGACGGCGATCACGCCGCCCACGATGAAAACGAAGAAAATGATTTCCGCAGCTGCCTCCAGTCCCTTCGGGATTTTGGTCAGGCTGGCGTGCCACGGCAACGGCTCCGCTTCTATGAGATGATAGGTTCCCTCCATCACCTTGCGCCCTGCGGTTTCCTGACGCGCTCCTTCCGGAATAAGGATGGTTTGCCCGCCTTCCGGCAGCACTTCCACGCCATCCCCTGTCCGGATGCCTTTTCCTTCCGGGAGAATGATCTCCACTGGTTGCTCGATTTGCGTTTCGACCCCCTCCCGGTCGTACTCCCCTGCGGGAATGAAATAGGTGAGCAACTGAGCAAGGACGATCATGGCAAAAACCAGCACCAGGGAGTCGGGAAATGCGAACTTTTTCTTCATGCGGGGGCTAAAAGGAAGGCTGGACTGAATCGCAAGCAGCTTTTTTCGCCCGGCTGCGGAAGCAGCGCGGTCGGCTTGAAACACGGACAGATAAACACGCCAACGGCGGATGCGCCCCGGCAAAAGGGCGCGCCTCGGAGGGGAAGATACGCTTTTCTGAATCGCGCCGCGTGCAGCTTCCAGTTGCCGCATACCGGTCGAGGCTGCCTCATCCGGAAGATGGCACGGTTGTGGGCGGCTCGAAGCAGGGGTTGCGGCAGAGGGGAAAAGAGATGCCCTTGATTGAGACAGCGCCTCCTCTTTATTTTAAGATAACAAAGTATTAATACGCCCGCGCCGTAAGGATCTCATGAAATCCTGATGGTGGGGTGGGCTTTAGAAGATTGTGTTTTATCTTCTTGTGGCAGACGGTTTCACGGTAGACGCGAAAGATCAGAGAGCAAATTGCATGGCAGAAATGCGCACGACGACCCTGGAGGCGCCTCGCCTCCGCTCCCCCTTGATGCGATTGCGTGACGGGCTGCGTTCGGTTCCGAAACGGACGTGGTTTGGCGGCGGCATTGCCTTGAGCCTGTGGTGGATTTTCATGCACTACACGCGGTGGCCGGCGGTGCGAAACAAGTCAGAGATTCTGACGGTGCTGGCCTCCGGCGCCCCTAACACGTTCAACGAACTGGTGTCTCGTGAGGGATGGTCGTACTGGCTGTCGTGGATACCGACCGGCATCAACATGAACGACAACAACGCCATCGGGATGGCCTTCGCGTTTCTGATTGGAGGCGCCGTAGCGAGTCTGGTGCTGCCGCAGCAGGCGATAAACAGGATTCTGCTTTCGCGGGGCGCGAAGGGCGCTGCCCTGGGCGGGCTTCTGGGCGCCCCGCTCATGATGTGCAGCGCCTGCTCGGTGCCGGTGGCGGTTGGCTGGAAGAAAAGGGGAGCCAATCTGGAAACGACGCTGGGGGTCGTTACCGGCGCGGCGCTCCTGAACCTGATGGGGCTGATGACCATTGCGATTTTGTTTCCCTGGCCGCTGGCATGGGGACGCATTGTTGCTTCGCTGCTGATGGTGATGGTGGCAACGCCGCTCATTGCCGGTCTTTCCACGAAGCTTCTGGGAAGGCGTAGTGTGGAGGCGCAGATCGCCGCTTCTGCTGCCCTTTGTGAGCGAGCCGAAGACGCGCTGGATTCCGCAGGAGACCTTTCGCGTGATGAGACATGGCTTCAAGCCGCCGCCGGGGCCGTAAGGGACTGGTGGTGGGCCAGTGTTGCGATTGCGTACCGGCTGTTTCTTCCGATGACCGCAGCCATCTTTCTGGCAGCTTTTGTCCGCCTGTTCGTGCCGGCGGAGGTCGTGGAGACGTATTTCGCAAGCGGGCTGCCCGCGATTGCGGCGGTGGCGCTTTTCGGAACCCTGATTGCCATTCCCACCATGTTTGAGATCCCTCTGACCATCGGGTTTCTCTTTCTTGGAATGGGGCTGGGTCCGGCGGCGGCGCTTCTGGCAACAGCGCCTTCGGTAAGCCTTGTTTCGTATTTCATGCTGCGCAAGGACGTAGGTCACTGGCCTCCGATCCTTTTGATGGCAGCAACCTTCATCGTGGGCGTGGCAGTCGGGCTGGCTGTCGAAGCAGGAATGGCATTCTATGGCTGATCATACCCTGAGCAAGGAGTCGCTCTCGCTGAGCGCCAAAATTACAGGAACCGTCTTTCTGGTGTTCCAACTGCTGTTTGCCGCCAATAACTACGGGCCGCAACGGATTCCAGTGCTGAACCTGGCCTTCAGCCGTCCGTTCTTTGCGCCTAATGCCGTTGTGTCGTCCAAAGGAGAGGGGGCGGTTGTCTTTGAGGACGTTTCTGAAAAAGCCGGTTTCGGCGAGTTCCGGCGGGCGGCCTTTAACGATGCCGTGCCGCGTTACGTGGAAGTGATGGGCGGCGGCGTAGCTGTCGGAGACTTCGACGGCGACGGGTGGGACGATGTTTTCCTCACCAGTATGCCTTCCTTTGAGGACGGCAGCCCGTCGGCGCCTGGTTCTTCGCTGTTTCGCAACCGGGGAGACGGTACGTTTGAGAATGCAACACAGGCGGCAGGTCTGGAATCGATAAAGGGCTACCCGCAGGGCGCGCTGTTTTTTGACTTCGATAACGATGGGGACCACGATCTCTATGTGGCGGCCTACGAAGGAGGGCAGTTGTTTCGCAATGACGGCGGCGCTTTCTCCGACGTAACGGTCGGGGCAGGGGTCGATCTGGAAGGCCGCTGCGGGGCAGATCCCTGTTTCGGATCTTCGGCGTCCTCCTCCGACTATGACCGCGACGGCGACTTGGACTTGCTGATCGTGAACAATGTGTTCTGGGACATCAACGATCCGGCGCAAAGCGGGACGCGGCAGTTGTTCCCTGCCTTTTTCCCGGCGCAGCCTGCCTTCCTTTTCAAAAATGAGGGCGGCGGACGCTTCGTAGATGCAACTTCCGAGACCGGGCTGAACAATCAGGACGGCAAGGGGCTTTCCGCCATCTGGACGGATGTCAACGGGGATCTGTGGCCGGATGTGTATATTGCGAACGACCTGAGCCACAACACCCTCTACCTGAACCAGGGCAACGGCGCCTTCATCGAATTTGCCCGAGGCGCAGGACTCGATGAGATCAAGAGCAGTATGGGCGTGGCGGCTGCCGACTATGACCATGACGGCAATATGGACCTCGTGACGATCGACGAGCTGCCCACTAAAGACCGAGATAGG
>CBDUBU010000186.1:0-7879 GCA_965365465.1 uncultured Rhodothermaceae bacterium
GCAAGTGCAAGCGTCCGGGTCCATGTCCGTTTCCGCGCTGGGCTGCTCGCCGATGCCCATTATTCCTGAAACACCCCTTGGCGTGATCGCGCCGAATGCTGACGCTCCCGACTTTGCGGACCTGCTGTCGCAGGAACTGGAAACCTTCAGGCAGCAATCCGGAACCCTCCTGCCGGAGCCGATTCCGGAAGTTGCAGAGGCTATTCGAGACCGCTCCCGCAAACTGCTGAAACTCGTAGACCGCCTGTTCGACACACTCCATTTCTGACAGGCAGATTTTTCCAAAGGGTCAATTCACCTCGCGCCAGCTTGAAGCATTTCCTCACGAATGGCCCTGAATTCGGCCCCCGGCTTCCATTCGGGCCATTCCGAAGCTTCTGCAATCCGGTATCCGACCTGGAAAAGCAGTTGCAAGTCTTCGATCCCTCCTGACAGATCCCAGTCCGGCCTGACTTCGTCTGAGGGTTTATGGTAGTCGTTTTTCGTGTATGCTTCCCGCAGTTCCTGACCGTAACCGGCCGGGCGGCCGATGTAGTCATCGCCGCCGCCGGTGTAAAGCGCGGGAACGCCGCGCCGGGCGAATGCAAAATGGTCGGCCCTGTAAAAGCCGCCGTTTTCCGGCTCCGGATCAGGAGCTGCTACCCTGCCCTGCTTCGCTGCTTCTTCCTGCAACAGGTCTTCGAGCGTCGTGTTGCCGTAGCCGACCACTACGACGTCCTTCGTGCGCCCCGATGCATTCAAGCCGTCGATGTTGATGTTTGCCAGTGTGCGTTCAAGCGGATAGAGCGGATTGGCCGTGTAGTATTTGGCCCCCAGCAAACCCTGTTCTTCGGCGGTGAGGGCCAGAAAAAGGATCGACCGGGCAGGCGCCTCCGGAAGGCGCCGGAACGCTTTCGCCAGTTCCAGCAGCCCTGCCGTGCCTGATGCGTTGTCCATCGCGCCGTTATAGATCTGGTCTCCCGCCAGCGTGGTATCGCGCCCCAGGTGGTCCCAGTGCGCCGTGTACACGATGTACTCATCCTTGAGCACAGGATCTGACCCTTCCAGTTTTCCCACGACGTTGCGCGACCGGATCTTCCGGATCTCGGTGCGCAGGTGAAACGTCGCTGTGGCGCCCAGCGGCATCGGCCTGAACGTTTTTTGCAGGGCGGCCTGCTTGAGAGCGTCCAGGTCATGGCCTGTAGCCGAGAGCAACTCCTGCGCCTTGTCCCGCGTGATCCATCCTTCCACCGGAACACGCGCTGCCGCGCTGCCCTCCTGCTCCGCATCGAAGTTCTCATGGCTCCAGCCGCCTTCCACCACCTCGTAAGGGTAGCCTGCCGGGCCGGTTTCATGAATGATGATGGCCGCCGCCGCTCCCTTCTCCGCAGCGATCTCGTACTTGTAGGTCCACCGCCCGTAATAAGTCATCGCGCGGCCTTTGAAGACCGACGTATCCAGCTTCGAGGGGTCGTCCGGATCAGGGATCGCCGGGTCGTTGATCAGCATGAGGATCGTTTTGCCCCGCACGTCCACGTCCTTGTAGTCGTCCCAGCCGTACTCCGGAGCAACGACCCCGTAGCCCACGAAAACGATCTCGGCGTTCGTTACCTCGACTTCCGGTTGCAGTGTGTAAGAGACTGCCACGTAATCGCGCGGAAATGCGAGCGGGATGGCCTTCCCTCCTGCCGAGAAGTGCGCTTCGGGCCGGGTGGTGATGCCGACGAGGGGCACTTCCTGCACATAGGAGCCGTCGGGGTTGCCGGGTTGCAGACCGGCCTGCCGGAACTGCTCCGTCAGGTAGGCAACCGTTTTTTCCTCGCCCGGCGTGCCGGGGGCGCGGCCTTCAAAGGCATCAGAAGCCAGCGTCCGGATATGCCCGAGCAGGTCTTCCGCGTTAATGCTTTCTGCAGCCTGACGCGCCACGTCATCCGGCAGGCCCTCGCCTGCTCCGGGCCGGGGGTTGTCGCAGGAAGCAAGGGAGAGAACGAAACCGGCAAAAAGTACAAAGCGACAGATAGCTTTCATGCGGCGGAAAACAGGGCTTGCTCTACGAATCGTGCAGAGGCGAAAGCTATGGGATGGCGGCGACAGATGCCATCCCCGCGCTGCATGAACCTGCTCAGAACATATAAAACGCGGCCAGCAGGGCGCGCACGTTTACAACGGACGATTCCTGATTGTTAGCGCGGGGCCGGAACTGCTCGTCGCACCGGTCGGCGTAGAGCGCGGAGGTCACCTCGGTTTCCAGCGTCAGACGCAGGCGGCCTGCCGTGTACACGGCGCGGGGGGCTACTCGCCATAGCTGCTCCATGTTATGCGCGCGGGTTGCTGCATCGGAAGCCACGGCAACCTTGCACGCCGCGCCCAGGTTGGTCAGATAACCGGCAAAAAGGCCAAACGAAAGGGGTTCGGGGCGCGTCGTCAGGTCCACCCATCCGGAAAGCACCTTGAGCGGCTCAAAATTACCTTCGACGGTGCGGACGAAGCCGCCGGTCATCAGGTGGTCCGTCAGGTCGTTGCCATAGTTCAACTGCGTCCGGACGGCAAGGTACGGCATATTTACGAGGCCATAGGTCTGTGCGGCCCATGCCGTAAAACGATCTTCCGAGGGTTCCGGGCGCAGGGCCTTCAGGTACGCGCCTGCTCCGAAGGCGCTCCCGGTGGGCGCGATCATCTCCCCGTGAAGATGGGCCGCCGGCATCCCGGATTGCTGCTGCTGCTTGCTGCCGCCGATGTCGGAAAAGGAATCCCGTTGCTGCGACAGCGCCGTGATGAGCCGGAAAGCGCCGGGCTTCCACGTATAGCGCACCTGCGGAAGCCGCGCGAACGGCTGGAACGGCGCGCCCGCGCTCGCATTGATAACCTGCGGGTACACCGTGTTGAGCAGCGGCGACCAGTATTGCCCGGCCAGCAGTTCATGCCGGCCCCAATCCAGGCGCACGTAGGCATGGCGCAGGCGCAGACCGTTGGCGTTGTCGTTGCTCACGCCGAAGAAATCGCCCTCGATGACGCCGGACACGTCCGCGCCGAGGGCGCTCGTGCCGGAGCCTGCTACCTGAAGACGGGACTGGAAAGCATTGAACAGCAGGTTATCGGTTTCTGAGGCGCCGCCGCGCGGCAGGGGGAAAAGGTGCAGATGCCCTTCGCGCACCTGGAGCACCTGGCGCGTATCGTAGATGCTTTCCATTTTGACGTAGCCTCCTACCTGAATGTTCTGCGCCGCCGCGGGCGGTGCAAGAAACAGGAAACCCGCCAGAAAGAAGATCCAACCAGCAACCCTGCTCTGCCGGGTGCGCTGATCGTTTATGGATTCAGGATGTTCAGCAACTATGTTCATCGGTTCATCTCTTGAGTGGCAAGGGCGCTGCAGGCACGGAATGTTTCAGGGCGCCCCTGCAACGGCCTTTTTTGATCGGGTGGCGCCCGGCAGAACAGGCAGTCCAGTGTTTCTTTTTGCTTTATCCCGCCGTGATTTGCGTATGGTATCGACCGGCCCGACGTAAGGTTAAGCAGGCTTCAGGCGCCGGTTGTAGAAACCGCACGCGCTGTTCCTGTAGCCTGGATGTCTCGCTGCGTTCAGCATGACAAGGGAGAGGCAGAGCGCCATGCCCTGCCCGACGGCGCCTGAAATTAAGGAGGGCGCGCCGAACGAGATGCTTCAGCCGGGAGCAAAATGACGAACTTCAGGCTAATAAAGGGCGAAAATGGCGTGAGGACGCGGCTGAAGGGGCGTTGATCCTTGCAGTCAGTCCTGCGCGTTTTTCACCCGCCTGCTGCACCATCTCCTCCGTGCTGGAAAGGCCGAGCTTTTCCTTGATGTTGCGGCGGTAGGTATCGATGGTTTTGGTGCTGACGATCATCGCCTCGGCAATCTGCCGCGTGGACATTCCCTGCCCGATGTGATAAAAAGCCTCCATTTCGCGGTCGGTGAGCCGCTCGATGAGGGGCCGCGCGTTGAGTTTGCGGTGATGGACGCGCCGTTCCAGCAGCTTCTGCTGCATCTGTTCGCTGAGGTATATCTCGCCGGAGAGTACAGCCCGGATGGCTCCGGTAATGGCGCGGGTGGCCTCTTGCTTCATGATGTAGCCGCGGGCGCCGGCTCGCAAGGCTCGTTCCGCATAGAGACTTTCATCCATCCCGGAGACGACGAGAATGCGCAGGTCCGGATGCCGGGCCTGGAGGTGCTTGACGAGTTCGATCCCGTCAGGCCCTCCCTGAAGCGAAATGTCTACCACGACCGCGTCCGGGCGAGCGGCAGGAATCTGCGCGATGGCCTCCTGCGCCGACGCCGCTTCGCCGCATACCTCCAGGTCGCCGGTGCGTGCGACGAGCGAAGCGTAGCCTTCCCGGACCAGGGGGTGATCTTCTACGATGAATACTCTGTGCTTCAAAGAAAGCTGCCCTCCGGGCCGGTGGAAACACCGTTCGCCCGCAATGGGATGGAAATGGTGATGCGCGTGCCCCGACCCGGCTCGGAGTCGATATGCATCTCGCCCCCGAAAAGCAAGAGGCGCTCGCGGACGCTGACGAGACCGAACCCGCCGGTTCCCTCTGCCAGGCGCACGGCATCGACATCAAAGCCCCGGCCTCCGTCACGAATGCTTATCGCGAGCCGGTCATTTTCCGAACGCATTTCGATGGTTGCTTCGCGGACGCCCGAATGCTTCAGGACGTTGAAGAGCAACTCGCGCACGAGTTGAAACAGGAGCAGGCGCAAATCATGGTTGGCGATCTGCACTTCGTCGTCGGCGCGGATTTCCACCTTCAGCGCGAAAACCTCCCGCATCTGTACGGCCAGCCACTGGAGCGTGCTGCGCATCCCTTCCTCTTGCAGCACCGGCGGGCTGAGATCCACGGTGAGGGTGCGGGTAAGGCGAATGGCCGAGTCGATGATCTCGTTGATGCGGCTCAGGCGCTCTGCCGGAGCAGGGTATTCCTGTTCGGAGAGGTCCCCGCGAAACAGTTCGATCTGTATTTGCAGGCCGTAGAGCAACTGCTGCAA
Source organism: uncultured Rhodothermaceae bacterium (assembly GCA_965365465.1). GTDB lineage: Bacteria > Bacteroidota > Rhodothermia > Rhodothermales > DASSAV01 > CBDUBU01. The sequence continues at coordinate 4,985 of CBDUBU010000186.1, forward strand.
GTGGTCGTGCAGGATGATGGCGATCCGGCGGCGCTCCCGCTGCTCGGCCAGCGTCACATTCGAGGCCAGCAGGCGCACCTGCTCGGTTCGCTCCCTGACGCGCTCTTCCAGCGTCGCGTTCAACTCGCGGAGCTGCTGCTCGCTTGCCCGGAGGGCTTCCTCGGCTTCCTTACGGCGCGTGTTGTCGCGGAGCAGCCTGGCAAACCCTCGCAAGGCGCCGTCAGCGCCGTACAGGGACATCAGGACCCCCGACGACCAGAAACGGCTGCCATCCTTGCGCCGGCGCCAGCGCTCGTCCGGCGCCGTACCGTTCCGGATTGCAAAGTCCATTTCCGCATGGAATGGATCCTCCTTGCGATCCTCCTCCACATAGATGAGATCGCCGGTCTGCCCCAGCGCCTCGCGTTCCGAATAGCCGGTCAGGCGCTGGGCGCCTGCATTCCAGGTTATGACGCGCCCCTCCGGGTCCATGATAAAGATGGCATATTCCCTGGCATTTTCCACGAGCAGGCGGTAGCGCTCCTCGCTCTGCCGGAGCTCCTCCTCGGTTGCCTTTTGCGCCGAAATATCGACGAACGTTACCACGATGCCGTCGATCCGGTCATCCAGGGTCCGGTACGGACGCAGGCGCACCAGAAACCAGGCGCCTTCCCTGCTCCTGATCTCCCGTTCGAGCGGCGTCAGGTCGCGCAGCACCCGTTCGAGATCCTCTACCAGCAGGTCGTAGTCGACTTTGCGCGTCAGGTGCCCGATGGGCCGCCCGCGGTCGTTGGGCATGATGTTGATAACGTCTGCAACGCGCGGTGTATAGCGCTTGATGCGCAGGTTCCGATCCAGAAACAGCGTCCCGATGTCGGTTGACACCATCAGGTTTTGCAGGTCGCTGTTGGATTCGGCCAGTTCCTCGATTTTGCCTCTGAGTTCCTGGTTGACGGTCTGCAACTCCTCATTGACCGATTGCAGTTCTTCCTTGCTGGTCTCCAGTTCCTCGAGCGTGGACTTGTATTCCTCGTTGATGGATTGCAGTTCTTCGTTGGAAGCCTTCAGTTCTTCATTAGAGGTTTCATACTCTTCGAGGTGCGTTTGCAGGCGCTCCCGCACGGCGTAGAGTTCTTCTTCGAGCCGGAGCACGACAGGGTCATTCCCGTCGCCCTCCGTTCGGGCCTCTTCTTCTGCATCCATTTCGTTGAAGATGACCAGCGCCAGCCCCTGGGTTCCGGCCTTCTCTGCGCCGGGGCGCACCATCAGTTGGACGAGTTGAGCCGCCCCGTCCAACCTGACCGGAACGGGACGCCCTCCGACTGCTTTTTTGTTTTCAAACACCTGGTACAGCGCAGCCCTTAGCTCCAGCCGCAACTCCTCGCGGACGAGCTTGATGACGTTTCGGGTAGGGACGCCGCCGGATATCAGCATATAGCGCCCTGCCGTTTCCGAGTAATGTACGACCTCGAAGTTCTCGTCTACCAGAATGCTTGGAGGCGCGTAGGCTTCGAGCATCTGGTAATGGAGTTGGGCGGCCGTACTGATCTCTTTTCTGCCTTCAAAGCCCTCCCCGATTTTCCTGACAGGCCAGAAAGAAGGGGTGCGGATTCTTGACGAGGCTGCCAGCGGCATCGCAGGAAGGCGCGGGATGACCTGGGCCGGATCTCGCCGCTGGTAGATGCGGGACTTCTTGTCCTCCACCACGAAGAGTTCGGAGGCGCCTTCCGCCGACTCTGCGCTGCCCAGAAACAGATAACCGTGCGGGCGAAGCGCGTAATGGAAAACCTCGAAAATGCGCTCCTGAAGGTCATGGTCCAGATAAATGAGTAAGTTGCGGCACGAAACAAGATCGAGCCTGGAGAACGGCGGATTTTTGAGCAGGCTGTGCGAAGCAAACAGCACCACGTCCCGGAGTTCCGACTTCACCTGATACCCGTTGCCTTCCTTGACGAAAAACCTCTTGAGCCGCTCCTCCGAAACGTCGGCGACGATGGCTTCGGGATAGCGCCCTTCGCGGGCATACGCCAGCGCCTCGTCATCGAGGTCCGATGCAAAAACCTGGATTCCGGGCGGCTGCGACATTCGGGATGCGTACTCGCACAACAGCATGGCAAGGGAATAGGCTTCTTCGCCTGTCGCGCAGCCGACCGCCCACGCCCGCACCTGATCTTCCCGGCCTTTTTCCGCAAAGATTTCCGGGATCACCTGGTTTTCCAGCGCGAGAAATGCTTCTTCGTCGCGGAAAAAGCTGGTGACGCTGATGAGCAGGTTTTTGAGCAGCGCCTGCCCCTCTCCCGGCTCGTCGCGCAGATACTCCAGGTAATCCGGCAGTTTGTGGATGTGGTTAAGCTGCATACGCCGCGCAATGCGGCGCAGCACCGTGCTGCGTTTGTAGGAACTGAAGTCGTGTCCCGTACGGGAACGCAGGTGCGTCAGAATCTTCTGCAATGCGTGCGTATCCTGTTCCGGGAGCGCCTTTTCGTCATGGGGCAGTCGGATCTGAACGGCGTCCCGGCTCACCGCTGCCAGCTTCACGGCCAGATCCCGGCTCGGCAGGATGAAGTCCACCAGACCCGTTGCGATGGCGTTGCGCGGCATCGAGTCGTATTCTGCTTCATCGGGAAGCTGGGCCATCACCACCCCGCCTGCCTCCTTGATCGCCTTTAACCCGACGGAGCCGTCGGCGCCTGAGCCGGAAAAAACAATGCCGATTCCGTGCGGGTGTGAGGCGGCAACCGTGCGAAAGAAGGCATCGATAGGCGCGCGCCGGCTGCGCGAATGCTCGAGGTCGGACAGGGAAAGGTGGCCGTCCGTGACTGAGAGGTTTTTGTTTGGCGGGATGACGTAAACGTGGTTGGGCTCCATCCTGACCTGCTCGGTCACCTGCGCTACCGGCATACTTGTCTGCGCCTG
>CBDUBU010000187.1:0-7861 GCA_965365465.1 uncultured Rhodothermaceae bacterium
CCGCCGCACCGGGTAAGAGGCAGGAGGGGGCAGCGTCGATCCGGCTTTTGGTGATCTCGCAGATGGCAAACCGCAACGTGTGAAACCAGACAGGCAAAAAAGGATGCACGCACCTCCTAACCTGTACATCCGTCCTGTAGCCGACGAAGCAGACTGGGAGCAGGCAAAAGCGATCCGGCAGCGGGTGTTCGTCGAAGAGCAGCGGTGCCCGCCGCAGGAAGAATGGGATGCCTACGACGAAACGAGCCGCCATTTCATCGGTCTAGAAGCCGGGACCCCGGTTGCAACAGCCCGCTGGCGCGTGGCCGTGTACGAAGAAAAGCCGGTTGCCAAGCTCGAACGGTTCGCCGTGTTGCCGGCCTGCCGGGGGCGCGGCTACGGGCGCGACCTCGTGCGCTACGTGATGCGTGACGCGGAACACGCCGGATTCGACACGCTGCTGCTGAATGCGCAGGCGCACCTGGAAAACTTCTATGCCGGACTCGGCTTCGTTTCAGACGGCGCGCGCTTCGAGGAAGCAGGACTTCCGCACGTCAGAATGGTTCGGCGCGCGCAAAAAGAAAGGGTTGCCGGCGGCTAAAACCGGCAACCCTTCCGCAACCAAAAAGAAGGAAACAGATTTACGAATCGAAGTCTTCGAGCGGCTCGTTCACGTCCACATCCTCCCCCACTACCTTCGGGTTGACGCGCACCGTGACCTGCTCGCGCAAGTTGTCAATCGACTTCTCCCACACCTCCTGTTTGCGCTGGTCCAGCATGGTCTGCACGGCGCGGGTTTTATCCATCAGGTCCCCCGTACGGCGGTCGGTCAGGCGGATGATGTGGTAGCCGTAGCGGGTGCGCACCAGTTCGGGCGTCACATCGCTGGAATCTTTCAGGGCAAAAGCGGCCTCTTCAAACGGCTTGACCATCTGGCCGCGGCTGAAGTAGTTCAGGTCGCCCCCTTCGGCGGCGCTGCCGTCGTCGCTGTAGCGACGGGCCAGTTCGGCGAAATCGGCTCCGGCCTTCACGCTATCGAGCACCATCTGGGCACGGGCGCGGATGGTCGAATCTTCCGCCGGGTTGGCGCCTGCTTCAGAGAGGAACAGGATGTGCTGTGCGCGAATCTGCTCCGCCCGTTCCTTCCGGAACGCCTCGACCTCCTCATCCGAAGGCGCCTTAGCCTCATCGGTGATGCGTTCCTGCAACAGCTGCTGGCGAACCATCTCTGAAATCGAACTGCGCAGCGAATCCTCGGTGATGTTCTCGGCGGCAAGGGCCTGCTGGAAAGCTTCCCGATTCGGAAAACGCGCGAGGATCTGTCCCATCTGTTCATTGACGCGGGCCGTATCCGCCTTGAGGTCCAGCCGCTCGATCTCATCCAGAATGGCGCGCCGGATGGCAAACTGCTCGACGAGGCTGCGGCGCATCTCACGGGCCTGCGACTCGCTGGCGTTCATCATGGGGAACTGCTGGCGCATGTAGTTCAACTGCCGGTAGAAATCCGCTGTTGTCAGCGTATCCGAGTCTGCGTCCGTCGAGACGATGACAGCGTAGGTGGAATCCTGGATCGGCGCGCCCATCTTGAAGTCAGGTTTTCCGCCCTCCTGGGCTTCCGCAGCCGCGTCCTTCTTGTTGCCGCACCCAGAGAGGGCGAGGAACAATACAAGCAAGCCGAACAAAGGGGTGCGCAACTTGAAATTGCTCATGAATCGAATCCGATGGTTGGTCTGTAAACGGTAAGCCATGCAGAAGGCTACTTGCACCCTCCCCGAACGCTTTGGTTTCTGGGTTGGAGTCTTTGCGGGCGCCGGCGACGCTGCTACAGGCTGTAGAAAGTGTGTTTCTTTGCAATGCAACCCCTAAATGCGGACGTTACATCTTAGTTTCCAACCGGCTGCCCGAAAACCAGTCTCCACGATTAAATCACAGGCCGCAACGCCGTTGAGAGGCAGGAAATGTCGTATCTTGTCGTGGAGTTTGCGTGAATGCGAAACCAGAAAGAAAGGACTGCGTTTCACCGCGTCTGTTAAAACGCCGCGTTCGTCTAGGGGTCTAGGACGCCAGCCTCTCACGCTGGTAACACGGGTTCGAATCCCGTACGCGGTACTCTTTTTTTCCCTCTCCGAAGCAGCCGTAAACATGGTTCGCGGAGAGGGTTTTTTTATGGCAATGCTTCCGCAAGGCTGAACGGGCGCTCTTTTTGACTCATGCAAGCTGCCTCCGTAGATTGAGAGCCGGTATCCAGCCCCATCAGCCCGGTTCGTGTCATGAAGCTTTTGCGCGTCCTCACCCTCTGCGGCTTGAGCCTGCTCGCCTGCGCTGCCGCACACGCTCAGGCCGCCGTGTGGAGCGTCTACGAGATCACGCTTACCGCCGCCCGCGACTATGACAATCCCTACACGGAGGCCGCTGTTACCGCCGTCTTTACCGGCCCCGGCAGCAGACGGCTGACCGTGCCCGGCTATTGGGACGGCGACCGCACCTGGCGGCTGCGCTTCACGCCGGTCGCCGGGGGGAGGTGGCAGTACGAGACGGTTTCCGACGACGCCGGCCTCGGTGGGCAAACGGGCGCGGTGGACGCCGGGCCGCCCGACCCGGACGCACGCGGCTTCGTCCGGGTCGATGCCGAACACCCGTACCACTTCGTCTATGACAATGGCGAGCGGTACTTCATGCTCGGAACCACCTATTACGAGATTCTTGCCAACGCGGAAGCGGAGGCCGGCTGGCAGCGCGCCCTGCGCGGCTCCGCAGGCTATGGCATCAACAAGGTCCGCTTCAACGTCGGCGAAGGGTCTTCCGACGCGCGCGGCGCGGACTTTCCCGATGCTTCTCCGTATGTGGAGGGCGACCACGACCGCCTCGACCTGGTGCATTTCCGGCGCCTCGACGGCGTCGTGGAGGAGATGAAGGCGCTCGGGCTGGTCGCCGACATGATCCTGTTCTGGAACAGCGCCTCGAACTTCGGCTCGGTGGAGCAGGACGAACGGTTCGTCCGGTACGTGCTGGCGCGGTATGCCGCGTACCCGCACGTGATCTGGTGCCTCTCGAACGAGTGGAACTACACGGATCACCCGCGCGACTACTGGAACCGCCTGGGCCGCCTCATTCGCGCGGAGGATGCCTACATGGCGCATGGCGATTACCTGCGCCCGCTTTCGATCCACCACCAGACGCGGATCGACTTCCAGTATTTCGACGAGGCGTGGCCGACAACGGCCATCATCCAGCTCGGAGTGCGGAACGGACAGCGGATCGCCGTGGACGAATGGAGCGATGCAAAAGCCAACAAGGCCCGGTACGCGCACGGCGACGACTGGGGCTGGCACGGCATCCTGTACAACCGGGGCCATGATGATATGCCCGTCATCAACGACGAGTACGGGTACATGGGGGAGCCGAAGGATCGGAGCGCCGGGGATACGGTGCTCACCCGCGACAAGCACCGCCGCATTCTCTGGGGCATCTACCTCGCGGGCGGCTATGCCTCGGCAGGGGACAAATACCAGTACGAGGACCCGCCGGGCCGTCCCTACTTTGCCGCTACGTGGCATGAAGCTGAGGAGTACGAAGACCTCCGGCATCTGAAAACCTTTTTCACCGCGCGCGGACTGCCCTACTGGGAGATGCAACCCATGCCGGAAGCCGTTCTGGAGGGCGAGCGGGTTTATGTGCTGGGCAAGACGGGCGGGCCGTATGCGGTTTATGCGGCGGCAGGCGGGCGCTTCACGCTGGACCTTGCGCCCGGCGCTTACGCCCTGTACCGCTACGATCCGCGTACGGGTGAGGAACAACCCTGGGCGGAGATCGAGGGTGGTCGCCGGACGATTACGCTGCCGGAGGGCGTGGATACGGCCCTGCGGATCGTGCCGCAGGAACCCACGATGCCGTAAGCCCTTTCTGTCTCGAACCGGAGAAGAGGGAATGACCCGCAGGCCCGGCGCACGCTTCGCCTCTACCGCTCAACTGTCTCGTAAAGAGTTTTTCCGGCCTCAACCCTGCATCTATCAGGCAATGCAAGGTTGAGGCCGAAAGCCGTGGTCACTTCGCCAGCGTGAGCCGGCGCGTTGCCGTGTGGCCGGATGCCTCGATCCGGGCCAGATACACGCCGCTTGCCTGTCCTGCTGCTTCCCAGCGTACGTCGTGCGTGCCTGCGGGCAGCGCTCCGTCCACCAGCGTTGCCACAGCCTCGCCGAGCAGGTTGTAGATCGTCAGCGTCACCGCGCCGGGCTGCGCCAGTTCGATCCGCAGCGTGGTGGAGGGATTGAACGGGTTCGGGTAATTCGGCAGCAGCGCCACGGCGTTCGGAAGTTCCACTTCAGATGCGGTTGCCGTGGGCGAACCGGCAGGATAAAGCATCACCTGCGTAGGAATCACCCCTGCGTCAAATCGCGCAATCTCGCTGCCGTCGCGGGCGTGGACGGAAACGAAGCCGGGGGTGGCGTACCCTGTCAGCCGGGCGGCGTAGAAACGCTGTGCGGCGGCATCATAGGCTACCCCGCCAATCTCCTCCGAACCGGAAAGGGTGATGGTTTCCCGTTGCTCGTTTGCAGCCGTGTCGAAAACGAGCAGGCTGGTCCCGTGGATGTAGTAGATTTCCTGTTTTTCTTCGGAATAATAGGTGTCGTGCCCCGCAGACGCCGCGCCTGCCTGGAATTCCAGATCAAAGCGATGCACGATCTCGCCGGTTTCGCCGTTGATGACGACAACCGCGCCGTTGACGGTTCCAACGATGTTCCAGTTCGCGTCATAGATGGTCTGGCCGTTGCAGAAGGCCCAGACCTCGTTCTCGCGGTCCACCTCCAGATGGCGCGGCCCCCGGCAACCCAGATTCAGGGTTCCGATCACCGTATCCGCCGCCGCGTCGATGAGGGTCAGGGTCGAATCCGCGCCGAACCCGGAGTTTGCCACGTAGGCCCGGCCTTCCACAACGGCAATATCTTCAGGATTCGAGCCTGCCGGAATGGAGCCTGTGACGCTGTTTTCGGCCAGATCGAGCACGGTAACGGAAGCGCTGTACAGGTTGGTAACGTAGGCCTTGCCGGGCGCCGCCACCGCCATGTAACGCGGCGAAGGCACGCCTGTGATCTGCGCGAGGCGGGCGCTGGTTGCCAGATCGATGACATCAACGGCCTCCGAGGTGTTCGACATCACGTAGGCTTTGCCGTTGTACAACGCCATGCTCTGCACGAGCGTGCCGAAATCCTCGACGACGGTTTCCGCATTGCCGCCCTCCATGTCATAGTACGTGATGGAGCCGTTGTTGTCCGAGAAGTTGCCCTGGTTTGCCACGTAGACGCCTGTGGGCTGCGCCAATGCCGCGCCGGCAAGCAGGACGCAAAGCAGCAAGGCAAAGCTGATTCGGGTAAGCGCGATGGTAAGGGTTGTTTTCATAAAAAGATTCGTTTTACGGATAAAGTGTGAACGGGATGACAGGGGCAATCCGGTGCAGGCAGCCCCACGATGCCCTACAGACAAGGTTTCAATGAAAGGTGAGGGTAAGCTGGAGCCGCGCATGACGAGGCGGCATCGGATAATTCTGGAGCACGACGTACGTACGGTCGAACACGTTGTCAACGAGCACGGCGAGCGCACCGCTCATGTTCGTCCATTCCACATGGAAACGCGCCTGAAGGTCGAGCAGAAAAAAGGGATCGAGGTTGTCGCTTCCGTCTGTGGAGACCGGGCGCGCTCCGACGTACCGGCCCGTCGCGCCGAGCGTCAGGGGGCCGGACTGAAAGTCGCCGAACAGCTTGAACTGGTGACGCGGCACGTAACGGACCTGCCGGTTGTAGGAAGGAGAAGCCGGATTCGAGCGGTCGCGGGTGTCAGTGAGGGTATAGAAGAACCCGGTTTTCAGGCGGAGCCATGACCACACCTCTTTCTGTGCCTGGAGCGATGTTTCCAGACCCCGCGACCGCACGCGCGTGGCATTCTCCGGGGACCAGATCCCGGATTTCGTGGGCATCCAGGTGATCTGGTCGCGCACATCGGCGGCAAAAACGCTCAGCTCGGTCTGGAGGGAAGGCGCGCCGTACATCAGTCCGGCGTCATACGTCCACCCGTGTTCGGGGCGCAGGTCGGGGCGGCCTCCGGGCTGCCAGAAGCGGTCGTTGAACGTGGGCATACGGAAGGCGCGTCCGGCGCTGGCCTTGAGGTGGAGCGGCAACCGGGAAACGGGCCGCACGTTCAGGCCGAAACGGGGACTTATTGCCGCAAGAGCCGATGTGTCGGAAAGAAAGTAGGCGTCGGCCCGAAGCGCCGGAAAGAGCAGCAGGCGTCCGTACTCCCCCGTGCCGTGCAGGAACAGCCCCATGTTCGCCTGGACGGCGTCTTTCCGAAGGCTGGGATGCCGGGCGCGTCCATATCCAGCGGCCAGGCCCGAGGCGAGAAGCCAGCGCCGGACGCGGGTGGTCCGTACTTCCATCTCGACCGAGCCGATTTGCGTCCGGCCCGTCTGATCGAGGCGCAGTTGCTCGCTGGCATACCGGAGCGCGCTCTGCTGGTAAAGCCCGCCGAGGCGCAGCGCTCCCCAACTGAAGCGCGTTTCATAATCCGCCCACAGACGAGATTGCCGGTCCCATTGCCGCTCGCCGCGCTGCCGGGTGGACCCGATGGTAGGCAGACCACGCTCGGCGCCGGTATGCCAGCCCGACACCTGCGCTTGCTGCCGGTCGCCGTGGTAACGCAGGCCTGCAAAGATGGACAGGCCGCGCCGGTCGGCGCCGTCGCGGGGGACTTCGCGCGGCGGAAAGAGCGCCTTGTTGAGGTACAGATAATCGCCTTCAACCTGCTCGTGCTCGACGAGCGCCAGCGCCGAAAGGCGTTTTCGCCCTCCGGATGCCAGCAAGCCGCCCCTCCGCTCTCCGAAAGCGCCCGCGCCCCCGGTGAACAGGACGCGCATGGCCGCGCCCGGCGCGTGCGTCCTGAGGTTAACCACGCCGCCCAGCCCGTCGGTGCCGTACAGCGAAGATCCAGCCCCGTGCATGACCTCCACGGACTGCAAGAGAAGGGTCGGAAGCAGCGAGAGGTCGAGTTGGCCGAGTTGCGGGTCGGCGATCCGGTGTCCGTCAAGCAGGATCAGCGTTTGTCCTGCGCCTGTCCCGCGCAGCGACAGCGTAGCCAGCCCTCCCGCGCCGTAGCGGCGAATGAACGCTCCGGAATGCGTTTCCAGCAGGTCGGCCACCGAACGAACGCCGGCCTCGACGCTGTGCGCCGCGTCCAGCACCGTGACGCGGACGGGCGCCGAGCGGGTCGGCATTTCAACCCGCGCCGCCGTGACCGTGACATCCGGCAGCACGATGGTGGTGTCGAGCAGGATGCCGGATGTGCCGCGCTGCGCCAGCGCCGGACGCAGGCCGGACCCGGCAAGAAGCAGCAGGAAAAACAGGCAGAAATTCCGAAAAGGAGCAGTCATGAAAAAGCCCGTACCTCATTAGCAAGGTCCGGGCAGCGACTGCACTCCTGCTGCATTGCAATGGGATGAGACAAGAGGGGCAGGCGCCTGCGGACCCCTTGATCCCGGAGGTCTTTGGCAAGCGTACACACGGGTAGGTCTCCTGGCTTACCGCTTGTTCTCAGGTAGAGAACGGACGCATCCGGCTCGGCGGCGCACCTTCCCATCCCTCCATGTAACTGCGATGCAGTTGGTTGAGACAGTGGCGCGCCGCTTCTTCGGCGGAAGCATCAAAGCGTTTCACAGTTGCGGGTACAGCTCCGGCTTGCTCAGCCCTCGCGCAGGCGAGGCGCTGACCGGATTCCCTTTTAATCCTGACCCGCCGGGGCGGGCTTCGGAACTCGTATGCATATGCGAAAGAACCGGCGGAGAATATACGGCTCGCTGCACGCATTGACAACCGGCAGCCCCCGCCCGGCTCCC
>CBDUBU010000188.1:0-7833 GCA_965365465.1 uncultured Rhodothermaceae bacterium
CCCGCCGATGGCGCCGGCTGCATCAGAAATACCTCCTCCGATCCATTTGGCGCCGTCAACGATGCCGCCGCCGAGGCCGCCGAGCGCGCCGACCGTGGCCGCGCCGCCGATCTGAAGGCCATTCCAGAGCACGCCTCCCACGTCGCCGTCGTCCCATGCCTCGTCAAACTCCTCGGATTGCCGGAGCATCCAGGACCGCTCTCCCTCATCGGTGAGCAGGGCGTCCAGCCCGGCAAGGGTTTCGCCCGCGTGATCGCCAACCGAGGTGTGGTTATAGAGGTGCGTGCCCACCTGGTAGCCTCCGGCAAAGGAACCGGCTACCGCTCCGGCAGGACCCAGGGCGCTGCCGGCTCTTGCCAGCCACGGAGCCGCGCCGCCAAGCCCGACCGAAGGCGCCGCCGCTGCTCCGAGTTCGAGGGTCGGCGCAATAGATCCCAGGATGCCTGCCCCCGATGCAATTCCGTTGCCTACGCCCTGCGCGCCGCCCATCCCGATGGCATCCGAGAGTCCCATCGCGTTGCTGATGATGCCCAACGGGCCAAGAACCCGGCCAAGCGTTGGAATGCCTGAACTTTCCCCGGCGACGCCCGCCATGCCGAGCAGTTGCGTGTGCGGGCTGGACGGGGTTTTCGACATCTCGGTCGCCAGACCCACCAGGCCGGAGAGGCTGTTGTCGGTTATGGTGTTCCAGAGATCTCCCAGAAAGCGGGACACCGGCGCTGCCGCCTCGACAGGGGCAGCGGCCCGACCGCCGGAGGCCACCGCCGTGGCTGCTGTAGTCGCCTCGTGCTCGGCGCGGTCGCCCTCCCGGCTCACCGGGTCCGGGCGCCTCTCTGTGCCGTTCGTCTCGTGCTGGACGACGTGCGCCAGTTCGTGCGCCATCAGAAACCGGCCCGCCGGCGTCGCAGGCGCAAGATAATCAGGAGCCATGAATACGTCGGAGCCGACCGTATAGGCCACCGTGCCGAGCGCGGCCGCGCTTGCCTGGGCCGAAGCATCGGCGTGGATGCGGACCTGGCTGAAGTCATGGCCGAAGCCGCTTTCAAACAGGTTGCGGGAGATGGGATCGAGCGGGCGGCCCGCAGCGGGCGGAGCCGTCGAAAAGGGTGAATCGGTGCTGTTTCGCTGATGCGGAGCGCGAGCGCGTTCCTGCTCCAGCGTACGCTGTTTCGGTGCGGAAATGCGTCTAGACATGGCAAAGTCCCTCTCACAGGTTCATCAATCTTTCACAAAATACATGATAAATATCAGCACAGGAATAGTCAACAATCAGGATGCATAAATAGAACGTTTTACAGGTGATTGCGCCAAAGGAAGGTCCCTAGTGCGCCGGAAGAATGCTTTCGTCGCGCGGGGGCTGCAGAGGCTTCTCTCTGTTCCATTGATCGTTCCCTTGCGCCTCCATATCCCTTCCTGATCCTGGAACAATCGGGATTGCATGGAGCGTATCCAGGTTAGACTCCGGGCGCCTGCCAGCCTTTCAGGCGAACCACATCGTATTTTCCTGTTTTCTCCATCCCATGAAGCGACGAGCTTTTCTCAGGCAGGCCGGCGCCATGAGCGCAGCGGCCTGCTTTTCCGCTCCCCTCATTCTAACGCCCCGAAGGGTGTCCCGGCGTACGGAGCAAGGCAGCGTCATCTTTGAGCCTCATTTCGTTCAGCGCGGCATGGGGCCTCACCTGCTCGACTGGGCATACGCCAGCGACACAAAGTGGGATGCGTTTCTCTCCAACATCACTTCCTCAAACGATGGGGTCGTCCTCTCTGATGTGAACGGTCAGGAGCGGTTTGGAATCAACGTGCGATGGAATGTCGAGGGCTTCGGCTACACGTTCCTTACCGCCGACAACGGCGGCGCGTTCTACACGCTGCCGCCGTCCGGCAAGACGGTCAGGTTTAACCTGAACTTCGAGTTGGCCAAGAGCCGCGTCGTACGCAATCGCGATCGCTACATCAACCATGCTGCGCAGGGATGGGAGCCTTCGCGTGAACTCCGAGGGCTGCTCGGGCTTTCAGATGGTTTTTTCGAAGACGCGCAGAAAGCCACCGACCAGTCGGTTCGCGCGGCCTATGCGCAAAAGGCGCTGCTCTACGCGCTGCAAGGCGGCGAGTTGCTGGAGTTGGAGAAAGCCCGCTACGACATCGGGCAACGCGGCTATCGTGCCGGATTTTTTACGGGATGCGATGCCCGCGCCTTCTATCAGATGGATCCGGATGTCTTTATGGAGCGGTTCGTCGAGCTATTCAATTATGCCACCATCACCTACTACGCCCGCACCACCGCCGACGGAATGCCTGACTTTGAACCGGCGGAGGACGACGAGCGGTTCGACACCCGGGATGTGCTTTTCGAGCGGCTCAAGCAGCGCCACATTACCGTCGAAGGGCGGCCCATCTTCTGGCCCTACCCTTCCGTTACGCTCGATTGGATGCGGCAGCTTTCCTATGACGACGTTCTCCGTTACGTAGAGCGGCACACGCGCGAGGTGGTAGGCCATTACGGGGATCGAATGTACGCCTGGGAGATTGTCAACGAGTTTCACGACTGGGCAAACGAAGTCAACATCACTCCCGAACAGGCGATTGAGGTGACGAAACTGGCATGTGACGTTGCGAAGGACACTGCCCCTGGCGTGCATCGGCTGATCAATAACTGCTGCCCCTACGCCGAATACGTTCAGCTTAACCGCTACCAAGACAGACCAGCCACGCACCCGCAGCGGACGCCGTGGGAGTTTATGAACGATCTGGTGGATGCCGGCGTCGACTTTACCATCACCGGACAGCAGATGTACTTCCCCTATCGTGACCTACAGGACATCCTGCTGCTCGTGGAACGCTTTGAGGCATTCGGCAGGCCGGTCCAACTCACCGAAGTCGGAGCCACCTCCGGCCCGTCGGATCGATCCGTCAAGCTTGGCTCCCTTGCCATTCCTGACGAGCCTTACATCTGGCACAGGCACTGGGACGAGGAATTGCAGGCTGATTGGGCAGAGGGCCTGTACACGCTCGCCTACAGCAAACCCTACATCGAGGCGGTCAACTGGTACGATTTTCTCGACGGCCAGGATTGGATCGAGAACGGCGGGCTGGTGCGCACCAGCAAGGGGGAACGCAAGGCCGTTTTCCACCGTCTGCAGAAGCTCCGGGAGGAATGGAAAAACAACCCGCAGGCTGCAGGCGGCGCGGGCTGCACGAGTTGCCGCTGATGCAACCCGCTCCGGATTTCTGGTGACCGGGCAGGAGATGCTGCGCAGGCGCGTTCAGGCGTTCTGCTTTGCCGGAAGCCTTACGAGAAAGGCAGCGCCTTCGCCGGGGGCGCTCCGGGCAGTAATCGTTCCCCCATGACGCTCGACGATCCGGCGACAGATCGCCAGCCCCATACCGGTGCCCTCATATACGCCGCGTCCGTGCAGGCGCTGGAACGGAGCAAAGATGCGGTCCAGATACTTCTCGTCGAAGCCGATCCCGTTGTCCTCCACGCGGAGGTGAAAAAACGAGCGTCCGGATTCCTGCTCGCTGCCGCCGCGAATCCATACCTCCAGCGGGACTTGCTCTTTCCGGTATTTGACGGCATTGCTGACCAGATGCTCCACCAAGAGGCGCATCTGGGCGCCGTCCGCCTCCACGACCGATCCTTCCATCTCAAACCGGATCACCGCGTCGGAGGGGATGCCTTCCCCGGCCTGAACTGCGGCGCGTGCTGCATCCTCCATGTTGACCGCTACGAAGGGTCGTCCCTGGGTCGCCACCCGGGAAAAAGCCAGCAGGTCGGAGAGCAGCTTCGTCATGCGGGCCGCAGCGTTCTGCACGCGATCGAGATAAAACAGGCCGTCGCTGCCGAGTTGCTGTTCGTAGTCGTTTTTCAGGAGGTCGGCAAAGGAATGGATCTTGCGCAGCGGCTCTTGCAGGTCGTGGCTGGCAATGTAGGCAAACTGTTGCAACTCCCGGTTGCTCTGCTCCAGCGCCTCCGTGCGCTGTCGCACTCTTTCTTCCAGGGTTTCGTTGAGCCGTCGCAGCTCCGCTACCATCTTTTTCCGTTCGGTAACGTCGCGGATGACAGCCAGCAGCCCTACCCGCTCGTCCTGCTCGTTGCGAAGCACGCTTACCGTTGATTCCACAAAGATTTCCGTTCCGTCCCGCTTGATGTGGACGTTCTCCCCCTGCCATTGACCCCTTTGATCCAACGCGGCGTAAGCTTCCCTCTCGTCCTCCGGATTCAGCCACCTGTAGGTGTGGACGCGGTCGAGAGAAAGGCCCACCGCTTCTTCAGGCCGGATGTCGTACATCTCTGCCGCCGCCGCGTTTATATACGTGATGCACTGCTGCTCGTCGATCGTCATGACAGCATCTTTGATATGCGCGAGCGCGAGCGCCTGAAAGCGCAACGCTTCTTCCGTCCGGTGCATCGCTGCGCCGTCCGGCGCAACACCGTCTTCAGGGAAGACGGGTTGTGCAAACGCACCTTGCGATCCAAAACGTTCTTCCATTTGCTATAAGCGTTTCTTGACTCGTCCTTCTACCTGATGCACAGAACGATCCGCTCTTGAAGGATAACCGTTTTCCCGGCCAAGATCCAGTTTCTTTCAAAATCTCTCTGGGGAAAACAGAAGGTCAAAAATAGGCCGCATGGCCTATATCCAGATTGAATTTCATCACGTATTCAAGCAGCATAAGCATTCGGCTCTCTCTTGGGGAAACCGTCTAATCACAAATATATCTCTCAATCAATCATGAAACGTACTATTCACTCTCTCATTCCGGCGATTGTCTTTGCCTTCCTGTTCTCCAGCGGCTGCGATTCGCTCAATGACGCCGGGCTTCCCGTGACCGCCGTGTACGGTCCTTCCGTCTCCATCGGCGACGGCTCCGCCCGTACACTCGTCCGCTTCAACAATGACGGCACGCCTTCTTCCGTTGCCGTCGTGCTCTCTCCAGGCGCCCTCAACGGCCTGCCCATGCATTACGACAATCCCATGGAGGGCATGAAAACGTTGCTGCTGCCTGCCGAGGCCCGCACCGCCGGCCTGCCCATCGACCATGTATCGCTCGACTGGAACCCGCAGGGTCACGAGCCGGAGGGTCTTTTCAACCTGCCTCACTTCGACGTTCACTTTTACATGATCTCACAGGAAGCACAGATGGCGATCAGCCCGGCCGACTCGATGTTCGCAGAAAAGGCGACCCGCCTTCCCGATGCGCGCTACCAGCCGCAGGGCTTTATGGGCGATCCGAGCGGCGTAGCCATCCCCATGATGGGCTATCACTGGCTTGACACGACGGATCCGCTATACGCGCCGGGCGGCGGGGTCTTCCAGGAAGTCTTTCTGTGGGGCAGCTACGATGGCGAAATCATCTTCATGGAACCGATGATCACCAGAGCCTACTTGGAGACACGCCCGAACCACACGGAAATGCTGGCGCAGCCGCAGGCGTTCGCAAAAGAGGGCTACTACCCGACGCGGTACACGGTGCGCTATGACACCAACCAGCGCGAATACGTGATCGAACTCGGCGGCCTGACCCATCGCAACGCCCAGTAAGCCGGATTCCGGATAGCGCCGGAGGGCGCGTCCGTAACCCTCCCTGTTTTTCCCATTGCCTGAAATCTCTGTCGGGGCGCGACCCGTCCGCGCCCTTGCAGGATTTTTTTTGCCCGGCCCTACCGGATGGTCTGGCCGGAAAGAGATAAAAAGGATAGAAAAAGACCATGAAAGCAGTAAAGTTGTTTGTCTTTCTGTTTCTGTTCGCAGCGGCGGCGCAGGCTGCCGAAGCGCCCCGCGAAGCCTGCTCGTTTTGCGCGGCGCTGCCTGACGGCGAGGCACTCCGGGCCGCCTACCCGCACGTCGAGGCATGGACGGACACCGGCGCGGACTTCAATTTCGAGGTCGGCGCCATTGCCATCGACCACGACAACAACGTATACGTGGCCGGAAATTTCTCGATGGCAGGCGGCGCTCCGGCAAGCTATGTGGCCCGCTGGGATGGCGAAAGCTGGTCGCCCCTCGGCAGCGGCATGAACGACTGGGTGCTCTCGCTGGCGGTCGATACGAGCGGCGTGCTCTACGCCGGAGGACGCTTCACGACGGCAGGCGGCGTCGATGCGGTGCGCGTGGCTCGCTGGAACGGCGTGAACTGGTCGGCGATGGGCGCCGGGATGAACAACCCGGTAACGGCCCTTGCCATCGGCAGGCACAACGAAGTGTACGCCGGCGGCGGGTTCCGGCTCAACGGCGACGCCTCCGGTTACGGCATCGCCCGCTGGAACGGCGCGAACTGGTCGTATCTGGACGGCGGCACGAGCGATGCCGTCTACGCGCTCGCCGTGGATACCACGAACGGGCGGCTGTACGCGGGCGGCTCCTTCCGCAACGTGGGCAACATTGCCGCCGCACGCATTGCACAGTGGGACAGCACCGGCTGGTCTGCCCTCGGCGAAGGGTTCAATGAGGTCGTTTATGCCCTTGCCGTGGACTCGACCGGGACGCTCTACGCCGGAGGCGGCTTCACCACGTCAGGCAGCCGGACCATGAACTACATAGCCCGCTGGGACAGCGCCGGCTGGCATGACCTGGACGGCGGGATGAACGAAACCGTTACTGCGCTTGCTCTGGACGGCAACCAGACGCTCTTTGCCGGAGGCGGCTTCACGGAGGCCGGCGGCGTTGCCGCCAACCGCATCGCCCGGTGGGACGGCGAGGACTGGTCTGCCCTGGGCGAGGGCATGAACTCCGGCCGGGTGCGCGCCATCGGCATCACGTACAACGAAGGCGAAGGCGACCTGTACGCGGGCGGCAGCTTTGTCGGCGTCGGTGCGCTGAGTCTCAATTATTTCGCCCGCTGGGGCGGCGTCTCCGGCCTGCCGACGGACGTTGAACCGGACGACGCGCTGCCTTCCGGGTTCGATCTGTCTGCCGCCTTTCCGAATCCGTTTAACCCGCGTGCTACGTTTATGCTTACGCTCGACCAGACGCAGCATGTGACAGTGCGGCTCTATGACGCGCTGGGCCGTGAGGCGGCGCTGCTCTTCGATGGCGTGCTGAACGCAGGTGAAGCACACCGGATGTCGATAGAGGCCGCCAACCTGCCGAGCGGCGTCTACTTCTATCAGGCTGCCGGGCGCTCTTTCCGGGCGACCCGCTCGGTAACGCTGTTAAAATAACACTCCTATGAGACACCATTCGCAATCTTCGGGGTCGCGCCGGTTCCTGAAGTGGACCGGACGCATCCTGCTGGGCTTGCTCATCCTGGTCGTCCTGCTCGTCGCTGCCGTCTATGCGGTAAGTGAAGTGCGGCTTCGTCGCACCTTCGAGGTGGCGGCGTGGGACGGCATCATTCCGAGCGATTCAGCCACTATCGCGCATGGCGCACACGTCGTAGGCATTCGGGGCTGTTATGAATGCCACGGCGACGACTTCGGCGGGAAAGTGATGATTGACAACTTCCCCCTGGGAAGAATCACGGCTTCGAACCTGACCTCCGGAAAGGGAGGCATCGGGAGTTCCTATACGCCCGCCGACTGGGACCGGGCCATCCGGCACGGCGTCCGCCCCGGCAACCACGGTCTGGTCATCATGCCATCCTTCGAGTACGCACACTTGAGCGACCACGATTTCACGGCCATCGTAGCCTACATGCGCTCCCTGCCGCCGGTAGACCGCGAGATGCAGGAGGACCGCGTGGGACCGCTGGGGCGAGCGCTTTACCTGGCGGGGCAGATTCCGATCTATTCCGCAGAAATGATCGACCATGCGGCGCCCCGAACCGCGCCGGAGTTTGGACCGACGGCGGAGTATGGGGCCTACCTCGCGCACAGTCGCGGCGGCTGCCACC
>CBDUBU010000189.1:0-7804 GCA_965365465.1 uncultured Rhodothermaceae bacterium
CCCCGACCACGAGGATGTGGCGACCAGCCTCAACAGCGCCGCCACAGCCCTCTATTACCTGGGAAAACCCCGCGAGGCGGAGCCGCTCTTCCGCGAGGCGCTCGCCATCCGCCGCAAACGATTGCCTCCGGACCACCCGGATGTCGCCTCCGGCGTGAACAACCTGGCTGCCGTGCTCCACGATCTCGGCAGGGTCGAGGAGGCTGAAGCGCTTTACCGCGAAGCGCTCGACCTGCGGCGGCGCGTCCTCGGCCCTGACCACCCGCGCGTGGCCGTCAACCTGAACAACCTGGCTTCCATCCTGACCGAACGGAAACAGTTCGACGAGGCCGAGCAGCTTTACCGGCAGGCGCTCGAACTCACACGGGCGGCCTTCGGCCAGGAGCACCCGCGGGCGGCCTTGCAGCTGAACAACCTGGGCAGGCTCTACCATGCTGCCGGATCGCTTCCGGAGGCCGAAGGCGCCCTGCGCGAAGCCCTTGCCCTGCGGGAAAAACTGCTCGGCAAGAACCACCCGGATGTCGCCGTAACCGCCGGCAACCTGGCTGCCGTCGTCATGGATCAGGGCGCCCTGCGCGATGCGGCAACGCTATGGCGCCGGGCGCTCGCCATCCGCCGCGCCGCGCTGCCGGAAGGCCATCCGCTGATCCACACGACGGAGACCCATCTGGGGGATTGCCTGCGCCGGCAGGGAAAATACGAGCAGGCCGAGCCGCTCCTGAGAGGCGCCTATGCCGGCCTCCGCGCCCGCTCAGGGGCGGAAGATCCCGAAACCACCGCCGCGCTGCGCTCCCTGATCAGTCTGTACGAAGCCTCCGGAAATGCCGCCGAAGCGGCGCGCTACCGGGACGCGCTGAACCGCGCCCCCTGAGCGGACGCCGCCCGCTTGCTGCTACTGCGGCAGCGCCCAGTCCGGCACGGCGCCGAAGGATACGTCAAAAACGAGCGGCAGCAGCAGGTACGTGAGCAGCGTGACGATCCCGATGAACACCAGGTTGAGCGCGATGCCGGCGCGGGCCATCTGCGGGATGGTGACGAAGCTGCTGCCGTAGATGATGGCATTGGGCGGGGTAGCCACCGGCAGCATGAAGGCGCAACTCGCGGCCAGCGTCGCCGGAATCGCCAGCAGCAGCGGGTTCTGCCCCAGGCCTATCGCCACGGAGGCCACGATGGGCAGAAAGGCGGCGGCGGTGGCCGTATTGCTCGTCAGTTCGGTGAGGAAAATGATGACCGTAACCACCACCGCCATGACCCCCAGGATCGGCCAGCCGGAGAGCAGGCGGACATGGCCGCCGATCCAGGCGGCCAGGCCCGTTTCGTTGATGGCGGCGGCCAGGCTGAGGCCGCCGCCGAACAGAATGAGCACCCCCCAGGGAAGTTTTTTCGTCCACGACCAGTTGAGCAGAAACGCGCCCTGCTTGAGATCTGCCGGCAGCGCGAAAAGCAGGATGGCGCTGAACATGGCGATGCCCGTATCCGAGAGGCCGGGAATCAGCGGCTCCAGCAGCGGGCGCGTGATCCAGAGCGCGGCGGTGAGCGTGAAAACAGCCGTCACCAGCTTCTCCGGCCCCCGCATGGTTCCAAGCGCCCGGAGTTCGCGGGTGATATAAGCCTTGCCGCCCGGAATCTCGCGCAGGCGAATGGGATACACCAGCCGCGTCAGGATGAGAAAGATCACCGGCAACGCAATCGCCATCAGCGGCGCCCCCAGCAGCATCCAGTCGGCGAAGGCGACCTCAAAGCCGTAGGCTTCGGCCATGAAGCCCGCCAGCAGCGCGTTGGTGGGCGTGCCCACGAGCGTGCCCATGCCGCCGATGCTGCACGCATACGCCAGGCCGAGCATCAACACGATGGCGAAGTGGCGGCCTTCGTTTTCCCGCGCCTGACTGCGCACCAGTTCCACGACCGAAAGCCCGATCGGCAGCATCATCATGGCCGTCGCCGTGTTGCTGATCCACATGCTGAGAAAGGCCGCCGCCAGCATGAAGCCCGCAATGATCGACCGGGGCCGTGCGCCGATCGTGTAGATGATGCGCAGCGCCAGACGCCGGTGCAGGTTCCAGCGCTCCATGGCGAGCGCGATCAGGAACCCGCCCATGAACAGAAAGATGAGCGGGTTCGCGTAGGGCGCCGCCGTCGCCTGGATGCCGGCGATCCCGAGGACAGGGAAAAGCACGAGCGGCAGCAGCGCCGTCACGGCGATAGGCAGCGCCTCCGTCATCCACCACAGGGCCATCATCAGGCCCACCGCCGCCGTGCGCCAGCCCGCAGGCTCCAGCCCGGCCGGCTCCGGCAGCGCCAGCAGCAAAACCAGCGCCGCCGGGCCTGCCAGGATGCCGGCCCACCGCCGCCCGCTCGCGCCGCCGGTCGCCTCGCTCTCGAAATCCGGTTCCGGCGGGGCCGTTGCCGTCTGCGTTTCCATAGGCGCTGCAATCCACGCTTTTCAGTTCTCCGGCCCGAACAAGGCCTGCCGCCGCACCGTCTGCGCGGCCCGCCTGTTCGGAGCGGACTGCAAGGTACTCGCCGCCGCCCCTCTTTGTCCACCCGGCCGGGGTGAATCTCACCCCCGCCTGCCGTTCTGCGGGCAGAGAGGCTTCACCATGCCGGCATAACAGGACCTTTCGGGGTTGCTGTGTTGAAACGCCTGCCCCCGCGCCTGTCATCCTGAGCGAAGGCGAAGCGTCCAGGTTTCATGACTTGCAGGCGGCCCTGCTTCTTGCGGCTCCAGCTACAGGTTTCTGACAAGTATTACTTAGAAACCTGTTAAGTATTAGGCAGGCAGGCCGATACATAGGCCGAAGGCAGCTTGCGCTGTTTCCTTAACGGACGTCGTATCCATTCAGTACCCCATCGACATGAAACGTATTCTTCCGCTCCTGACGCTCTCATGGCTGTTCTTGTGCAGCAGCGCTCTCGCTCAGGAAAGCCCCATCATTTTCGGCTATTTCCAGACAACGTATTCTACGGAGGACGGGTATCTCTATTCTCCGCTGCCGCCGGACCCGGCCAATCCAATGTTGCCGCCCGCCGCTGTGGTGAAAGACGTGAGCGCCGGTTCCTTCTTTCTCCAGCAGGCCAATGGCTTCCTGAACAAGCCTTTGAGCGACAAGGCCAATGCCTTTCTGAACGTCGAACTGACGAACAGCTTTTCTTCCTCTGAGAACTGGGGCTCGTTTAGCCTGGAAGAGGCATGGGTCAAGTACCAGTTCAGCGATGCGGTTCGGGTGCGCGGAGGTCTGCTGATCCCCACTTTCAACAACCTGAACACGATCAAGAACCGGACGCCCCTGTTGCCCTACCTCTTCCGGCCTGCCATCTACGAAACACTGATGTCAGCTTTTGTCGATGGGGGAGACTTCATCCCGGAGCGCGCCTTTGCGCAGGTGGACGGCAAGCTTCCTGCCGGGCCTGCGCTGATGGAGTACGCCGTTTATGTCGGCAACAGCGACCGCTCGTTTACGGCAACAAACTATGATTTCGGCGTGAGCGGCATCGACAGCACGGGTTACCTGATGATTGGAGGCCGTCTTGGCGTATCCCATCCCGTCGTGCGCGCCGGTGTGTCGGCCACCTACGACCGCGATAACCTGACTGTGCTGCAAGGAACACGGCTCGCATCACTGGGCGTGGCCCGTCGCACGCGCCTGGGCGCTGACCTGAGCGTCTCGCTGGTCGGCTTTACGTTGAACGGTGAGTACATTCAGGTCCTGAACGATGAGGACCTCCCTTACCTCGATGCCGACAAACGCTTTTACTACGGCACATTGCTCTATGACCTCACCGAACGCTTTTTCGGGTACGCTACCTATTCCTACATGGATGACCAGATGGCGCCGCAGACACGCGAGGGGATCGTCCTCTACGGAGCCGGAGCAGGTTTCCGCGCCTTTCCCGGCATCGTGCTCAAAGCGCAGTATCAGTCCGCCAGGTCGAATGAGAACCCTGTCGGTTTTGAACTGAAGGAGAAGCGATTCCTGGTCGGCGCCAGTGTACTTTTTTGACATTCCCTTTCCGACAACGCTATTTCGAACAGGATATCATGTGTAAAATAGTTCACATCATTACGCTGCTGCTGCTGCTGGCAGCCGGAGCGAGCCGCGCACAGGCGCAGACGGTCGTGATCGCAAACAAGAGTGTGCAGGAACAGTCCGTCGATGCCGCCGCCATGCGCAACTTCTTTACGTTGGGTAAAACGCAGTGGTCCAACGGCGCCAGAGTAACAGTCGTCGAACTGAAACCGGATGGCGTTTCCAAAGAGGCCTTCTACGGTTTCATCGGAATGCGTCCGGCGGATGTGCGCAAGCAGTGGATGCGGGTGCAACTCAGCGGTGAGGGCCAGCCGCCGGCAATGCTGGATTCGGAAGAGGCTGTCGTGAAGCTGGTGGCCGCAACACCCGGCGCGATCGGGTATGTGTCGGCGGCGGCGGCTACGGGTGAAGTAAAGAAACTGGCTGCCTTTTAAGGACTACCGGTTGCAGGCAAGACTATGATAAAACGTTTTTTACGACACTTTGCAGGGTCGGTGCGCGCCAAACTGATCGTCACGGTAGCCTTTCCGGTGCTGGGCGTGGTGCTGTTCACCGCCGTTTACTATCCGGTGCAGCAGCGGGCCGAAGTGCTGGACCGCATCGACGATCAGGTAGCAACACTCAGCGAGATGCTGGCCCTCTCAGCAGGGGTAGGAATCGGCGAGGGCAGCCTTTCCTTCGTCAAGCACGCCTTCGACTGGGCCCGGGACGGGGAGGACGTTGCTTACGTCGCCATTCTGGACACTGATGGTTCAGCGCTGGCCCTCCACGATCCGAACAGCCTCAATCTGGCTGAAGACGCATCCTTTGAAGAAGGGGTGGTGCGGGAACGGAGCGGCCTGGTGGCGACGAAACTGCCGGTGACATACGAAGGAGAGCGCTATGGCTCGGTGGTCGTCGCGTACTCGCTGGGCGGCGCCAATGCGGCTGTTCGGAAGGGGGTGCTGGTTTCACTGCTCATCAACGCGCTGCTGCTGGCCTTCGGGATTGCCCTGGCCGTCGTGTCTGCCGGACGGCTTTCCCGTGAGATCATCGCGCTGCGCAACGCGGCCAGGGCCGTAGGCGAAGGCCGGCTGGATGTGAGGCTTTCGCTCAAGAGCGAGGACGAGATCGGGGAACTGGGCGCTGCCTTTGCGCAGATGGTGAACCGGATCAAAGCGGGGCACGAGGCCCTGAAAGCGGAGAAGGCCGCTGTCGAGCATAAGGTAGAGGATGCCGTGCGCGCCTCTCAGGAGCAGCAGGAATACCTGCTTCGCACGGTGCGCACCATGCTGGACGGCATCACCCGTTTCGAGCAGGGAGACCTGACGGTTCAGCTTGCCGTCGAGCGTGATGATGTGATGGGCGCGTTGTTTTCCGGATTCAATAAGGCCGCCGAGAACCTGCGCCAGATGCTCCGCCGGCTTCATACCGTCGTGGAGCAGACGGCTGACGCGACCGCCGAGATCAATGCTTCTTCGGATCATCTCGCGATTTCCTCACAAAAGCAGAGCGCACAGGCGGAAGAAGTAGCCTTGTCCGTTGACGAGATGGTGCGCTCCATCGTGGACAACGCCCGCAGCGCCGCGCAAGCCGCCGGTGTGGCCGAAGCAAATGGCAAGGCCGCCTCTGAAGGAGGGCGCGTCGTCGAGATGAACGTAGATAAGATGCGCCAGATCGCAACAATCGTCTCCGACTCTGCTTCCACCGTGGAAAGGCTGGGCGCCTCCAGCCGGCATATCGGGGAGATCGTGCAGGTGATCGACGAGATTGCAGACCAGACGAATCTGCTGGCTTTGAACGCGGCCATCGAGGCAGCCCGCGCCGGAGAACAGGGACGGGGCTTCGCCGTCGTAGCCGATGAGGTGCGCAAGCTGGCCGAGCGCACGACAAAGGCGACGAAAGAGATCGCGCAGATGATAAAGACCATCCAGGATGAGACGAGCGAAGCCGTCCATGCCATGCGGCGCGGCAATGAAGAGGTGGCCCAGGGTCTGACGCTGGCCGATCAGGCCGGAACAGCGCTGCGACGCATTGTGGAGGGGACCGATCGAACCATCGATGTCGTCTCGCGCATAGCGGCAGCCAACGAGCAGCAGTCATCAACCAGCGAGCAGATTGCCCGAAGCGTAGAGGGCATCTCAGCCATTTCGAGCGAAGCAGCCTCCGGCATCGGCAACATTGCCCGGTCCACCGGCAGCCTGGAGCAACTTACGGAAACGCTGCGCACCCTGATTGCCCGCTTCAATACGGGAAGCGCGCCGGCCTCCAGGGTCTCGCCCGACAATACACGCTCACGCCAGTCATTGTTGCAGAGATCCTTTGCAGACCCGGAAGCAGTCTGAAGCCTTGATTCTGCGGCAGTTTGTGGCCGTCGGGCGCAGCGTTTCAGAGGCTACTGCACGATCCTGAAGTTGAACATCGGCGTCTGCAACGTTCCGAAGAGGCGCACCCAGAGCGGCAGGATCATCTCCGTGCCCCGCGCCGTGGTGATGTCCCCCAGGTCGATCACGTGCTTCCAGCCGAACCAGGCCTTCAGGTATCCGATGACCTGCGCTTTCGCCCCGGCCTCGTTGCCGCTGACGAAGGCGTGATGATCGCCCCGGGCGAGCCGGCCCGGATCGACCATCAGGTAGGCGGTCATCGTGTTGAGCGTCTTTACCACCTTTGCCTCCGGGAAGGCCCGCTGGATCTGCTCGCCCAGCGAGTCGGTGTTGCAGACCGTGAGCGAGGGCGGCATTCCCCGCGAAAAGTCGAGCGGGTTGGCAAGGTCGATCAGGATCTTGCCGTTCAGATGCTTTTCGCCGGCCAGCCGGAGGGCCTCGATGGAGCCGGCCCCGGCGGCGGCGTTGATGACGACCTCGCCATGCGCGGCGGCGTCTGCGAAGGAGGCTACGCGCCCCCGACCGCCGGTTGCTTCGAGCCACTGGCCGAGCGTCTCGCCCATGCCGCGCTTCTCATCCAGGTTCTCCGGCGTGCGCGTGCCGATCACCACGTCGTGGCCGCCTTCGATGAGTCCTTTGCCGACCACTTGGCCGACCATGGCGGAGCCGATGATGCCGATCTTCATAAGGATGCCCCAGGGGTTCGTGGAAAGAAGGAGGCGCGCAGGTCTGCCTCACAAACGCAAGTATACATACAGGTCTGTATACTGTCAAGAACCGGATAAAAAAGGCGCCGCCGGGGGCGCCGGTTTTGGCTTCTGCTTTCTGTTGTCTTACTCTGTAGCACGCTGAACGCAAACCCGACGAGGTCAGGCCATGGATAAGATCTTCAGGTTCGGTTGCCTGCTGCTGTTGACTGCAGCGGCGCTCGGATTCGCCCTGCCGGTCGCCGCTTTCGGGCAGCCGGCTCCGCCCCGGAATGTGGTGTTCATCCTCAGCGACGACCACCGTTACGACCACATGGGCTTCCACGAAAAAGCCCCTGCCTGGCTGGAAACCCCGGCAATGGACCGCATGGCCCGCGAAGGCGCGCATCTCAGGAACGCCTTCGTGACCACCTCCCTCTGCTCGCCGAGCCGCGCTTCCATCCTCACCGGGCAGTACGCGCACAACCACCGCGTGATCGACAACGCCAGCCCCATTCCGGAAGGGACGCTCTTTTTCCCGGAGTTCCTGCAGCGCAACGGCTACAAGACCGCCTTTTTCGGCAAATGGCACATGGGCGAGGTCGACGATGCCCCGATGCCCGGCTTCGACAGGTGGGTCAGCTTCCGGGGGCAGGGCGCCTACTACGACCCCCTGCTGAACATCGACGGCGAGCGGGTTCAGCAGCAGGGCTATACCACCGATATC
>CBDUBU010000190.1:0-7801 GCA_965365465.1 uncultured Rhodothermaceae bacterium
GTCAAGCGAAAAGCCGCAATAAACCGCAAAAAAAGACCCGCAAACCGCAAAATAACCCGTAAGTTCGGTGAAGCGGGGGCATCTTTGAGAGAAAGGAGTATCCCGCTGAAGCGGCTTTAACAATCGCCAGGCAGTCTCTGAGTGCTGCAAATAAAGGGAGAATACAATCCAAACACGCCATCCAGCGGGATGCGCAGGTCATTCTGAGAAAGCGTACAAAGTCAGAATCGGGATTACTTTTGTGCTATTGCTTTGAGATGTCCGTCCAGGCGCTCCAGCATTGCCTGAAGCGAGAAACGTTTCCGTGCAGCTTCCTGTCCTGCACGCGCCATACGCTGCGCGGCCGGGACATCTCCGAGAAGCTTTGAAATCGCTCCTGCCAGCGCACGTGCGTCCCCCGGCGGCGCCAGCAGTCCTGTTTGCCCGTCGCTGAGGATCTCTGCAGCGCCTCCTGCTCCGGCAGCGACTACCGGTTTTCCTGCCATCATCCCCTCTACAATGACGCGCCCGAACGGTTCAGGAGATATGGAAGTGTGAACCACAATGTCAACTGCTTTCAGAAGCTGGGGAATGTCTTCGCGAAACCCCAGAAAATGAACCCGGTCGGCAACTCCTGACCGCTCAGCCTCGGTGCGCAAGAACACAGCGTAGCGATTATCCTCTTGAAATAATGCCTCCCCTACCAGCACCGCGTGAACTTCCGGAAGCTCCTGTAGGGCCTCAATAAGCACATGCTGGCCTTTCCAGTGTGTCAGCCGACTGAACAGTCCGATTACAGGAGCGCCATTGAGTTGGAGGTCATCCCGAAGCTGTTTCACTTCGCCCGACTTGACGGCATCGAAAGTGCGCTCGTCAATCCCGTTATAAACGACATGGACGCGGCCCGGATGCACACCATTTGCAACGATGGCCTCCTTTGTCGACCTGGAATTCGCAATGACACGTACTATAAAGAGATTGGCGCAAACGGAGGTCACCCACCGGTGGGCTGCGCTGAAATGATCGGATGACATAACATCCCGCAGATGCCATACAACCGGCTTGCGGGCTAAAAACCCTGCCAATCCTGCGACAATCATAGACTTTTGCGAGTTGGCGTAGAGAATATCGCACGCCCGCGCCAGTCGCGCCAGTTTCCAGGTAAGCGCCAGCACAGCAGGGAGCGCGATGAGGTCACTGATGATGCCGCCCTCCCGCGACACGGCATTAACCGCGCTAGAGGCAGGCAGCACTTCGACTTTTATTCCCCTTTGCTCCAATCTTTCCCGAAAAGGACCCTCTGCAAAAAGCGCTACCCTTCCTCTCTCCTTGTAATGCTCCGCAATATCGAGCAGAGAGAGCTCGCCTCCTCCAAGCACGCCCACATGATCCACAAAAAGTATGCGTGGTCTCATTCCAGTACCTCTTCGTAAACGCTGCGCGTTCTCGCAGCGATAATAGACCAGTCAAAATGGGCCTGCGCATAAGCCTTGCATTCGGCAGCATCCGGCATTCTGATATTTTGCTTCAAAACCCCGGCAAGATGATCGCTTATCGTTTCCTTTCGGGCATCAGGCAAAACCATATCAGTTGATAACCCACGCACCACTTCCGGCAACCCTCCAACCGGAGTTACCAGAACGGGCGTGCCCGCGGCCAGCGACTCTATGGTAATGAGACCAAAGCCCTCAAGGGATACCGTCGGCACTATGGAAACATCTGCTGCGCGATAAACGAGTGGCAACTGCTCGTCAGGCACATACCCCAGTAACCTTACATGCTGCTCCAATCCTGCTCCAACAACCCGCGCCTGTAACTCTTCAGCGAGTGGTCCTTTTCCTGCAATGCACAGCAAGGCGTCAGGCACGCTGTCGCGTACGCTGGACATAGCAGCAATCAGATTCTCAAGCCCCATACGCCGCGCCAGACGCCGCACAGCAAGAATAACAGGGCGGTCGGCGGGCCAGCCCAGGGCGCTCCGAGCCTCTTCACGAGTAAGCTTGATATCAAACTCATCCGTATTTACCCCGCCGGGAACGATGCGTATCCGGCTTTCTGGTACGCCATATTCTGATTGCAACACGCTGCTGAAGGCATTGGAAAGTACGATAAAGAGATTCCCCTGGCGATATACCGTCTTCTCCACAAAAAACTTCAGAAGCCGTATGAACTGATTCGGCCGCTCCACGAAGCCTTCGGAAGCCCACGGGCCGTGAAAATGTATTACCAGCGGAAGATGTCTGATGAGGTCTAAAACCGGAAAGGTATAAAGCGCAAAATGAGACGCCGCCAGCTCGAACCTGTGTTCTGACAGCGAACGCCGCATCACCTTCCGGGCGCCGATCCAACGGATCGGAAGCGACACAGTGGGAGGAGCAATGGTTTCTATGTGACCCCGGAGCGGCTGTACGAGTGGCTTATTCCCCAACACCATTCCTTCAACGTCTACGCCTGCTCCCGGAAGATGCCGGATCAGATTGTAGTAGACGCGGTTTAGCCCACCGGCCTGCTGTGGAAACCATCCCATTCCGAGCTGTAGCGCAGGTATTCTACCGTTCATTACCGCCGCCGGACTGCCGTTGCGCTTTGCAAGATCAGCCGTTCGTATAGCGCTATCTGGTTGCATATACTTCTTCAAGTAAATCCATGTACCTGCCTGCCATCCGGCTCCAGCTATACTGCTCAGATGTGCGTCGAGCAGCCTTGCCCATAGCCTGGCGACGTTGTGCGTCATCCGTCAGTTCTGCCAGTACCTGCGCCAGATGATCCACATCGTCCGGATCCGGCAGTACAACACCACATTCATCGCTCACCAGCTCGGCCCCGCCGGCCGTGCGTGCGGTGACAATTGGCAGCCCGGAGGCCATGGCCTCCAGCAAAACCAGTGAACACGCTTCATACCGTGAAGGAAACACCAGGAGATCGGCGGCGCGCATCAGGTCCGGAACGTCGCTCCGAAACCCCAGGAAATGCACACGATCATGCAGTCCCAGATCCCCTGCAAGCTGTGGATAAGGGCTTCGCTCCGTAGTCCCTCCCACAGCCAGATGCAGATCAGGCACGCGCTGCATTGCCCTCAGCACAGTATCCAGGTTTTTTCTCGGCGTCCTGATATCGCCCACAAACAATCCAAGCGTCACCGCCTCCGGCAATCCGACTGCCCCTCGTTCTCTGCGTCCGGGGGAAAATTCTTCGAGGTCAACGCCATTTGGAATAACCCTGATTTGACCGGGGCTGACCCCAATCTCCAGCAATTCATCTCTAACCTGCGCCGAAACTGCCACGAGCTTACGTGCGACTTTGAATGCTTGTCTTTCCCAGTAGGCATTCAAAGCCGTGTATAGCCACTGATACCAGGCATAGAGGCCGCTGCCCGTGCGAGATGTGTGAGACCGATGCTTCAGCCAGGCGCTATGCACGAAATGAACGGCATTTACGTCAGCAGCAGCCCACGTAATAAATCCATTCGCCAGAACGAGATCGAGTTCATGC
Source organism: uncultured Rhodothermaceae bacterium (assembly GCA_965365465.1). Lineage (GTDB taxonomy): Bacteria > Bacteroidota > Rhodothermia > Rhodothermales > DASSAV01 > CBDUBU01. The sequence continues at coordinate 3,472 of CBDUBU010000190.1, forward strand.
CGATGCTTCTTTAGCCAACTTGCGCTGCGAAAAGCAAATACCTGATTCCGTAACAATGCGCTGGGCCAACGTTCGACAGGTATCCGCACCCAGGAAACCCGCTCGTCTGAAACAAGCTGCGGAGCCGCTTGACTGGATATCAATACTACTTGATGCCCCTTTGCCAGCGCCCCCAGTACGACCTCATAATTTACACGCCCTTGCCCATCCCCTGATGTTACTCTATGCGTCACAAATCCGATTCTCATGATTCCAGCAAGTCCGTTGGATGAATGCCCTTACATGTTCTGATGGTTGCCTATCGAAATGCCCTTCTCGGAGCATCCTCCTGGTTGGAGATCTAGATTCCCTGCTTTTCCGCTCCATAGTATGCCTGTGCTGCAAGGGTCATCCCGATGAAAGTCCAGCTAACGAATCCCGGCAGACCCGTTAGCTGGTTCACAAAGAGCAGCCCTGCTACAAACGCCAGTACAATAGCGCCCGTAATTACAGCAAACTGGTCTGTCGCAGGCTCCCTGATCCGCAGAACCGATTTCAATATCAGGAAAATGCCGGCTACGTATAATAAAGTCCCCGGCCATCCAAGTGTATATGGAATCGCCAGCACCCCGCTGTCGAAGGTTATGGTCTGCCCAACGGAAAGCTTGGCGGCCGTACCCGTGCTGCCGATGCCGGCTCCTATCGGATTTAACAAAGCCTTTTCGAGTCCCCCCGTGTATAGCCTGGAGCGCGCCCTGAAGCTATTATCATCATCGAGAGAACTCATTGTCTCCACGCGGCTTTCTACCCGTCCCTGAATGGGCCTATACAATAAAAGTGGAATGCTCAAAACGATGCCTATGGCGAGCAAATAGATGAGCCGCATACGCATACGACTGGAAAAACGCAGGATCATAAACACAAGTCCCACGAACCACGCACCCCAGGCCGCACGCACCAGCGACAGCATGAAGCTGATGTAACCTGGAACGGTGGCAATGCGATGTACGGTCTTCTTTCCATCAAAGAGAATCAGAAGACCCGTCATCATAACCATAGCAAACGGTCCCGGTGAGTTAAGCGTGCTGAAGGTACGTATTGCAAATGCTTCGGGCCGCCCGGCAGAACTGGTCATGCCAGACTCCACAAGCCACATCGTATCCCAACCCGGAGGGCTGATGAATTGCAAAATGCCATAGGTTCCCATTATCAGCACACCCCAGGTAAAGGTGCTGCGGAGAACCTTACGGTTCTGAGGATATTGATCCCAATGCACAAAAACATGAAAACCAAGTATTATAGGCAGAAGCCAGCTGAGAAGATCATAGGTAGCGCTCAGCAGACCTGATCTCACGATCCCTACCATGAAACCATATAAAACACCCATCATAGCCAGCGAGAAAGGAAAAAACACCTGACGCTTTAACCACTTCCCCCAACGCAGCACCGTGAATACGGAAAAGGCCGACACCAGAAACGGCGTAAGCATAATGGGGCTTACATCCGTGTAATAGCCTTGCTGGAAATCAATGATCCGTCGTACGAAGGGAGTGATAAACCATATCCACCACATGAAACCCAGAAAAAGTGGTGGGTGGGCGGCATAGAGTGCGCCCCCTATGATTACAGCCACAATTGGATAGCCGACTGCAAGAACGCGCACATACTGGCTTCCGTACAACAGTACGAACAGCCCCAGGAAAAGCAGCAATACGCCCCCTGCCAGCAAAATATAGCGCGATCTGTAAAAGGCCGCTTCGCTCGTTGCCATTTGTCCGGAACGGATTAAACTGTGATTTTCTGAGATGCAGGCTTTGAGAGAGTGTGAGAATGGCCTTTAACCCCCTCCATAGCTTCCCACAGACGCCGGGCCGTTAGTTCCCATCCGAAAGATGTCTCATAAAAGCCGCGCCCTCTTTCGGCAAAGCGCCGCCGGAGCAACGCATCCTTCGCCAGCCTCACTGCCAACTCTCCAAACTGATTCATTGCATGATCCGGCGCTAGCAAGAAAGCCTCCCCATTGACTGCCAGCAACATGTCATCCGTATCGCTGCCATATGTACTGATGGTTGCCACCCCATGCTGAATGCCGGCCATGAACGAGCCGCGCCGCGAGGATACGCCTTTTTCAAAGGGAGCCAGATGCAAATCCATTGCACTGAGATGATGCGAGACGGCTTCAGGTGCAAGGGGTCCGGCATCCAGCAATGGAAATTCGCCCAGCACCTTTCTAATTGTGTCTCCCGCCGGTCCTACGTAAAGCACCCGGAGTTTTGCCTGCACCGTCGCAAGCCTTCGCAGCGCTTCTTTCACGAAGGGCAATAGCCGAGAAGGGTGAGCGCTCCCAAAAACACCTATGACAAAGTCATCCGGCGCTATGCCTGCTGTTTGCCGTGCTTCTCGCTTTGATGTTTTTTCCAATGGGATGTTGGATGCAACAGGGAGGTGCCGAATCGGCTTTCCTGGAAACCAGGATTGGAATTTCCGAACCCAGGGATCAATGGAGAAAAAGATGAGATCCGCCTGCCGTCCTAACATCCACAACTGCCATCGCTGCCAGGTAGTCATCACGGCTGCCTTCAGGCTCTCAATCGAGATAAATGGCTCGTGGACCATCAGCGCGAGTCTGGTTTCCGGGAATGCCTTCCTGATCTGCCGCATCGCTAAAGGCAGGTACGGACTCAAACCCCAACGACCATAGCTGAACGGGTTGTACTGCAAGACAAGCCAATCGGGAACATCTGAACCAATAACAGCGGGCAGACGCTGTATTCCATCCATTGCGCCAATTGAAAACCCCTCCTGCGCAGAAACACTTGGAATGGGATCGAATTTCCCCTCGCCTGTGAGTATTTTCACTTCGCACGTTTCTGCCAGAACCTGCGCAAGGCAGGCCGTATAATCCCCTATTCCATTAAGAACAGGAGGGAGCACCGGGAAAATGAGATGGACTTTCATAAGCACTGTCTATACACGCGCAGGCTCTGCGGCTCCCGTGGTCAGGGTATAGCCGTAAAGCTGCAATTCGTCGCCGGCGACGCGCTCTGCAGCCGCCACCTCTTCGGGATCACGACGCTTGTAATTGCCGATAGAGGATGCATGTGCGTTTTCCATCCGCTTCCAGAAATGGCTGCTGGATTCGGCTCCCAGATGCGCCAGAACCGCGTTCCCAAACTCGCGAGGATTGCGCATTAGATCCTCATAGCGCAACAGCATCACCCGCCCATCGGCCTGAACCTCAGATCGTGAAAAGAAGTCATAACACCGGCGCACCATGTATTTCCACATCCAGATCGCACGAACGTAAGGCGTCCCCGCTATGAACTCGTCTTCCTGTCCCTCCTCAACCCACCAGGGTATATAACGGCGATCATCATACTTACGACCCAGTCGCATTTCTGAACCTAGCAGGTTCTCCAGTCGCTTGTCCGACAGGACATCATAGCTGCGAACCAGCGAGTTGGCTACGTCACGTCCGTCGCGGTAAATGTGGATTATTTTTGCTTCCGGCAGGGAGTTGTAAACATAGTCCGGGGCAAGACTCAGAAACGGCTCTTTGTAGATAATGCGTTCAATGTTTCGCTCACCGCGCAGCGCCTCTAAAAGCCCGCTTATACCGGTCGGCGCCGCCGCCCATTTTTGAAGCGCTGCACCCCGCGAAAGAAACCGCCCCGAATTCAGGTATGCGTCGATCGAGCGCTCGAAACCTACTGATAGCGCGCCATAAACTTCAGGAGCCAAGTCCTGGTTAACCACGTGAGGTATGGCTACCGGCAGCAAATGGCCGATTACACATTCTGAATCAGGTAATCCATTGAGGACCTGCATCAAAAAGGTTGTGCCCGATCTCGGCGAGCCGAGTACAACGGCGTGTTTGATATTCATATTGCCTGATTGTTAGCTCTTTAACGTTTACGAACACATCAAAGTGACATCTCAGATACCGGATAAAGTCTTAGTGAACCACCTCAGTCTCTTTGCCTGAAGCGATTGCATAAAACGAATCCAGACTGTTCAGAAATCGACTCATGGAGAAATCCGTCCGGGCAAGTTGCATTCCCTTCCGGCCCATCTGTTCGGCCAGTGTTGCATCTTCCGCCAAACATTTGATGGCTGCGGCGAGACCATCAATATCGTTTGGCGGGACTCGCAGGGCATAAGCGCCTGTGGCATACTCCGGGATGCCGCCAACATCGCCGGCAACCACCCGCTCACGCACCGTGGCATCGAGGAAGCTGCGGTGTCCGTCAACGGGCATCAGCGCCCTGGCTTCCTCGGCGAAGCGATCGATCGGTCGCTGATGCGTGGTGCCGTGGATGCGGATGTCGGCAATTTCGGCCTGCCAGGCGGC
>CBDUBU010000191.1:0-7769 GCA_965365465.1 uncultured Rhodothermaceae bacterium
CACCGACCACTTCGGTTCTTTCCCTCTGGAAGACGTTCAGGAAACGTACCACCGCCACAATGTCGTGCTGTGGCAACAGTATGCAGCAGGCAAGATCACCCGGAAAGAGCTGAAGCGGCTGCGTTTCGAGCAGTTGTTAGAAGCGCTGGCTGTCGATGCCGTAGAACCCCTCGAACTGAACGACTACTACCTGAACCAGTATGCCCGGCACTGGCAGCTTGGGGCAGGGGCCAGGGACGCTTTCGAGCAGATCGCTGACCACTTCCCTGTCGGGGTGCTTACCAATGGCTTTTCGGAAGTTCAGCACGCAAAGCTGGAACGCTTTCCGGAGATCCGCGACCGGCTTTCTGCGCTTGTCGTCAGCGAGGATGTGGGATACCTGAAGCCCCACCCGGCCCTGTTCGCCCATGCGGCAGAAGCGGCTGGTTTTCCGCCCGATGCGCTGTTGTATGTGGGGGATTCCTACGTCACCGACATCGAGGGAGCGCTCCGGGCAGGGTGGCAGGCGGCATGGTATACAAACGACTCCCCCTCGCCCGAACACGATGCAGAAACCTTTCGCTTCCAGAACTGGAACGATCTGGTTGCCTGGCTCCTTCCAGGGCCGGGCAGGTGAGGGAACTACAGCCCCAGCTTGTTGAGCACGTAATCGAGCCGGCTGCGCAGGCCCAGACCATAGCCGTAGCGGGCCGCCGTGCCCCGTCCGAAGTGCGCCACATACCGCTCGATGGGAAACGAATGCAGCCGGTATCCCAGCTCCTGCGCCGCCTTGAAGTTTTGCAAGGCCGGGAGACCATGATGAATGAACGGGGGCAGCCGGTGGTAGAGATCGCGTTTGAGCAGCATATAGGCACTGGCGAGCACCGGAATGCCCTGCGGCGCAGCAAACCCGCGCCGGTTCACCGTGACCCTATGGCCTGCCCCGTAATCCTGTTCTGATCCGGACAGCAGAGCCAGCATGGGTTCGAGAAAGCCCGGCTGCCGGGTCTCGGTGTCGCTGTCGAACACATAGACGAAAGGCGTTTGCAACTGCTCCATCCCCCGGTGCATGGCAGGGCCGTGAAACGTGTTTTCCGTCAGAAAAAGAGCCTCTATTGCAGGGCCGAGTTCGCGTTGCAGGGCGGCAATGCGTTCAGGGGAGTCATCCTGTGAGCCATTGTCGATGATGAGCACCTGGACGTCCGGATAGGCCCTGTTGAAAGAGCGTACGGCTGCCTCCAGCAGATCGGGCGTCTGGTAGTTGACGACAAGTGCCGAGAGTTCTGCTTTCAGGGTGCGCATACGCATGGAATAGACGTTCCGGAGGATGGCTGCCAGAGAAGAATATAGCTTCTCAGCCGCTATGGCAACGCCTGCGGAGGTAAGCTTCCAGTTGCCGCAGGGCGCGCCCCCGGTGGCTGATTGCGTTTTTCTCTGCCGCCTCCAGTTCCGCAAACGTGCGGGTCTCTCGTTCCGGCACGAATACCCGGTCGTAACCGAACCCGCCGCGCCCCCGTTCTTCCGTCAGGATGCGTCCCTCGCAGACCCCTTCGAAGTGATGCACCTGATCGTCTTCGACCAGCGCGATGACGGTGCGGAAACGCGCGGAGCGGTCAGCCCGGCCTTCCATTTCCCGCAGCAGCAGCCTGCGGTTGGCTGCATCGTCTGCTTCCTCCCCTGCAAACCGCGCCGAATGCACGCCGGGGCGGCCCTGCAAGGCATCGACTTCGAGGCCGGTGTCGTCCGCGAGCGCGGGTAGGTTGGTGTGTACATACAGAGCCTGCGCTTTCTTGAGCGCGTTCCCTTCCAGGGTAGGCAGGTCTTCTTCCACCTCCGGGGCATCCGGGAAGTCCGAAGCAGACGCTAGGTCTACAGGAAGTCCATCCAGAAGCGCCCGGATTTCCGCTATTTTGCCCGGATTACGGGTAGCCAGCACGATTCGGCGGGGCAGGGTCATAAGAAACTTTCACCGTGTCTTCTTGTTACAAAATAACCAGTAACGTATATTATGAGACTGTGTTTTAACCATCTTTTACTATCATAACGAGGGTTTGCTTTGTCAGTAGGAGTCAAGGTAAGAGACAACGAGAATATAGACCGTGCATTGCGCCGGTTCAAACGCGCGGTAAACCGCAGCCGCGTGCTTCGCATCTACCGCGCCAACATGGCCTTCACGAAGCCGTCTGAAGAAAAGCGCCTTGCACGCCAGAAGGCAGCGCGTTCAGCCCGCAGGCGCACCCACTACTAGTCGTCGCGCCAGAGGCAGGCATTTCGGATAGTCTGCCTCCACCTTTCAAGTCTTTTCGGGAAGAGCCGGTACAGCCCGATCCCTCTCTATACCCACGCCCTGCACGACGGAAGTGCCAGCGGGTGCTGTTTTTCTATTTGTCCGAATAATCCTGGGGAACATCTCCGCTGCTGAGCACGATGATCCTATCCCTCTCCTTCAAGGCTGTGCCGCTGTGGAAAGGCACGTATTGATCTCCACGTAGAAGGGCCAGGGGTAGACTGCTTCGATGCACCTGTAATTCCCGAAAAAGAGCGTCCGAGCGCAGATGCCGGCGTAGTGAAGCATCCATGCTCCGAGAGCGGCAGGCGCTCGTGTTCACGCCACGTCCGACTTCTACTTGTCAAGCAGTCTTCAAATCCATCACACATCAAGCGCTTCGCGGATGATCCGTTCCTGTTCAAGCTGGTGGACCTTCGCGCTTCCGGTGGCCGGACTGGCGCTGGCCGTGCGCCCGGCATAGTAGATCCGGGCGCAGCAATTGTCCCGGGAGGATTCGATCAACTCGTCGAACCGGGCGCGAACAAACGACCAAGCCCCCATGTTGGCCGGCTCCTCCTGCACCCACCATACGTCTTTCACGCCGCTATAGCGCTGCAATTCCGCAAGGACCGCCTCTTCGGGAAATGGATAAAACTGCTCCAGCCGGGCAATAGCTACCTGCTTTGCCTTCTCCTGGTCGCTGTCTCTGGCCTGCAAGAGATCATAGTAGATCTTGCCGCTGCAGAAGACGAGCCTTCGGGCGCTTTCCGGCTCTATATCCGCCGGAATAAGCTCCTGCATACGGCCCTGTGTCATGTCATCGGGCGCAGAAACCACCATCGGGTGCCGGAGCAGGCTCTTCGGGGCCATGATGACGAGCGGCTTCTTCACCTTCCGCTTGACCTGCCGGCGCAAGGCGTGGAAATAGTTGGCAGGTGTCGTGAGGTTACAGACGATCATGTTATCTTCCGCGCAAAGCTGGAGGAACCGTTCCAGCCGCGCCGATGAGTGCTCCGGTCCCTGCCCTTCAAAGCCGTGAGGCAGCAAGAGCACCAGACTGCTCCGCTGGCCCCACTTCTCCTCCGCCGCCGAAAGAAACTGGTCAAAGACGATCTGGGCGCCGTTGCCGAAGTCGCCGAACTGCGCTTCCCAGATGACCAGCGCGTCCTGATCTACCACCGAATAGCCGTACTCGAAGGCGCAAACTGCATACTCGGAGAGCAGGCTATCGTAGATCAGCAGATTGGCCTGCTCCTCGCGGATATGGTTGAGGGGAATGTACTCGGCCCCGGTTTCCTGATCGTAGAGCACGCCATGCCGCTGGCTGAACGTGGCGCGGCGGGAATCCTGACCGCTGAGCCGAACCGTCGTTCCGTCGAGCAGCAGAGTTCCGAAGGCAAGGGCTTCTGCAAAGGCCCAGTCGATCTTCTTTTCCTCATGGAAGAGTTTGTCCCTGCGCTCGAACTGACGGACCAGCTTCTTGTGAACGTTGAAACCGTCAGGCAGGTCCGCCAGCGTCTTGACTACGGCTTCCAGTTGCTCCGGCGAAGCCGCCGTTTCCGGATTTTTCGGCCGAGGCGCTTCCGCCTTGCGCTTACGGAGGAGTTCAAACACCTCCCTCGCATCTGGCTCCTCGATTTCCTTCGTACGGTCGAAAGCCTCCTGAAGGCGCGCGCGGTAGTCATCCAGCATCTGTTCCGCCTCGTCCGGCTTCATCTCACCCCGGCGCAGCAGCGATTCGGTGTAGAGCTTGCGCACCGAACGCTTTTCCTCGATGCGCCGGTAGAGGAGCGGCTGTGTGTAGGTTGGCTCATCCCCCTCATTATGCCCGTGAACCCGGTAGCAGAACATGTCGATCACGACATCCTTGTTGTAGACCTGCCGGTAGTCGAGCGCGATGCGGGCCACCCGCACACAGGCTTCCGGATCATCGCCGTTGACGTGAAAGATCGGGGCCTGAATCATGCGGGCGATGTCCGTCGCGTAGGTGGAACTACGGGCATCGACCGGGGTGGTGGTAAATCCGATCTGGTTATTGATGACCAGGTGGATGGCGCCGCCTGTCTTGTAGCCGCGAAGCTGGCTCAGGTTGAGCGTCTCCGCCACGACGCCCTGCCCGGCAAAGGCAGCATCGCCGTGGATGAGGATGGGGATAACCGCGTCGAAGTAATCGCCGCCGGGCGCGCCTGCTTTCTGCTTGCGCAGCAGATCTTGCCGCGCCCGCACCATGCCTTCGACCACCGGATTCACCGCTTCCAGGTGGCTCGGGTTGGAAGCCAGCGTGAGGCGCAGGCGGGCGCCGCTCGGCGCTTCGTGCTCTCCTTTGGCCCCTACGTGGTACTTCACATCGCCGGAGCCTTGCGTCGTTGAGGGGTCGATGCTGCCCTCAAACTCCGAGAAGATTGCTTCGTACTTCTTGTTGAGCACGTTAGCCAGCACGGTCAGCCGCCCCCGGTGGGCCATCCCGATAACGACCTCACCGACTTCCTGATCCGCCGCATCGGAAAGCAGGGTATCGAGAATGGGAACTACGGTTTCCGCTCCTTCCAGCGAGAACCGCTTGTGGCCCACATACTTGGTATGCAAAAAGCGCTCGAAGGCTTCCGCTGCATTGAGTTTCTGCAAGATGCGGCGCTTGACGGCAGGCGTCAGGGGTTCCGCGCAGCGCACAGGCTCCATCCGCTCCTGAAGCCAGCGTTTTTCACCGGGATCGGAGATGTGCATAAACTCGATGCCAACCTTGCGCGTGTAGGTCTGCCGCAGAATGTCCAGGATTTCGCGCAACGGCAGAACATCCTTGCCGCCCAGCCCCCCGGTGATGAAACGGCGGTCCAGATCCCAGATCGTCAGGCCATAGGTGCCGGGGTCCAGTTCCGGATGATACGTCCAGTGGTAGCCGAGCGGGTTCACGTCGGCCTGGAGATGGCCGCGCACCCGGTAGGCGCGAATGAGTTGGAGCACCCCGGCCTGCTTGCGAACCATGTCCATTTCGCTGTTTCCGACCGGCTGGCCCAGCATCGGGGTCGAATCCAGCGAAAGGGAATACGGCTGGTAAGGAATGGAGAGGTCGGAGAAAATGGCCTCGTAGAAGCTGTGCTCTCCCAGCAGCACCTGCGCAATATGCGACAGAAAAGCGCCGCTTTCGGCGCCCTGAATCACGCGGTGGTCGTAGGTCGAAGTAATCGTCATCACCTCCGAAAGCCCGACCTTGCTGATCATTTCAGGAGGGAGCGCGTGGTACTCCGGAGGATAGCCGATGGCGCCTACCGCGACGATGACGCCCTGGCCCGGCATCAGGCGCGGCACGCTCATCACGGTGCCGATCATGCCGGGATTCGTGAGGGTAGCTGTAGTGCCCTCGAAGTCAGCGATTTCGAGCTTGTTGTCCCGCGCCCGCACGACGATGTCGTTATAGATGCCCAGGAACTGGGCGAAGTTCATCCGATCTGCGCCCTTGATGTTGGGAACCATCAAAGTTCTTTTGCCGCGCCGCTCGATGTCGATGGCAATACCCAGGTTAAGCTGCCTGGGGATCACGTGCTGGGTCGCGCCGTTGTCACGCTGCAACGTCGTGTTCATGTTGGGATACGCCTTGAGCGCTTGCACGACGGCCCAGGCGATCATGTGCGTAAAGGATACCTTCTCTCCCCCTACACTTCGCTGGTAATCGTTGATCAGAGCGCGGTTTTCGGCCATGAGCTTGACCGGAAACGACCGCGCGGAGGTGGCAGTCGGGACGCCGAGACTTGCCTCCATATTTTCCACGATCTTCGCCGCCGGCCCGCGCAGCGGCTCCAGATCAATGTCCTCTCGTGGAAACGCAGGCGCGGAAGCAGGCGTGACCGGTTCCGGAAAGGCTCCATCACCGCTCTCCGGGGCTGCAGGCGCTTCTGCTGGACGCACGGCGACACGATCTGCTTCCGGCGCCGGCCGCGCCTCGGCAGCGGCTACAAAAGACTCGCTGGGCCGGTAATCCGCGAAGAAGTCGCGCCAGTTTTCGCTTACGCTGTTCGGGTCCTCCAGAAACTGGCGGTACAGTTCTTCGACATATCCGGTATTGAAACCAAGTGCGCTCACGATATTTCCGGGTTTGATATAGATTCGGTTATTTTCGGGACAGATACTCGAACGATGGGGAGCGGATTAAGGATTCCTCACTCCGGCACGACCTCCTGCGATTTTACGCGACAGTCGCGTATGCAGGCTGTCGGCTTCCTCCCCTGCGCCTCTGAAGCGGCTCTTGCTGCGCAAGGACAGCGTTACAGCCACCCGTGGCTGCGGTACCAGGCGACGGTCTCGCGCATCCCCTCACCGAGGGAGATGTTTTCATGGTAGCCGAACGCCTGGCGCGCTTTTTCACTGGAGCACATCTTGCACGCCGCACGCGCCTCCCGCGCCTTTTCCCGGTTAAAGGCCGGATACTGCCCTGCCATCCGGCCGGCCAGTTCGACGGCAGCGCCGACCGCTCCGACGAGTGCGCCCGGCACCGGCAGGGTAAGCGCCTTGCGTCCGAGGGCCTCGGTCATGGCCTGTTTGATCTCGTTCCAGGAGTAAGGCCGCTCGCTTCCGATAAAGTACGTCTCGCCGGCTGTATGCTCTGCTTCCGCAGCATCCACCATGCCCCGAACGAGATCGCGCGCATGAACCAGACTGAGATCCGGCCTGGCGCCGCGCCCGATAACCGGAAAAATGCCGCGAGCGGCTGTTTTGAACAGATCGTAGATGTCGGCCTCGCGCGGCCCGTAGACAGCCGGAGGCCGCACGACGACGAGGGGCAGTTCCTGCATATAGACCAGCCCGTTGTCATTGGGAGAGGCAATGGCCTGTTCCATATCCGCCTTGCTGCGTCCGTAGCGGCTGATTGGACGCAGCGGCGCATCCTCCGTGGCAACGCCGCCGGGGCAGGGTCCCACGGCGGCAAGGCTGCTGGTGATGAGCACCTTTTTAACGGCCGGGTTTGCCATCCTGACGGCTCCCAGCAGGTTGAGCGTTGCTTTCACATTGCCCTGCTCAAACGTTTCCCGGTCGATGGCCCGGGTCACCCCGGCAACGTGATACACGTAATCCACACCGCGCAGCGCTTCCCACAACACTTCTACCCGCGAAAAGTCGCCGCGCACCGGAACGATGTCCATTCCGTCGAGCCACTTCGGCGCTCCGCGCACGAGGCATCGGACCTCGGTGTAGTTGCGGCGCTTCAGTTCCTCGACCAGATGGCTGCCGACAAATCCGGTTCCCCCGGTTACGAATGCGATGCTCATGGATGCTGGTGCTTTCCGTTCAGGAGGCGCGCCGCCGCAGCCGCGCGACGCTTTCGATGTGGTGGGTATGGGGAAACAGATCAACCGGCTGCACCGCTTCGACCGCATACACCTCGCGCAGCAAGTCCAGATCGCGGGCCTGCGTCCGGGGGTTGCAGCTCACGTAGACGAACCGCTCGGGCCGCAGCCGCCCGATCTCCTCCACGACCTTCGGGTGCATCCCCGCGCGCGGGGGGTCGGCGATGAGCACGTCCGGCCGG
>CBDUBU010000192.1:0-7747 GCA_965365465.1 uncultured Rhodothermaceae bacterium
AGCGCGACCGGATGGGCCATCTCATCCTCAGCGCCCTCGACGAGCACGACCGGGCCATCCTGAAAGAACTGCTCTAGGCATTCCCGTCTTTTTTCAGGCAGGCTCCGGCTCTGGCAGGGTAGGGGTCTCCTCATGGGCGGGGGCAGGAACGCCGGCCGGATCTTCGCGCCGCGCGGCGTCCTCCGCAGGCCGTGGTATCAGGTGGGGGTCGATCGGGCTGCCGAAGAAACGGTGGAGTCCGAGCAGCAGCAGCGTTGCGCCGATGGCGCTGCCGAGCGCAGGAGGCAGCAGGCCCGGCATCAAGGAACCGGCAAACACGGCGGTCCCTGCCGCAAGAAGCAACAGGGAGAGCAGGTAGGACGTGATCGGAACGTTCATGGCGTCATGAACCCGGCAGGGCAGGTTGATTCAGGGAAATCAGGTAGAATACATAGCCGATGTAGAGGGCAAGCAGGAGCGCGCCTTCCCCGCGCATCAACCGGAAGCCGGTGCGCATCAGCGGAAGCATCAGCACGGCCACCGCCGTCATCACCCCCAGATCGACCAAGTTGATGCCTTCGTTCTGCAGCGGCCGGACGAGCGACGAAACCCCCAGGATGCCCAGGATGTTGAAAACGTTCGAGCCAATCACATTGCCGATGGCGATATCGCCTTCGCCTCGCGCCGCCGCCACTACCGATGTGGCGAGCTCAGGCAGACTCGTGCCGATGGCGACAATCGTCAGGCCGATCATAGCGTCGCTCATGCCGAACGTTCGGGCAATGACCGTTGCCCCATCGACCAGCAGATCGGCCCCTGCCATCAACAGGCCCAGCCCGCCCAGCACGTAGAGCACATCCAGCCATGCCTTGTTTAGGGGCGTCGGCAGGGCCTGTGCAAATTCCTCCTGAATGCGCGGCGCCTCTCGCCTCGCCTGCCAGATATTGTAGCCGGTATACCCTATGATCCCGGCTAGCAGGAAGAAACCTTCTGCGCGACTTATCCTGCCGTCGAGCAGCAGCAACAGCAGCAGCATGGACACCACGATCATCACCGGCACGTCCAGCCGAAGCAGATGAGCATGAACCCGCAGGGGGCGAATCAGCGCCGAGAGGCCGAGAATGAGTGCGATGTTGCAGATGTTGGAGCCGACTACGTTGCCCACCGCAATCGCTCCGTTGCCGTTGAGCGCCGCCTGAACGCTGACGACCAGTTCGGGACTGCTCGTTCCGAAGGCCACCACAGTAAGTCCGATGACGAGCGGCGACACGCCGAACCGTAAGGCAAGGGCAGTTCCACCCCGCACCAGCCCCTCGGCCCCGAAATACAGCAGGGCCAGTCCGCCGGCAAGGGTTGAAAAGGTAACCAGTAATTCCATGAGCAGGCGCCGGTTAGATGGGGATGCAGCAGATGCAACAAGCGAGAGGGGCAGGGAGGCTCCTCATCCATCACGGCGTTCCCGTGCCTCCGGCGCTCCCTGCCCTCTCGATCTGTCGCTGCCTGTCAGACCATCAGAATGAAATAGAACATCCCCCCGATCAGCCCGGCGCCGAGCAGAAGAAGAAAGTATAACACGAGGACAAACCCCCGGTTTTCCGGCTCCAGGTTCACAGGAGCCTGCTTGCCGCCCCCGGCCGCTTGCGGATGTGATAGAACGATGGCTTGCTTTCTGAACTGGTTATTGCGCCGGACAGCCCGCTTATGGGCTTCTGCCTGTACACGTAGGGAATTCATGGTATATGCTCCTGCCGCTCCTGCGGCATACGGGAAAAGCTGAATTGCTGCTAAACAGAGAGGTATTGGGCCGGAGGCAAGTGATGAAATCACCAGGTCCGGCAGGCGGCGCGCCCGCGCCCCTTCGTCCAGCGGGGAGCCGGAAACTACAGAAAGGCTGGAACGCGCCACGCCCGTGGACGGGCGCAGCAGCTAGATTCGAAGCACGCGCAAGAGACGATAACGCGGAGGAGAGACGCCTCCCGAGTCCACTGTGCCATCCGTAAGGCGCGAGGCCCTGTGCGCCGTCAAATCAGGTTGCGCGTGGCGCCACAGCGCACGCGAAGTCGGCGATTCGGGCCGGGCTGAAAATGTGGAGGAGCGGGACGACGAGAGCCATTCGGGCAGCAGCGGATACCCCGGCGCAAGCGAAGCTTCCCGGATGCTGTCGGCTGCATTTCGTCCGGCGTGCAGCGGCAAGCCTCTGCCATCTATGATTTCATCCGGCCTGCCATCAGCGCCCGGCGGCGTCTGGATGAGCAATCCAAAGGCCGGAAGCGCCAGGAGCACAAACCAGACAGCGGGCAGTGCGGCCATGCAGCCCTCGCGCAAACGCTCGTTTGGGTTTCGTGTAATCCGTTCGGTAAGCACGAAGCGCTCCTTAATCATTTACCGGCGCAGGGGCCGGCCATGAACCCGTCAACGAAAAAACCTTTACTCCCCTTTTCTTGCAGGCACGAAAGTCCCGTAGGGGGTAGCGGACACCGGCTCTGCAAAGCGTCCTGACGATCTCCGCCCCTGTTTTCCGTGACAGGCGCTGCTTCCCCCAGTTCTCTACAGAAGATCTCAACAAAGCAATTTATCGGGGGTTTCGCGTCCGAAAAAAATAATGACAAGGCAGCGCCTGCCTGCTGAATGCATGGATGCTTCACTCCGTTCAGCATGACACAGGGGGATGGGACTGCCGCTTCCTTACCCAACGTGTCACTCTGCAGCCCGCGATGGATCTATGCCTGACGCCTTACAAGCGGCCCGCCAGGAGAAACGGCGCCGGAAGTGAGCGCCGCGTTTCCTCAGGGCGCGATAACGGGAAACTCCGAGATCCGAAGCGTAGTGCAGCCGTACGGAATCAGTTCGATGGTTTCCACCGGTTCGGAAGAAGCCGCCGGACTGTACGGAAGCGTGCCGTATACCCAGTCGTACCGATCCCATTCCGGAATGCGCTTGCCCTGCGCCACAATCGTGATGGGCGCTGCGTCCGGCTGCCAGGGCTGAAGCGGCGCGCTGCCGCTTTTGACGACCTCGAACGTTCCGTCCGTCAGCAGCCCGTAATTCCAAGGGCTGCCCGGCGCAACTTCCCACGTAGGCACGCCTTCTACTTCCTCCAGCTTTTTCCAGTCTTCCTTGATCTTCAGGGCATAGACAAGCGGGCCGCGCGTTACCCCGGCGAGGTTCTGGTGCCACGCGCCAACTTCCACTTCCACAGGCAGGCGCAGTTCTACCGTGTCGCCGTCTTTCCACTCGCGCTGAAGGCGGAACACCTTCCCACTTTCCGGCTGCGCCTCGCGGCGCCCGTTGACGAGGACTTCCGCTCCAGACGCCCACGCCGGAATGCGCAGGTGAAGCGGAAAAGAAGCGGGTTGCTCGCTATGGAAAACGAACCGGACCTGGTCCTCGAACGGGTAGGTCGTCTGCTCCTCGAAGCGAACGGGGACGCCGCCTGCCACCTGCGCCGTGGCGGTGCTCGGTCCGTAGACGAGCGCCGCGAGGCCGCCGTCTTCGGTCGCCAGCCAGAGGTTTTGTACGAACTTGGGCCAGCCCTGGTGCATGTTGGTGGTGCAGCACGGATACCCGGTCAGCAGGCCCATCAGGTTCGCCGTACCGCTGTGCTGCTGCACGTAATGCTCGCCTCCGCGCCGGACATGCACCTGGTTCGGCTGCTGGAAATACTGGCGTGACCAGTAGTCCTCCGTCACCTGCGTGGGCAGCGCGTTGTAGGCCACGCGCTCCAGCCGGTCGGCATAATCGACATCCTCTGCGATCTGGAGCAGGGTTTCGAGCGAGTACATGAACTCGACCACTGTGCATAACTCCGTGCCCTGGATCGGGTCGGTGCCGTGAAGGGGCTCGTCCCCGGAAAACATACCCTGCACCTGTCCGTGCGCCTCATCGAGAAAGCGCAACCCCGCCGCCACCGATTGGAGGTACTTTTCGTCTCCCGTCAGCAGATAGGTAAGGGCAGGCTGTTTGACGCCCATCGCCACGTTGACGCCGTGGGTGGAAGGCGGCTGCCGGTGGGCCAGGCCGTTCGTCCAGTCTGCCGTCTGCTCGTGGAGCAGCCGCGCCAGGTCGAGCAAAAAGGCATCTCCCGTCCGGTTGTAGAGCCAGTAGACGCTGGCCTGGTTCTCGCCGCCCCGGTTTTTGGCCCAGTACGTCCAGTGTTCGAGCGGCTGCTCCGGCAGGTGTTCGAGCTGGTAACGGAAGTAGCGCGTCATGAAGGCCGGCACGCGCTCGTCGCCGGTGGCTTCGTAGTAGGACTGCATCACCTTGAGCATCACCATGCGCGGCCACCAGTCCGACTTGTTGCCGCGCTGGATGCCGCCTGCATCGCCGCCCGGAACCTCGGTGTCTGCCGGGCCGAAGAAGCCGTCGGGGCGCTGGCTTTGCAGCGTCCATTCGATCCAGGGCCTTGCCTTATCGATGAGGCGCTGGTCGTTCAGGATATAGGCTAGCGGCACAAGCCCATCGAGCCAGTACGGCCCGCGCTCCCAACTGTCGCCGTTGCCGCCAAGCCAGCCATTGTCCTCCCCGACGTTTTCGTAGACCTCGTCCAGATGCCCCGTCATGCCCTCGGCCATCAGGCGCAGTTGCTCGTGGAGCCAGCCTGCCGGCTGCACCGCGCCAATCGGAAGCGGCGCATAGGCTGTCTGAACGAGCGGAGCGCGGTTGAAGACATAGCCCGTGTCCGGCGCCGTTTCCCGGGCGGCGGAAGATGACGCTCCGGTGGAGATGAAAAGAAGCAGCGCCGGAAGCAGGGATCTCAAAGTCTGTGGCATGACAGGTTTTCTCTTTTTTGTTTCACTACCGACTATGATAGCGTCCGGGCCGCAGTTCATCAAGAGGCCCCGCGGCTGTGGGACCTTGACAGCGGGCGCTTGAGAAAAAAGCGGGCGTCATGAGCCGATCTGAAAAGCTTCCCGGCTTCTATGGATAAACATCTTTTCACCAGAACCGGTAAAGCCATGAAAACCGTGAAGCATCTGACCCTGGCGATGGCCCTCATGGGACTGCTCGCCTTCTCCGCCTGCGCTTCGAAAGAACATTGCTACAGTCTCGTCGGCTCGGATGATGATGATTGCTACGAATACGCCGACGCGCCGGCCCAACTGGCAAATGCGCCGGACACGCTCCGCGTGCAGGCCCAACCGCTGGAAAATGCCGAACCCAGAGACTAAAACGACAGGGTGGATGTCATGTTGAAAGAACTTCTCCTCTTCGCCGTACTCCTGATCGGAATCGCGCCGGTCGCGTGTGGGCAATCTGCCCCGGAACGCAATGTAACGATCAACGGGGCGCGGCAGCCGTCGAAAAACATCGTTGCCTTTGAGCAGCAGTACCGCGTTCGGATTGCCGACGGACGCTACTGGTACGACGCACGCTGCGGCGCGTGGGGCTTTGAGGGCGGGCCTGCCGCCGGATTCATTCCGCCCGGCCTGGACGTGGGGGCCGCGCTGCGCCGCGATGCTTCCAACGGCGCTACCGGCGTCATCATCAACGGGCGCGAACTGCACGCGCAGGATGTGCTGGCGTTGCAGCAGATCGTCGGAACGGTGTACCAGGGACGGTTCTGGCTCGATGCCTACGGCAATGTCGGGTATGAGGGCGGGCCGGCCTTGCTGAACCTGGTCGCGCTGTCCCGGCAATCCGGCGCCGGTCAGGGCAACACGTATTACCACTCGAATAACACGGGCATCAGCGCCGGCAGCAGCGGCGGGACTTCCTATGTGATGGGAAAAGACTTCAGCGTCATTCTGGATCACTGAGCACCTCGCCAGGCAAGGTGAACCGTCCGCTCGTCCTCTGCATCGCCCGGATCTCTTTTGCGCCCGGCGCACGCGGGCCTGTGACAATGCCTTGACGGGAACCTGACTGGGCCTTAACATAGCCCGGAACTCGACGGGCGCAGATGCAAATTCGGTCGCTCGTGACGAAAAAAGAGCGTTAGTCATCAGAGCGTCCGCAGCGTTATGCAGGCTGGCCGATTCGATTTCTTGCCGGAGCGCCGTCCGTTCGGTCGCGCCGGATGTCCCGGCCTGCACGCCGCGTCCCTGGTCGCAGCCTTCTTGTTGCTGGTCGGCTGCAATGAAGACCTCTCGCTCGTCAGCAGCATCGAGCGGCCGTTCACCTTCTACGGCGTGCTCAATCCGGCGCGTGACACCCAGTACGTTTTTGTCTTTCCCATTGAAGGAACCCTGCAACCCGGACAGAACGAAAAACTGGAAGCCCGCGTGTCATCCTCCGACGCGCCGGGCGGCGCGGCGCAGGTATGGTCAGACTCGCTCATTCAGGACGAACGGGGCCAGTTCGCTCATCTTTTCTGGCGCGCATTCCGCCCTGACTACGACCGCAGCTACCGGATTACGGCGCAGATGCCGGACGGCAGGGAGAGCTACGCCGACGTGAAAACGCCAGGCCGGGCCGCCGCCCGTCCGGAAGACCCTCGCCTGGGCCGACCCGTCTTTCTGCCGGTAGTCGTAGAGGGAGCAGTGCCCCGGCTGTTGAAGCCGGAGGTGAAACTGGTAATCCAGGCTACGAAAGGGGTCACCCCGACGGGCCGCGAGTACCTGCTGCATGAAATGACGCTGCCGCTGCCCTTCTCCCCGGCAAAATCCGAAACGGGCTGGCGGGTTACGATAGACCTGACCGCAGCGCACGCGCAGGCGCTCCTGGAGATGACCCGGCTCGTCGGACCCGGCTTTGTGAACAGCTACGGGGTTGAACTGATGCTGGTCACCCTGGATGCGATCGCGGCCAGCGAGGACTGGAATCCGCCGGACGGGGTGTTCGACCCGGATGTACTCATCATCCCGGAGGTTATGACCAACGTGACCAACGGGTTCGGATTCATAGGCAGCGGATACCGGATACGGCATCAGTGGAAGCCTTCCGCCGAAGTCATGCAAGCTGCCGGATTCAACCGGCCCGGAGACTGATGAAAAGAAAGCCTTTGCCGTTCTGCATCGCGCCGGCGGTGGTGTTGCTTTTGTGCGCTGTTCCGGCGCCTGCATCGGCGCAGACTGCACGGCTGGACGGCTTTGTCACCGACCGGGCCAACGGGCAGGCGCTCGAACTCGTCAACGTCGTCTTGCAGGACGCGCAGGGCGAACTGCAAGGCGCCGTCACCGACCGCGACGGGCGCTACCGGCTCTCGCGCCTGCGTCCCGGCAGCTACACGCTCCGCGTCTCTTTTGTCGGCTACGAAAGCTACACCGATACGCTCCTTTTCGCGGCAGGCGAGGTGCGCACGCTGAATGTCGCCCTGCGTCCGGATGAGGCGTATATGGACGAGGTGGTGGTGCAGGGCGAGCGCACGGAGGGCGCCGCCCGGGTCACCGCCGGACAGCAGACGATCCGCCCGGCTGAGATCGAGCTGATCCCGGCCCCGGATATCTCCGGCGACCTCGCCGCGTACCTCGCCGCGCTTCCCGTAACGGTTGCCTCCGGCGACCGGGGCGGGCAGCTTTTCATTCGCGGCGGCGAGCCAAGCCAGAATCTGGTCATGCTTGACGGGATGCTCGTCTATCAGCCCTTCCACATCCTCGGTTTTTACTCGGCTTTTCCGTCGGACATCCTGGCAAAGACCGACGTTTATGCAGGCGGCTACGGGGCGCAGTTCGGCGAGCGCATTTCCTCCGTGATCGACGTGTGGTCGCGCGAGGGCAACAAGCGCCGCCTGGCAGGGTCGGTCAGCGTTTCGCCGTTCATGGGTTCGCTCCAACTGGAAGGCCCGCTCTTGCCGGGCTACCGAGCTCAGGCCGCGCGATGCAGCGGGCGC
>CBDUBU010000193.1:0-7712 GCA_965365465.1 uncultured Rhodothermaceae bacterium
CTTCAGTCCTTCCTGTTACCTGGAATTACCTTTCGAACCGCCTGCCCCAACTGGAAAAACTGCCTCACACCATGAGGAAAAGGGCAGGCGCCGCAAACGAGTAGCGCGACGCACGTCCGTAACGGAGTCTCATCGCAGTTGGCGGAGCAGGCTCCAGTTGGTTCCGGGGAACCCAAAGCGTTTTATACTGCGGAAACTGCTTCAAGATAGGGGCCTCTATGATTCCCGTTGAGCTTCATCTGACAAATTTTCTCAGTTACGGCACTGCTGCGCCTGTACTTGAGTTCGATCACTTCCATGTGGCCTGCCTTTCAGGCCGGAACGGACAGGGAAAATCTGCCCTGCTCGATGCGATTACATGGGCGTTATGGGGAGAGGCGCGCAAGTCCAGCGGCGGGCACAAGCCCGATGAAGAACTCATCCGCATAGGCGCTCGCCGTATGCAGGTGGACTTTGCTTTCGATATTGAGGGCGAAAGGTACCGTGTGACACGCGGATATCTGCGTTCGGCCACCGGCAAGACCAGCAAAGCTGAACTGGAATTCAGTATTTTTGAGCCGTCTGAAGGAGATTACCATCCGCTTACCGGCGCTTCAGTCAAGGAAACGCAGGAGCGCTTGAACCAGTTGCTGGGAATCGACTACGATACCTTTATCAATTCTGCTTTTCTCCTGCAAGGTCGTTCCGACGAGTTCACCAAAAAGAAACCAAGTGAACGCAAGGATATCCTTGCCCGAATTCTCAATCTCGGCCGGTATGAGCGGCTTGCGCTGCTGGCCCGAGATCACGAACGTGACGCAGCAGACCGTGTGGATCGAGCCGATGCAGATGTAAGCCGGCTCAAGCAGGAGCTTGAAAAAGAGCCGGCATGGAAGGAACAGCATTCAGCGGTTCAGAAGTCCATAGAAGAGGAATCCAGGAAATGCACGTTGTTGCGAGCAGAAGAAACACGTCTGGTGGAATGCCTTGCCGTTCTGGACTTGAAGGCTCGCGAAGCCGCGTCGTTGCGGAAATCGATAGAGGACCTGTCGGCCCGTATTGAGCAGGGCGAGGTGGAAAAACAGAATCTGCAAAAAAAAATTGCCGAGGCGGAAGCGCTCATTGCACAAAAAGAGCAAATTGAACGCGATTATGATCGCTGGCAGGTTCTGCAGAGGGAACGGGACAGCCTTGATACGAAGCAAGAGCTTTTTCGAGGCGTCGAGAAACAGATTGACGCGCGAAAAGGTGAACTCAAGGATCTCAAGAATGAGATCGAAATGCGCCTGCACACGTTCGAGGTCGAGATAAATTCCAATCAAACGGCTTGGCAGGAATGCGAGGGTCAACTAAAGCAAGAGTCTACTATACGCCGATCGCTGGAACAGGCATTGTCAGCAAGGAAGCAATTTGAGGAAATGAATGGTGTTTTGACGCAGCGGCGTGCATGGGAAGATGAGATTAAAAAGATTGAGCATGAACTGCATGGTCAGTGCGAAGCCATCCAGGGACAGCTTCAAGCGTTGCTCAACCAGATACGGCGGGATACGGCTGTCCTTCCTCCGCTGGAAACCCTCCTGAAGCAGCAGGAGTCGGCCCGGAATGCTGTGGAGGATCTCCAGGCCATGCAGACAGAACTGGAAACAGTCCGCATAAAGGGGCAGCAGGCAGCAGAGACTCTTCGGGAGCATTCCGGTCTTCTTTCAGCGAGGCAACAGACTTTGCAGGAGCAGAAGGAAAACCGGGAGCGTTTTCTCTCCGCGACCGATGGGGTCTGCCCGATTTGCAAGACGGAGCTTGGCCCGGACCACAAAGAGGAAGTCGTTGCCCACTATGACGAGGCCATCAGCAGCCTGCGTGTAGAAATCCGGGAAGTCCAGATCCCTATCCAAAAATGGCAGGCAGAGCGTGAGCGACTTCTGGATGAGTTCAAGGCGCTTGAAAAACGGATAACTGCAAGTGGAAAGGCTCCGGAGCAACTATCCGCCATCGAAGAACAACTCCGGAGGCGTGAGGAATTACAGGCGGCGCTGGATGTGCGTTGCGCAGAAGCGCAGGAACTACAGCGTAAGCTGGACGAGAAACTTTACGGTCAGGATCAACGCGAACGGAGGCTTATATGTAAGCAGCAACTGGACGGCCTGTCTTTCGATGAAGAAGCCTTTGAGCAGGTAAAAGCCAAAGCTGCCCAGGCGCCGCGTTTTGAAGAACAGCTTCGCAACCTCGAACAACTTGCGATAAAAAAGGAACAACACGAAAAAACAATCCTTCGTCTCGAACAGCAGAGGGCTGCGCTTCGCAAGCAGGTTGATGATGGCACATTGTTTGGTCCCTTGTATGCACAGATTGGCAAACTCGAAGGGCAACTGGCAAAAATTGGATTCGATCCTTCTCGTCTTGTCACGGTTCGTAAGCTGCTCAATGAGCTTGAAGGTGTGGGAGAGCGAGTAACAAACCTCCTGCACGCGCAGCAGAATCGTGAATCGTGGTTGACGCAGGCTGGCCGCATTCAGGTTGAAGCGGACCGATCGCATACCGATCTGGAGGCCCAGCGTAGCAGTCTGGCGGAGGCGGAAACAGAGCTTTCAAGGCGTTCTCTTCTCGAAGAAGATCAGAAAACGCAGGCTGCGGCGTGCAGAGATACCGAAAGCCGTCTAAAACAACTTCAGATCCTTTCCGGTCAGCTTGCAGCCCAGCTTGAACAGGCAAAGCAGAACCACGAACAACTGAAGCTGCGACGCAAGGAGCATACGGAAGCGCGTACGCAACGTGCGCTTTATAAACAACTACGGGCTGCCTTCGGTAAGCATGGGATTCCCTCGCTTATTATTGAGCAGACTTTGCCTGAGATCGAGGACCGCGCCAATGAGTTGCTGGATCGCCTTGCCGATGGCAGAATGCATGTGCGCCTGGAAACCCTGAAAGACAAAAAAACGGGCGGGACGAAAGAGACGCTAGAGATCATTATTACCGATGAGCAGGGTTCCGCCAGGGCTTACGAGACGTTCTCCGGTGGGGAGGCTTTCAGGGTCAACTTTGCGCTGCGGATCGCGCTGGCGCAACTCCTGGCCGAGCGAAGCGGCGTGCGGATTCGTACGCTTGTGATCGATGAAGGCTTCGGAACGCAAGACAGTCAGGGCGTGCAGAGCCTCGTAGAAGCGATCCAATCCATTCAACAGGACTTTGACAAAATCATCGTGATTACGCACCTCGACCAGTTGAAAAACGTTTTCCCGGTGCGCATTGAGGTCGAGAAGGATCCTGTTGAGGGATCACGATTCGAGATGATAGGAGTCTGATTGTTTTGTCGGAAAAGGAATCGTCTTGGCTTTACTTCCGGGGGAGCGCCGGGTAAAAACAAGGCCGCTGACAATGAGCACACCCCCGGCAATCTGCGCTGCATGAATCGTCTCGTTCAGCACAAGGTAGCTGCTGACGAGAGCTACAAACGGAACCAGATTTCCGTAAACGGCAGTATGCGAAGGCCCGACCTCGCGCACGGCGGTTGTCCAGATAACAAACGTGAGTCCGGTGGAAAGCCCTCCCGAGAATACGATGGCTCCCCACACCCAGAGGTCGACTTTCTCCCAGATTACTTGATCGAAATCAGGTGCTGCAATTACAAGCAGCACAGGAAGCGCGACAAGGATTCCGAGGAAGTTCAATACAAAGGGCGGGATTTTCTGCACCACGGGCCTGCTGAATGCCGTGTAGGAACCCCACAGGATAGAGGCAACCAGCATCAGCAGGTTGCCGAGAAAGGTGCTGTCGCCGAAGTGAATCTCATGGGCGCCGCCCAGGATAATCATTACCGTGCCGGTAAGGGTAACCGTGAGTCCGATCCAGGCCATACGACTCAGGTATTCATATCCAAACAGGCGACTGAGCACGGCGGTCCACAGAGGCGCTCCGGCCATGATGAGCGCTGCATTGCCGGCGGTTGTATGGTCGATGCCGATAATGAAAAAAAGCTGATAGGCTACATAGGCAAGCAGGCCCAGCGCGACGATCTGCCATCCGTGGGTGCGCCAGGGGTGCAGGTTTTTGAAATCTGCGCCGCGCCGGCGCGCGAGGTACAACGAACCCAGCGCCACGGCAGATATTATGAATCGGAAGGCGTTGATTACATGAATGGGCATTGCCGAAAGGGCAGCCTTCAGAACCGGCATATTGACGCCCCATACCAGCACGGCAAACAGCAGTGCAGCGTCGTATTTTCGTAAGGAGCGCAGCTTGCCAGTCATGAGCGTGAGGTTGGGAAAGCGTGCCGCAATATAACCGAAGAATTTGTACCTTCGGCAGGACCATAGCATGTTTGCACACGCCGCACGCTGTTTTCATGCCAACTCAACAGGAGCCTATGCAGGAGGAAGAGATCAAAAAGCTGTATTACTCCATTGGGGAGGTTAGCGAGATAACGGGGCTGGATCAGCACGTTTTACGGTATTGGGAAAGCGAGTTCAACGTGCTGAAACCTAAAAAGAATCGGTCAGGGCGGCGCGTTTATACGCCGGAGGACATTGAGGTGGTGCAGCGCCTCTATCACCTGCTCAAGGTCGAGAAGTACACCATTGAAGGGGCAAAGCAAGTGCTTTCCCATTCCGGAGTTTCTCCAGAATGGGACGATGCAAACCGGCAAGCATTAATCGAACTGCGCAGCTTTCTGAAGCAACTCCTTGAAAAAATATGAGTCAAGTACCCGGATCGTTGGGCGAGCGCATAATGAGGCATTACCGCATAATAATCATCTTGGGCGGCGACCCGCCCCGCGCATACCGGTCGTCTTTCGTATTAAACACCGCGTAGACAAAGGCTCCTTCCGGGGCGCGCTCCCCCACGGTCAGGCGAAGCGACTGGCCCGACGGCAGGCTCGGTGTCCAGGTATTTTCCTTGACAAGTTCGGCAAAGAGCTCCCGGACGGGAAACTGAAAGAAGGCGTCCGATTCCCCGGCCATCCATACCACCGTATCGCCGGGGCTTACCTTGAGGGTAACAGCCTGTCCTTCTTCGTCTACAACCGTCCACGTTTCGTCGATCTGCTTGATAAACAGGCGGTATTCCATCGGTTTACGCATGGGTTTTCTCCTTTTCAGTTTTTTCAGAATAACAGCGATCAATCCCGCAGTCAACATTGCAGAAAGGAAACGTTTCATAAAGCGCCTCAAATCCAGAGTGGAGCGTTCCGGTTAAGCAAAGGAAACATTCCGATGCGCGGTAAACTATGCTTTGTCCCCAGGAATAAGAATCCTAATCAGATCCGGCAGCAACCGTAAGCAACCGGAACCGTGCATCTTCGCGCAAGCGACGCAGCCCCGGTTCTCGTTCAATGTCTGAGGGGGGATAACCCTTTTCGAGCGCTGACTCGATGCACCGCAGGGCCTCACTGCGGCGGCCCATTTGTTCGTAAGCGTGACCCGCGTCGAACAAGACATAGGGATTTTCGGGATCCAGAGACAGCGCCTGTTCCGTCAGGTTAAGCGCCCTGGTCTCTTCACCCAGCATTGCATAATACGTTGCCAGGTCCGCAATTACTTCAGGATCTTTATCGTTTACGTCTTTCAAAGTTTGTGTTGCGATCTCAATGGCGCGGCTATAAGCACGTTCGGCCAGATCTTGCTTTCCCGGCATCCAGAAATAGGCCGAGCCGAGGTTTCCCCAGATTCGGTAATCCTGCTGGTTAAACTTGAGCGCCTGTTCATACATACGGGCTGCTTCCTGATAATCTCCACTGATATAGTAGGCGAGGGTCCCCAGGTTTGCATAAGCTGAGTAGGACTCCTGCTTCTCAAGCGACCTGGTAAAGATGCGGCGGGCGTCATCCCAGCGTTCCAGGTTATAGTAGAGAACTCCCAGGTTGATAGCGCCGCGAATGTCGTTTTCCGAGAGCGCCACGACGCGGCGGAGTTCTTCGATGGCTTCCTCGTACCGGCCCTGCTGCAAGTAAAAGATGCCGAGGTTGTTGTGGCTCTCCGTGTAGCCGGGGTTCAGTTGGATTGCCTGGATGTAGGTTGATTCAGCCTCTTCCGGCCGGTCTTGCAGTTCATAAACGCGACCGATACCGGTAAGGCTTTCTGCTATATCCGGATGCGCCGGTCCCAATGCTCGCTTTTGGATTGCCAGCGCCTGCCGGTGGAGAGAATCCGCAACCTCCGGCAGTCCGACGCCGAGGCTCACGCGGCCCATCGCGTTTAGCATGGTCGCTTGAACACGCGGCTGATTGTCCAGGTTATCGATCTCCGAGATGCCTTTCTTGACCAGATCACGGGCCGTAAATGTGATGCCCTGGCTTTTCTCTGGATTGACCTTGGACATCATGCCCACGATGACGTTGAGCGTTGCGTTGGCGCGGTCGGCTTCCTGAACGGCACGCGCCGCCTCGCGACGCGCGACACCTGCCTGCCAGGCTGTGGCAACCGTCCCTCCGATCAGCGCAATGACCGCAAACGCAGCAGCGGTAGCCACGCGCCGGTGCCGGTTTATAAACCTGGATGTTCTGTAGCGCAGTGTGCTTTTCTGAGCAACTACGGGATGACCTTCGAGGCACCTTCGTAGATCGGCGGCAAGTTCGGAAGCAGATGCGTACCTGCGCTCCGGCTCTTTATAAAGCGCCATCAGCGTAATGGAATCGAGATCGCTGCAAAGCCGACGCGGCAGTCGTGTCGGCATCAGCGCCTCACTGGATGGCGGCAAGCCAGGGGAGGACAAATTATGTGCCTTGTCGCCACGCAGTCGCACCGTGCTGGGGCGATCCGGAATTTGCTCGCAAACCGCTTCTTCAATGTCGGCGAGGCGGCGGCTCCTGAAGTCGTAGGGGCGGCGGCCCGTCAGGAGTTGATACAGTATGATTCCCAGCTGATAAACGTCGGTGGCGGTGGTGGCCGGTTCTCCTTTTATCTGCTCGGGAGCAGCATATTCAGGAGTCATTATCCGGCTTTCCACCAGCGTAAGCGGGGTTTCATCCCCGGCCATGTCTCCACCAAGCAGCTTCGCAATGCCGAAATCAAGGAGTTTTACCTCGCCGGTGTCAGCGACAAGAACGTTGCTGGGCTTAAGATCGCGATGGACGACCAGGCTGCGATGGGCATAACTGACTGCGTCACATACTGTCAGGAAGAGGTTGATCCGTTCGGCAATCGTTAATTGTTTTCGTGCGCAATAGGAATCGATCTCCTCCCCTTCAATATACTCCATAACGAAGTAGGGGAGACCGTCTTCCGTGACTCCGCCGTCCAGGAGGCGCGCAATGTTGGGATGCTCCAGCCGTGCAAGGATCTGCCGCTCGTAGCGGAACCGCTGAACAATTTCCTCGGTGTCTGCGCCGCGTTTGACAACCTTGATGGCTACTTTTTTCTCAAACAGGCCGTCTGATCGCTCGCCGAGATAGACGGCCCCCATCCCCCCTCGTCCGATCTGCCGTACGACGCGGTAGTGCCCCATCGTATGATATGGAAGCGTGTCTACCCTTTCATCGGTCCCACTCAACTCCGCCTGGAGGACAGCCGCAGCAATGTCGTGAGGGGGCGCTTCCAGAAAAGCATCATCGTTTTCAGCACAAGCCAGCAGCGTTTCAATTTGAATACGCAAATCGGCATCACCGGCGCATACCTTGTTCAGGAGATCTGCACGCTCCTCGGTCGGGCGGTCGAGCGCCATGTCCAGAATCTCCTCGATGTGCTGCCACCGTTCGGGAGACATGATTGAATCCTCTGAAATGGATGTTTGCACCTGACGAT
>CBDUBU010000194.1:0-7693 GCA_965365465.1 uncultured Rhodothermaceae bacterium
AGCCGCACGGGGAGCGGGCGCGTGGGGTCGAGCGCCAGGGGGTCTTGCCAGGCGAGGCGCAGTTGCGCCCGGACCTCGGGATCGGTCAGGCGCTCCAGCATGATGCGGAAGCGGGCCGGGTCCGGGAAGGGCACGTAATGCTTGCCCTGCCGCGAGAAATCGGCGTAGAGGTCGATGCAGTAGCCCACGTCCACGACGACGAGCAGGGGGGGCCAGCCGTCCTCCGCCGGGAGGGAGCGGGCATAGCGGAGGGCTTGCTCCCGGGCCTTTTTCATGGCCCGTTCCCAGGCGCGCGTTTCGCGGCGGGCCGTGCCCGCCTTCAGGCGCGGCCGCTCGCCGGAGAGGGGGTCTTCGGGAGCGGGGGCATCGCTGCCCTGCTTGGCCTCCAGCACGAAGGTGCCCTGTTTGTAGAGGTCGATAAAGCCGGTGGAGGTGCGGCCCTCGCCGTCGTCGAGCGTGACGGTGCGCTCGAAGGCGTAGGTGTTGCGGCGGGGATCGGCGGCCGCCGGGCGGGGGCGTTCGACGCCGAGCAGGTCGCACAGCTCGCTCAGGAACGGCGCGGCATTGGCGCGTTCTGCCGCCGCCGACGCTTTCCAGCGCGTGATGAAATCCTGGACGGCAGCCGGGGAGGGCGCCGGTTCTGTGGGAGGAGGAGAGGCCATGATGCACCAGCAGGGTCCGAAGTCCCGCAAATAACGCCGCCGCCCCGGAAGATGCAACCCCCGCCGCCCCTCTCCTTACGCCCGCTCGTTCCTGCCGGCCCGAGAGAGATCCGGCATTGCAAGGCTGGCGTGCGTTCTCTGATTTTCACAGGACTTCCGGAACAGCCGCGCCGCGCAACGGTGTTTTCTCTGTGATATGCCGCCCGCAGGGCCTCGATGAGCGCCGGCGGGCCGCCCCTGAAAAAGCAGCACAGGTCGGAAACAGCATGGCGCGAGGTTTTGGAAACGAGCCGCTCGATGACATCGTGGCAGTGGGCAAAACCGGCCCTGAGAGCGTCCGGCTCTGGATGCGCACGCGAGCGCCCGGGCGGTACCGCGTCTGGTGGCAGCCGGAGGGCGCGGCAGGCGAGGCCGGGGCCGAGCGGACGGTCGAGATGCCGCCGGATGAAAAAAGCGACCATACGCTGGGCTTCATGCTGCCGGGCGAAGGGGCCGCCCTCGAACCTTTGCAGCGCTACCGCTACCGCATCACGTCGCAGGAGGACGGGCGGCTGGTGGGGGAGGGACGGTTCGAGACCGCCCCCCGGGAGGCTGCCGACACCCCCGCGTGTTTTTCGTTTGCCGCCATGAGCTGCAACCAGCCTTTCGGCGAGAGCGGCGCCGTCCGCGCCGATGCCCGCCAGATGCTTGCCGCCGCGCAGCGCTGCCTGGAACGGCACGACGTGAAGTTCATCTTTATGATGGGCGACCAGATGTACGCGGACCTTCCGGAAAACCTCTCCCTCTTTGACCCCGCCTACTTCGCAACCGTGGCGCCGCCGGGCCGCCGCCGCGTCCAGGACTGCACGACGGACGAGGTTCGCCGCCTCTACCAGCAGCGCTACCGGCATTTCTGGAACCTCTCCGGCCTGAAGCAACTTTTTGCCTGTTACCCCTGCTATACGATCCTCGACGACCACGACATCGTAGACAACTGGGGGTCCGATCCGGCGCATCAGACGCTCGAATGGAAGGCGCTGGGCGCGGGCGCGCGCTGGGCCTATTATGACTACCAGGGGCGCCACATGCTGCCCGATACGACGGACCTGCCCGCTTCCTTTCATTACGCGATGCGCTACGGGCATACGGCAGCCTTCGTGATGGACCTGCGCTCCGAACGCCGCGCCGATGCCTACGGAAGGCTCTACTCGGACGCGCAGGAGCGCGACCTCCGCGCCTTTCTCGCCGAGCATCGCGGCCGGAAAGTGCTGCTTTTCGTCCTGAGCGTTCCGCCCGTGCATCTGCCCCGGCTCCTGGCCCGGGTCGCCTCGCGCCTGTCGCCTTCGGGGGAGGACTTTTCCGACCGCTGGTCGTCGCTGGCCCACATCCGGGACCGGGATCGGTTTCTGGAGATCATCCGCATCCACCAGAAAGAGAACCCGCAGCAGCGCGTTGTCCTGCTCAGCGGCGACATCCACATCGGGTGCGTCCATGAACTCCGGTGGGAAGAGGGCGGCGGGGGCCTGCACCAGTTCATCTCCAGCGGCCTGACGAACCGGGCGAGCCGGGCGATCCGGGTAGGGTCCAAGTGGCTGATCCGCTTCAACCGCACGCTTGCCACACGCGACGGAGAGGTAAAAGCCGCCGTCCGGCTCCTCAGAGGGGTGGACGGCAAAAACCGGAATCCCTACGGAATGCTGAACCTGGGGATCGTGCAGGTGCAGGCGGCAGCGCCCGAGGCGCCGGCCAAACTGCGCTTCCTGCTCTACGGGCGCCACGGCGACGAGCCGGTTTGCGTCTACACTTCGCCCTGGGTTTGACCTGTCTTTCCCGGCGCTTCCTGCCGGGCGGCTGCTTGTTTCCGGCAAGGAAACCCCTTTCTGCCTGCGCCGTTGCAGCCCGCCGCCGCCGCTCTAAGCTTTCCCTGTAGATTTAACTGGACTTGCTGCCCTGTTTGATATTACCATAGTGTAAAGTTGTGGGCCGCAACGTCCTTCTTCGAGGCGCCTCCCGCACCCGGAGGCGCCCGATCCAGCAATGATGGAAAAATGATTAATCCGACTGTTATTCAGAACCTGCTCCATATCCCGGACGATGTGCCGCTGAGTCCGGAAAAGATGGCGCAGTCCCTTCGCGTAACGTTCTACCCTCCGCACGAGACGACGGAACGCCTGAGCGACTTTTCCGAATCGCTCGCGGCGGTGCTCAGGGCGTGCGGCGTGGAGGTGATTCCGTTTCCGGCGTCTCTCGATCCCGAAACCGGCAAGGTGAAACCCGGCATCATCATTATCGAGCAGGGGAAGGCGGAAGACGACCGGCTAGCGATCCACCGGGTTACAGGGCTGTACCAGAATCCGCTGGTAGCCATTTACGAAGGGCCGCCGCCCGTCGCCCCCAGCGCGAGCCTTCAGGCAACCCTGGACGCCATCGTCGGCGTGCTGGCCTGGAACATGACCCATATCCCCGTTTTCGTGGAAGCGGATCGGTGGACGATCTGCACGATGAACGGCGCCGTCATCCGCTGCGGCGCCCGCGAGCAAATGCACCAGGATGTCATGCAGTCGCTCGTGCCCAAACTGGCGGCGCAGGTGATCCCGCCGAAACGCGCCGAACTCGTTTTCCGCGAAGGCCGGCTCGACGTGGAGGACGGCGCTTACGAAGCGTACGTCGAGGATTTCATCCGCAGCGGGCAGATCTGGAAGCAGAACCGGCTGATGCTTTCCCACACGTCCGTTGACGCGCTTTCCTACCGCAGCCCCCTTTACCGGCGCATCGTGACGGCTTACCTGGATCACAGGACCGGGATGAGCTACGGGTTTATCGCGCGGCAGCTTCCCACGCCCGTCCGGCCCGCGCTGGTGGATCGGAACGCCTCAGACGCCCTCCGGGGCGTTTACTGGAACGGCCATGCGACGCAGGAAGTGGCGGGGGAGACGTACGCCCGGATCGAGTTTCTGGACCGAACCTGGTTCGTGCCCGTCCCCGACGTGTGGATCCTTTCCACCCGGTCGGGCTGCGACAAGACCAACCTCAACCCGCATACGGACCTGGTCAGGATGGGGCTGAGCCAGGGCCGGATCATTGTGGACACGCCGAAAGGCACGCGCGAATTCGAGGGCCGCCCTTCTTATGACACCCTCGTGATGCTCGCGCACGCCACCGGAAACGCCATTGCCGCAAGCCTGCTGCTCGGCCTGGAGCACAGGTCTTCCTTCCCCCGGACCCTGATGCAATCGGGCCTCTCGATTTCGCACTGGCACGGCTATCCGGTCAATAACCTCGCGCCGCCGGGGTACGCGCTGCACGGCGCCGGCAACCCTCCCGTTTCGTGCTCCACGCCGCAGTCTGCGATCTATGCGTTTGCAGGGAAACTCGGCGCGCTGGAACAGGCCGTGCGCGACAACGAGGACTACCAGGGCGATATGCACGTCGAGCCGCACCACGGCACCAACCTCACCGGGTGTATGTCGCTCACGGAGACCGCGCTCTGGGTCGACCGGCGCTGCCGGGAATGAGGGCTCAGCCCTGCTTTTCCTGGATGCCTTCTACCTTGAACCGTCTGTAGATCCAGTCCATCAGGCGGGGAAGGGTGCTGTTCAGGGCGCCGAGCGGCGCGTACACCCCGGGGACCACGATCTCCGGCATCCCCGACTTCAGCGCTTTCAGAATGGCCCTGACCACCGCTTCGGGCGGGATCTT
The DNA here is from genome assembly GCA_965365465.1 of uncultured Rhodothermaceae bacterium. Taxonomy (GTDB): domain Bacteria; phylum Bacteroidota; class Rhodothermia; order Rhodothermales; family DASSAV01; genus CBDUBU01. The sequence continues at coordinate 4,341 of CBDUBU010000194.1, forward strand.
CGGTGAGATCCAGGGGGTGCGCAACCCCTCGACCATGGGCGTATCGACGCGGCCGGGGTAGATGGAAGTGACGCGCACGTTGCCTGCCTGCAACTCCTGCCGGAGCACATCGGCCAGCCCGGCCAGCGCGCTCTTGGCAGCCACATAAGGCCCGTCTCCCACGATCCCTTTTTTTGCATCCAGGCTGTTGACGATCACGATCCGGCCCCGGTCGCGCTCCGTCATGTGCGGCAGCGCCGCTTTGACGGCATACAGCACCCCGTAGAAGTTGACGGCGAACGACTGCTCGAAGAGGGCCACGTCTGCTTCTGCAATCCGGCTCCGGAAATACTGGCCGGCATTGGCAACCAGGCCGTCCACCTGTCCTTCCTGCCGCACAGCCTCTTCCACCAGCGCTTCTACCTGCTCCCGTACCGAAACGTCGGTCGGGACGGCCCGGACCTGCCCGCCGAGGGCTTCGGCTTCCCGTTGGAGCCGCCGGAGCGCTGCTTCATTCCGGGCGGCGGCCACGACCTGCGCCCCGCGCCGCGCCAGTTCCAGCGCAGCGGCGTACCCGATCCCGCTCGATGCGCCTGTGACGATGACAACGCTGCCCTTGAGGTTCTGATGCTTCATTCCTGTTCGCCGGTCTGCAATCTGCCGCTGGATAATACCACCCGGCAGGTTTGGACTCAACGGCAAGTTTCCACATCGCCGCTGCAGAGGGCAGCAGGCGCGATGCCGGAGGCCGGACGGGACCGGCCCCCGGCGGCTGCTAAAAGACGATCTGGGAGAGGTCTGCCGCTGCCGTTGCCAGGTGCAGCGCCAGGATGATGCCGAGGGTGGTCCCGGCCTCCATCCGGCCCGTCGCACGCGCCAGGACGGCCCGCCACCCCCCTCCGGGGCTGCGCATGTGGAAACCGAGCGTCACCTGCTGCTCGTCTCCGAGCGCGACGGCGCCCACCTGCTTGAACACATAAAGCAGGTCTTCGTCAATGACGTGCCGAAACAGCGACGTGCCGGTCAGGCGCTCCGGCCCGCACGAAAGCAGGCGCTCCGTGTCGCCTGCGGCGGATTGGATCAGGCCCTCCGGCGTCAGTTCGAGAACGACTTCCGTTTCACGGGCCGCCGTCCATGCTGTGGATACAAAGGTTTCTTCCGTGTTCATGGTTTTCTCCAGCCAGGGTTGAAAAGAGAAGGCGCCGCAGATTCGATGCATGGAATCTGCCGGGCGAGAGCGGCTGGGACTCAATTCCGCAGGACGCACAAGAGCTGGAACAGCGGCCGGTAGACGGGAAACCCGGAAGGAACAAACCCTTCCCGGCTGGAAGCTGAAAAGACGCGAACCGCAGGCGTGCGGACAAACGGAGCCGCAGGGGGTTCGTCCGGAGCATCTTCAGGATCGGGGACGAGGGCCCGGTCGAGCGCCGGCGGCTTCACCGGGCAGGCGGCGGCATGGAAGCCGCTTTCGGAGAAGGTCGTCCCGTGCGCGTGCCGGGCGCCGGGAGACGGGGAGGATCCGAGGCACAGGGAAGGCGCGCCCGCCTGCAGAGACAGGACGAAGGCGGTAAGGGCCAGGTATGGAATCAGCCGCCGGAGCATAGCTTTACCGTGTCGGCGCCGGCACGAGGGTGCGGGTAAACGCCATTGCAGGATATGGGGGAGAATACGCCCCTCCCCCCGTTCGGTTTCGGCGAGGAGGGCGCAGCCGCGCCGCCCTGATGAAGGCGCCCTGCGGGCCTCGCAGCGGCCCGGGAGTTGCCGAAGCCTCGCGGCCATGACGGTACAGACGGGTCGAACGCGAGCAGGGGGAGCCTCCCTCTGTACGGCGAAACAGGATGGGGTCACAGCCGGAGCCAGGGAATCCAGTTCCGAGACCCCTGCAACAACCTGCATTTCCGGCGGAGAGGCGTAAAACACAAAACCCCCTCGGAACCGGCGAGGCCATTTCCGAGGGGGTTTGTGCGGTGATCCCGGCAGGATTCGAACCTGCGACCCACTGATTAAAAGTCAGTTGCTCTACCACCTGAGCTACGGGATCGCGCTTGCGCTTTCCGCGCCATAGAATCTTAAAAATAAGAACGCCGGACATAGCAATCAAGATTCCCCGCTCCGTCGCCTGCTGTCCGAATCAACTCCGGAAAAGAGAAACGTCCCGCCGGGAGAAATAAATTTGAAGATTTGCCCCGGCAAGAAAAATATGCCTCACCCCCTGTTTTTCGCGGGTTTGCGCCGGAACAGGAACCCAAAAGATGCGTTTGCGGGTGCTCACTAAAGGAAAAGCAGCAGCCGGGCAAAAGGTGAAACGTTCTACAGAACATTTTACACGAAAACAGGTTGTATGCGCCTGCGTGATAAAATACTTTTATCCGTTTCGTAACCGCCTATCAGGGTAGCGCCTGATGCCGCCAGGTTAGGCCCTGAACCGCCTGATCCGCGTTCTTTACATCGCATAGACTCACAGCGCCCCGTACAGCCGGGGTTTTGTGAAGCGCTAGCGGCTGGCGAAGTATGCTGAAGGGGATCGCGACAAGCAGCGTATTCCAAACGTCTTCCGGCGTCCCCCTACCCTACCCTTCGCCAGGACTGCGGTTGTATGGGTGGATGCTCGATGTCGAGCGCTAACACATACAATGTTTCTCCGTGCGTGGCACACGGGGGGTGCATTTATCATGGAGGGTAGTACTTTGGAAGCACTCGGAAGACAGATTCTGGTCGAGTTCTACGACTGTAATCGAAAGGTTCTGGACAACGAGGACCTGATCCGCGAGATCCTTCTCGAAGGGGTCCGTCAGTCTGGAGCCACCATCATCTCCGACACTTTTCACCGGTTCAGTCCCCACGGCGTGAGCGGCGTCGTCGTCATCGCGGAGTCCCACGTAGCCATTCATACGTGGCCGGAGCATGGCTATGCCGCCGTCGATGTTTTCACCTGCGGGGAAACCATTGATCCCTGGGTCATTCAGAAGTACCTCGAGCGGAACTTCCACGCGCGTAACGTTTCCAGCATGGAACTCAAGCGCGGGCTGTTCCCGCAACGGGTGGCGCACAAGCCGATGTTTGAGGAACTGGCGGCCTGAATGCAAGCTTGAAAAACTCGTATCCTGTGATGCCCCCGGCCCGTAAGCCGGCGGGCATCATGCTTTTTTGAACTTTTGATCCAATCATCATGGCGGAGCAGAAAGCAAGTCAGTTTCAGTATACCGAGTTCTGGGAAGGGCGCACCGGCATCACGTTCGGCATCGAGCGGGTTCTTTTCAGCAGGCAGAGCGACTTCCAGCGCGTCGAGGTCTTTGAAACCGACGTTTTCGGACGGCTGCTCACGCTGGACGGGCTGGTGATGCTGACCGACCGGGATGAGTTCGTCTATCATG
>CBDUBU010000195.1:0-7682 GCA_965365465.1 uncultured Rhodothermaceae bacterium
GAGGTGCGTCGGGAAGGGCTGCCATGATATTGAGTTTGAAAGTGCCGCCTCTTCTACGTCATGGCACATGGCAATTTCGGCACTTTCGGCACTTTCCGGCAAATCGATCAGCCCTGCTGCATAGAGATCCGCAAAACACGCGCGAAGCAGCGCTCCGGGTGCCGGGTATACGCCCGGCTTTGCGTGGTGTTTTTCGTAGATCGAGCGCACACCCCGTTCCACATGCTCCCATTTGTTCGGGTTTTGCAGGTGGTGGTCGAACAGGTGCCGGATTGTTGAGAGCACCACATCGAGCGGCGCGCCCCGCACGATCATGTCGCCGGCGCTTTCGATTAGCGTATTGTACTGGAGGCCACTTTTGATCCTGCCGCTTTCGTCGTACACTGCCCGGTGCGATCCGGCCTTGCTTTTGTGCTCCCGCGCCTGCGCTTCCGAGAGATCAACGCGCAGCGGCTCGACCTCATGGTTTACATAGATGCGCTCCGGAGCCGATACGAACGTAAGCCTCCGAACATCCTTCTGCTTATCCTCCTGGGGGCTTGCGCCGAAGTATGCGCAGACCTGGGCAAAGGCGCGTTTGTGCTCGGCATCGCTCTGCGGGACTGGATCAACCGCAACGAGCACCTTGACGCCCTCGCCGCGCGTGCTGGGGAAGGCTGCTGCGACGCACGGCTCATCCTCGCAGCGGTACTTGATGAAGTCTTGCGCGCTGCCCACGTCGTCGAAGTCGAGCACGCAGAGTCCGCTATGCTCCCTGAGATGGGCGTTTGTGACGCTGCCGGCAAACGTACCGCTGAAGGCAAAGGCAGGAACAGACTTTTTGCGCTCCTGCTGCTCCTCTTCCGTACGGGCGCTGAGCACGTTTTCGATCTCGTCCCGGTAATCCCCGTCGGCAATGCGCCGGAGCGCTTCGCTGAGCGGGATCGTCTCAAACCTGTCTGAGGTGAAAATGCTGGTTAGATAGGTGACGGGGCGGCTCAGGTATTTGCTCATGCGCCCCGCCTCCCGGCCTGCCGGGCCGCGTCCATGAGCGCCCGCTCTGCCCGCGCCATGAGGTCCGCGTCTACGAAATCGATAACCGGATCTCCGCACCGGGTGGGCCACGCGACACCCGCACTGCTGGCGAGCACGCCGCGAACGAGGATGCCTTCGAGCTGGACGGTTGCCCGGATCAGGTAGCCGCGACCGTGTTTGATTGGGCGCACGTCGTGGAGAATGCCGCGCCGCCTCGACAGGCTCAGCGCCGGAGGACCGAAAACGCGAGCATACGCCTCCCGGTCGCTGGAACGCTGCCAGGATTTTTGTATATTAGCCATGTCCGTGTTGATTTTTGCGCCGCGTGTCCTTTGCCTGGGGATCGCGGCGCATTTTTGGTTAGGCTGCCTGTGATCTGCGTTCCATTTTATCGGAACCGTGCTGCCCGACTGGGTGCAACAGTTTCAGTCGCGCCCACTCAGATGGACTGACCCCGGCCTGTTCGGCCGCTTCCTCCAGTTTCGCCCGCTGATCCTCGGTTAGCCGAATCGATATGACGGCCGGATAACGCAGGGATTTTGCCATTTTGCCTACCTCGCTGTAGATTATTAGATATACGAAGGCGCTGTGGCTAGGTATTACCCTTGCCAGTTAGTGTTTTCGCATCCTGAACGGCGGCACCAGCAGGTTTCCTAGGCCAAGGTGCCGCCGTTTTTTGTTGCTAATCGTAGTATACCGTAATCGGTATACGCCCGCAAACAGGGCGTTTTCTATTCCGATTCATCCTCTCGATTCCGCAAAATTCCGTTTCGATTTCCGTTTCGGATCTCGTCTGTAATACGTTCCATCTCCCTCTTTACAAGAGATGAAAAAACAGGAACTGTTAACTTGCCCTTCAAAGTATGTCCGGCCCCTATTAGTTTACGGCGTATGTCCCTCCTCCAAGATTCATCACTCACGATTGTATGCACCATTGGGTCCTTTTTATTCGCGGCTTCTATTGCCGATCTCAAAAAGGGTCCTAAGTTGCGAGCATTTCGGACTTTGCTGGTTGTGTAGCTGAAGACCTGGTATACGAACCAGATTTGTTGTTCGTAAATGCTTCTCATGTCTTCGTATTGTAGTGCTGCGATTTCAACCTCTTCCGTCTGGGGTTCACTTTCAGCAACACCTGCCTTAGCATATGCCTGCTGCAACTCCTTCTCACTTACCTCGAATTGCGCGTAGACTTCGTCCCAAGGGTCAATGTCTCCGAAATGGAGATACCTCCCTATTACGTTTCGCAAGATGCGAAGCCGAGATTCCAACTCCTTTTTTAGCCCCATTATGTCTGACTGACGGGTACTAATCCGGACAATCTCTTTTTCATATGGAGTATCAGGAAGCCATGAGACGCCATGAGCACTGTTGACGATGTCGAGCAGGATTGATTTTAGCCCTTCTGGAGCTTGGTCATGTTCTTCTATGAGTCGCCGGGCCTCTCCTCCATTTTCGTGATGCTCTGCTTTCAACATCTCTAGTTCATTAAGCAATTCTGCTTCCTCGGCCCTAACTGCTGTGATCTTTCCATCGTCTAGCATTCGCGCCCATCTCGCACGGTTGGATTCCAGATGCGAGATGAATGTATCAGAATCGAACCCCTCGCTAGCATCATCCAGATAGTCTGGGATAGCAATTTGCGCGAACCACTCTGGACCTGACCTCTTCTTTTCGCTATGCGGAGTCGGCGCTTGTAATGCCTCCTCATATTTCTTTTTCTGAAGGGCCAGTTTGATTTTCCGACGCTTCGCGTCCGGACTCATTTCAGATTTATTCATTGCCACGAATACGCTATTAGGCTGCCGGTGGCACGTCCTCAGTGAAGAACCAAACAGGACCATTCAGGCTCTTGCCGGTCAGCATTTCGATTATCTGAATGCGGAGATTATTTGCCTCCGTACCTACCTCCTCGTTCTCGGCTCTCGAAATCATCTGCTTTGAGATCGGCTTGCCGGTCCTCTCGCTAATGATCCTGGCTGCTAGTTCTTCCTGCGTGAGGCCCTGCTCCGCTCGTAGCCCCCGCGCCTTACGCGCTAATTCCATCGTGTCCATGAGTCTGCTTGTTTTAATCCAGGAGAACTGTTCATCTGTCATAAAGGTAATAAATAAAGTTTACTTGGTCAATTAATTATATTGACTAGTAAGCAAAATATGTTTACTTTTGCTGTGTAGTCATTGTCCAATGTACAACACGGGTAAAAGAGATGAACACAAACGAAGCACGCCGCCTCTTCGACACGACCGGCCGCACAAACTTGCTGGTGGTTCACTTCACCAAGCGGAACGGCGAACACCGCCGTATGCTCTGCTACTACGCCGGCGCACGCTCCCGCAGCCCGCTCCAGATGGTCGTCTTTGACGTGGACAAGGGCGAGAGCCGCACGGTCAACCTCGATACCGTGGAGAGCATCCGGCCCCTGAAGACGCGCATTAAGGCGCAGCCTGAGCCTGTAGTGATCCGCCTGGCTGACCGGCTGCCTGCCCCGCAGACGATGGAAGAGGCAAGGCAGCGCATCCTGTCGCTCATCTACTAAAACTTGTCACCGCTCTACTAAAAGGCGAGAGATTTCGCCTGGAGGCAAAAAAGCTATGAACTGTTTTCAGACAATGGCGCTCCGCGCCGAACGCTTGAAATGTCTGTGCCTGGTGCTTGCTGAGGCTGAACAGATGTGCTTTCTGAAAGGCAACGGCGTAAAAAGCGCCGAAGCCGCTGAGTTCCTGGCAAACGACTACAAGCCCTGGAGCGCGGTGCTGCTCATCGATGCAGCCGCCATTTTTGAGGGGGTCTCGCGGCGCCTGCGCGCCGCCGTCGGAGGTGAGCTTGAAGGCATTATCTATGACCTTGACCGGACGGGCGCCTATCTGGGAGCCGTCTCCGAACTGATCGGCAAGGGCAGCACCTCGGTGGACGAAAGCGAGTACCGCAGGGTTGCCGAAGCGGTCTGTGAGGACGTGGCAAACATGGCCTGGGAGATCGAACAGGAACTGCGGGCGCTCACGGTCCAGCACGCAAAGCAGGAGGTGACTGCATGAAACCTATCGCCCTCATTATCGACCTGTCCGGAAAGGTGCTCTATGAAGTCCCTGCGCCGAAGGGCGTCAAGGTGCTGAACCCTATTGTTTACAAAGTGGTGGAGGTCACGGCCCGGCCGAAGACGGTAAAGCACGGTGGGGCTATGTGGAAGGCGTATGCCTTGAACTAAAAGAGCAGCGATTATGAAAACCTTCACGATAAGCAACCTGGGTCTCCTGCTCTGGGCAAAAGAGGAGATGGATCGCCAGATGAAAGAGGGACGCCTACGAGACCGAAAGCGCCTCTTTGGCGAGGTCGAAGAATGCCCCTGCGGGTGCGGCCTTGCGGGGGACGTGTGCAACGAAGCGCTCGAAGGCGCCCGCCGGGAGGAGGAGCTTCCGTTCTAAGCCTGGGTTCTATGTTGGCTGAACAGGCAAAGTGTTTGCGCGCAAACATAGGGCGGCGCCCTTCACCGGCGCCGCCCTTTTTCTTTGCAACAATTGTAATACAAACGTAGTACATTCATGGCGCATTCTAATGGCGACAGACAGGAGGACGACATGCCCAAGACAGCAGTGATTACGGCCCGCATGGAGCCGGACGTAAAGTCCGAAGCGGAGCGTATTTTTCAGGAACTCGGCATCACCACGAGCGAAGCGATCGGGCTTTTCTTTAACCAGGTGCGCTTGCAGCAAGGACTTCCCTTCGAGGTGCGCATTCCGAATGCAGAGACGAGGGCTGCCCTCGATGATATGCGCCTGCGCCGGGGCCTGAAAAGCTACGGCTCGGCAAAGGAGATGCTCCAAGACCTGGACGCTTGATGCGAAGGGTAACGACCACCACGCAGTTCAGGCGAGATCTCAAGCGCGCCCGGAAGCGGGGCAAGGACCTGGGCAAGCTGGAGGTCGTCATCGATGCCCTTGCGGCCGGGGAGCCGCTCCCGTCCCGGCGCCGGGACCATGTTCTCTCAGGCAATTACGCGGGCAAACGAGAGTGCCACGTTGAACCGGACTGGCTTCTTATCTACGAAGTCACCGAGGAGGAAGTACTGCTCGGCCGTACCGGGTCACATGCGGATCTTTTTGAGTAACTCACTTACTCGACGCTCATCGCATTTGAGTAGGACCCTGGCTTTAGGCGTGCTGCACGATCCCGTCCCCTGCCAACATATTCACATCCACCCTATAGCGTTCGTTAGAGGTCAAATACAGAGGCCATAGTATGGCAAAGCGGAAAGTAATCGGAAGATGTGCCTGCAAGAGCGGGAGCCACGCCGCTCCCACATTCTGCCTGAGTTCATCGTCATACGATGAAACGCACCGGTTTATTTTCGCTCTTCAGTCACACTCACCGGCGCCCGAAACCTCTCCAAGTCGGAAGAGAGAAAAGCGGGAGTCCTGGCAGCGGCCGATCCGCAGGGGGTAGACGGCGGATCGGACATTACACTTTTACCCTATTACATATTTACTCATCCCTGTTTTGCTACAGGGTTAACGGGACGTTTGCGCGCAAACACTAGCCGGCGTGTATACCTGCGGGCCGCATATGCCTCCGGGCTTTGACCAAGAGCCGGGAGAGCACCCCCACGGCAAGGAGCCGGGTTTCATCCTCGTTCCCCTTGTCTATGTTTCCCCGCGTGGCGAGCTTCAAAAACCGCTCAATGTCCTCCATCTCCGCACAGGCGCAGAGGCGGACTGCCAGAACGGGATCACGCAGGGCCTCGCGCGGCTGCACACCGACGGCCTGGAGGGCTTCGTAGAAGCGCCCGGCCTCTGGACCCGGATCAATCAGCGTCATGAGAGGGATCCCCTTTCATTTGCAAGCGTCTTGCTTCTGCTGCCTCCAGGGCGCCCGCCTCGTAAATAGCTTTCCCCACGATCCCCGCGTACCTTCCGAGGTCCAGTTCCTGGCGGCGCACATAGCGGGGGGCGCCTTCGCCCCATAGTGTCAGGATTGCCGAGAGATCCCCGCCCCGGCGCGCCAGTTCATCAAAGCTTATTTCGTTGCTATAGAGGCGGCGGAACTGTTGGACCGCTTCCTGCTGCCGGCGTCCAACTTCGATGATGATGCCCCTTGCCTTTTCAAACGCCTCTCTCAGCGTAAGGCGCGCCGCCTCGTTCTCTTTCAAAGCATCTTTCGCAGCCGCAGCAAGACGAAGAAGTTCCTCCTCTTTTCGCTCGCGTGCAGCCTCCTGGCGCGCCTTCTCTAGCCGCGCCTCAGTATCCTCTAGCCGGTGCTCCAGCGTGCGGAGCGCGCCTTTGTGCGCCGTGAGATGGGCCTGGAGCGAAGCGGCGCGCTCGCCTGCTCCCGTCTTCCCGTCGATAAGATCTGCCTGCGCTGCTTCGAGGTCCTGACGCGCAGCGTCAATCTCACGTTGGAGGCCGTCCCGCCGTTTGCTGAGCGTGGCGCGTTCGCTTTCAAGTTGCTGCATGGTCTTTCGCTATTTTAGGTGGTTACAGAAGGCCAAGCCGGGCCGCTACTTTGTCCGAGGTGTCGCCCTTTCGGAGCATAGCCTTGCCGAGCGCCGCCGCCGCTTCGTAGCGCTCCGGCGTATCGCGCTTGCGGTGGTTCGCCGGCGCATTCTCCGTGATGTCTTGTACCAGACGCCGGAGCTGGTAATCTTCTCCCGGCACGAGCACCTGCCCGTCCGTCAGTTCGATGTGCAGCGTTCCGTCCTCACGGCGGAAAAGGCGCTTCTCCGCTTCCATCCTGGCGATCTGTGTTCTCGCGTACTCATCATCGATGCGAGCTTCCAGTTCTTTCAGTGCCCGCGCTTTGAATGCATTCATGGCTTATCCTCTATGGGTTTACAGTCTTTGTCCGGCGCTGTAGAGCGCCCTGATCTCGCTCCAATCGTCCGGCTCCCGGTTCTCTCCGAACCAGCAGGCGAGCGCCAGGCTCAGTACGAGATCGTCGTGCTGGCTTTCTCGCCACGCTTCATAGGTGTCGTTGCCGGTCGCTATGTTGATCTTTGCCTTGAAGTTCTGAAGCTCCGCTTTCAGCACATCGCCGAAGGGCAAGCCCTCGGCAAACTTCAGCTTCCGGCTTTGCAAGAGCACGCTGATGGAGGAGACGAGGTCTCGCTTCGGCACATGCACATCTTTGCTCCGGATCACGTTCACGCTGTTGCCTCCGGTGATGGTGATGCCGTAGACCTCCTTCACCCCTGCCTCTTCGAGCATTTCGAGGACCGGCCGCCCGACGCCCGTAGCATCAGCCACCACATAGGTGTTCCCGTCCCGAATCCGCCGCTGAATGTCCTTGACCGTTTCCGCTATCTGCGCGTAAGGCGTTCTCAGATCAAAGCGGTGAAGGTGCTGGAGCTCGTACTGCTTGAAAACGGTCTTCTTTTCGTAGGAGTAGCCAATCACATAGCCGTTGTAGCGATCCGGCTTCTTGACATCTACGTCCTCAAACACCTTCTTCACTACGGTGAGCGCTGTGTAGTCCTGGAGTTGTCCGAGGTCTAGCCCGATAAAATACCTGGGTTTCTTTTTCATAGCCTGGGGATCGTGGGGTCCTCTGTGATCGGGAGAACCGGGTTCGTGAAAAGGAGCGGTACTTCGCTGGTGAAAGCGCGCTCGATATCCTCTGTTCTGAATACCGAGTCCACGGTATCCACGAACTCGCAGCCGTATTCTTGCCTGAACCAGTA
>CBDUBU010000196.1:0-7666 GCA_965365465.1 uncultured Rhodothermaceae bacterium
CGCCTACCGCAATGCTCATGTTGAAGTCCAGCGCCAGCATCAGCCATACGGCTCCCACGACCGCGAAGGGCAGCGGAATCATCAGCAACAGCGCCTCGCCCGCGTGCTTGAAATGAATGAAGAGCAGCAGGAAGATCAAGGCCAGCGTGATCGGCACGAGGAGTTGCAGCCGCCGGTTGGCTCGCTCCATGTACTCATACTGCCCGCTCCACTTGATCGCGTAGCCGGCAGGCAATTCGACCTGTTCCGCGACTGCCTCGCGGGCGCGTTGGACGAAAGAGCCTACGTCCTGTCCCTGCGCCAGATCGACGTAGACCCAGGCATTCGGACGGGCGTTCTCGCTCTTGATCATCGGCGGCCCCTCGACCAGCCGCAGGTCGGCCAGCTGCCCCAGAGGAACCTGCGCCCCCGTCTGCGTGGGTACAAGGACACTGCGCAGGCTGTTCAGGTCGCTGCGCAGGTCGCGCGGGTAGCGGATGTTGACCGGATAGCGCTCCAGGCCCTCCACCGTCGTCGTGACGTTCATGCCGCCGATGGCCGCCGTGATGACATCCTGCACATCGCCCGTGGTCAGGCCGTACCGGGCCGCCTCTGCACGCCGAATATCGAAGTCGAGGAACGCGCCGCCCATCACCCGCTCGGCGTAAACCGACCCGACGCCCGGCAAGGCGCGGATGACCGATTCGACATGCTCGCCGATCTGTTCAAGCGTCTGGAGGTCCGGCCCTCCGATCTTGACTCCGACCGGGGTTTTGATGCCGGTAGCCAGCATATCGGTGCGGGTCTTGATCGGCATGGTCCAGGCATTGGTCAGGCCCGGAATCTGGATCGCCCGGTTCATTTCCTCAACGAGTTGCCGCTGGGTCATACCCTCGCGCCACTCGTCCTGCGGCTTGAGCACGATCACCGTCTCGATCATGTCGAGCGGCGCGGGGTCTGTGGCGCTCTCGGCGCGACCAATCTTGCCAAACACCGAGGCGACTTCCGGGAAGCTCTTGATGATGCGATCCGTCTGTTGCAGCAGTTCCTTTGCTTTCTGCGGGCTGATGCCGGGCAGGGTCGTCGGCATATAGAGCAGATCCCCCTCGTTCAGCGGCGGCATGAACTCCGAACCGATCTGGGGGAAGGGCACGTAGGTCTTGCCAAGAAAAAGCTGCTGCACCGGCAGCAGCGTCAGGAAAAGCAGGCTGAAACCCACCACCAGCACTGCTGCCGGATGCCTGAGCGTGCCCCGGATGAGAGGCCGGTAGAGCCGAATGAAAAACTGCGAGATCGGGTTCTGGTCCTCGCGCCGGATGCGTCCCTTGATGAAGATCACCATGAGGGCAGGCACGAGCGTCACGGCCAGCATGGCTCCGGAGGCCATCGCAAAGGTCTTCGTGAGCGCCAGCGGCCTGAACATCCGGCCCTCTACCTGCTGCAAGGCAAAAACCGGAAGGAAGCTCACCGTCACGATCAGGAGGGAGAAGAACAGGCTCGGGCCGACTTCTTTGGCCGCTGCCAGCACAGCCTGCGTGCGCTCAGCGTTCGTCAACTCCTGTCCCAGTCGCGCCCGCGCCCGTTCCAGGTGCTTGTGCGCGTTCTCGACCATCACCAGTGAAGCATCGACCATGACGCCAATGGCAATGGCGATGCCGCCGAGGCTCATGATGTTTGCGTTGAGACCGAGCAGGTACATCGCCAGAAGCGACATCAAAATACCCACCGGCACCGTCACAATGGCTACGAAGGCGCTTCGGGCGTGCAGCAGGAAAACGATCACGATGAGCGCCACCACCAAGAGCTCTTCCCAGATCTTGTGTGTGAGCGTATCCACGGCGCGCCCGATGAGGGCCGAGCGGTCGTACTCGGTCACCACCTCGACGCCTGCGGGCAGGCTCGGCCCCAGTTCATCCAGGCGGGCCTTGACCCGTTCGATCACTTTCTGTGCGTTCTCACCGTAGCGCATCACGACGATCCCGCCCACCACTTCACCCTGGCCGTTCTTCTCGGCAATGCCGCGCCGCAGTTCCGGCCCGACCTGCACGCTCGCCACGTCGCCGATGGTGATGACCGTTCCGGCAGGCGTGTTCATCAGCGGAACGGAACGGATGTCGTCCAGCCCCTTGAGGTAGCCTTTTCCGCGCACGATGTACTCACGCTCGCCCATCTCCAGAATGCGCCCCCCTACGTCCCTGTTGGATGCCTTGAGCGCCATTTCAACCATCGACAGGGAAATCCGGTAGGCCGAAAGCTTCTGCGGGTCTACGACGACCTGATACTGCTTCTGAAAGCCGCCGATAGTGGCAACCTCGCTCACGCCGTCGATGCCCTGCAATTCGTACTTCAGGAAGAAATCCTGCAACGAACGCAACTGAGCCAGGTCCAGGTTGCCCGTCGTATCGACAAGGGAGTACTGGTAGACCCAGCCGACACCCGTGGCATCCGGGCCGATGGAGGGCCGCACGCCTTCCGGCAACCGGTCGGATACGTAGTTCAGATATTCGAGCACGCGGCTGCGCGCCCAGTACATATCGGTCCCGTCTTCAAAGATGACGTAGACGAACGACTCGCCGAACATCGAATAACCGCGCACGGTTTTGGCAAAGGGGACCGACAGGAGCGCTGTCGTGAGCGGGTAGGTAACCTGCTCCTCGACGATCTGCGGACCCTGGCCCATATAGCTCGTCTGCACGATGACCTGTACATCAGACAGGTCAGGGATGGCATCAACCGGCGTATTGAGCGTGGCCCAGGCGCCGATGGCGGCAACCATGAGCGTCACGAGGATCACCATGAGCCGGTTCCTGGCGCTCCATTCTATCAGTTTCTCCAGCATCGTAGCGAAAGGAATGCGTCCGGGCAGCGTAATCGTCGCCCGAACCGGTGAACGTCAGGACCGGACAACCAGGGCGCCTTTGATCATGTCCATGCCGCAGGCAAAGGTGAACGTGCCGTTTTCCGTCGGAATTATCGTGATCGTAACAGGCTCATCGAGCGGCAGGTCGGTGGGCGGCACGTTCATTTCCGGAATCTGCACATTGGTGGCGCAGGTCTGCTCCGTCTTGCGGATGAACGTGAGCCGGGCCGGGACGCCGGCTTTCAGCGCGATCTGCGCGGGTTCAAACCCTTTCGACGTGACGGTGATGGCTGCTGCCTGCTCGCCCTGCTGTCTGCTCGCCTGCATCGGGCTGTTCTCCGAAGCGTGATCCATCCGGCTGCCAACCACTTTGTCGGCGCCTGAATTAGAAGCCGGCCCGGCAGATGTCGCCGGAGCGCCGCCGTGGTTGTGCCCGGCCATCATCGCCCCGACGGCGCTCTTGAGCCGCGCCTCCGAGTCGATCAGGAACTGCGCGCTCGTGACGACCTCCTCGTTGCCCGAAAGTCCCTGAAGGATCTGGACGCGCCCTTCGGCAGAGACGCCCGGCACGACCTCAACCGGGCGGAAACGACCATTGCCCTCGGCAATCACGACGACTCCCCCCGTCCCTGAACGGATGAGCGCTTCCTCCGGCACGACCGGCAGAGCCTCTGTCTGTCCGCCTTGCAGGGTAACGGTGGCGTACATCCCCGGCTTGAGTTGGAGGCCCGGATTCGGCAGCGTCACGCGCGCCTTCACCGTGCGCGTCATGGGGTCGAGCGTGTCATAGAGATAGTCTACACGGCCCGCAATCACCCTGCCCGGATCGTAAGGCAGTTCCACCTGCGCCCGCGCGCCGACCTTGACCCAGGCCAGATCCTGCTCGTAGACATCGACCATCAGCCAGAGGCGCGACAGGTCGGACAGTTCCATGAGCGTCATACCGGGCATGATCTGCTGGCCTTCAACGACGGTCTTCTCCGTGACTGTGCCCGAGGCAGGCGCGTAAAGCGTGAGCGTCTTTTGCGGCTGGCCGGTCGTTTTCAGCTGGTCGATCTGCGCCTCCGTGATGTCCCAGTAAGACAGGCGGCGGCGGGCGGCTTCGACCAGGCGCTCGGCATCCGGAGTTCCGCCCAGGCGCTCGGCATGGCGCAGGGCCAGCAGATACTCCTCCTGCGTAGAAACCAGTTCCGGGCTGTAGATCGTCAGCAGGGGCTGTCCCTTGCCTACCCGTGCGCCTTCGTAGTCGACGAAAAGCTTCTCGACCCATCCGCCAATCTTGGGCGAGACGGCGGTAAGCCCCTGCTCGTTTGCTTCAAAGCGGCCCGTGGTGCGGACGCTGCGGGAGAGCGCCTCGACAATGACCGGCGCCGTGCGCATACCGATGTTCTGGAGGGTAACAGGGTCGATAGAAACAATTCCCTCCTCCTGTCCATCGACGCGAACCGGCATCAGGTCCATGCCGCAGATGGGGCACTGGCCGGGTTCGTCGCGGACGATCTGCGGGTGCATCCCATCCTGATAGACGATGCCATCTCCATTCAGATCAGCGACAGCGAGACCCGTCCGGTCGGCAGCAACCACTGTGGCGGTCATCTCGTGCCCTTCGTGCGAGGTTTCGGCAGACGCGGCCTGCTCTTTGCCGTCGCGCAGGGCGACATAGGCCAGAGCAGCCACACCGACGAGCAGCACGAGCAGCGCCGCTATCGTCAGACGAGGGTTCAGGGTAAATTTTCCAGCTTTCATATTGGTTATCGGGCTTGCGCGGGAGCGTCCGCGTCAGGATTCAGCGAAAGGGTGGTCGTCTCAGCCGCCACGACACCGAGCGTGCGTTCAAGCTGCGCGCGCGTCCGCACATAATCGGCGTAGGTCTCTTCGTAGTCCATTTTCAGGTCGAAGAGCATACGTTCGGCATCGAGCAGATCGAGAAAGTCGGTGCGGCCCGTCGTATAGGCGCTGAGCGTGGCTTCCAGCGTCGTCTCAGCCTGCGGAACGAGCGTGCCGTCGTAGAGCGCCAGCGCCTTCTCGTCCTCCCGGAGGCGGTTTTGCAGGCTGTTGGCTTCCGTTTTGATTTCGGTCTGCACAGCTTCAAGACGCGCTTCAAACCGGCTCCGGCGCAGGCGCGCTTCCTTGAGGGCTGCATCGCGTTTGCCGCGCTGGAGCGGGATCACTACGCCGAACTCGATGCCAAACCGGTTGCTCAGGTTGTCGAGCGGCATGGCAGCGCCGCCCGGCCCCATCATGTCCATGATCCCGACGCCGACCATGAAATCGGGCAGGTACTCCTTTTTCGCCATCTCGATCTCGGCAGCCGCCATGTCCAGACCCGCCTCGACCGCCTGCACTTCGGGCCGGGCGATGAGGGCCTCTGCTACCGCTTCCTCCTCCACGACCTCCAGGGGAGGACGTTCGACCAGGATTATGGACTCCGAGGCAGCCAGGTCAGGCTGGTTCGTGAGCCGGGCCAGGCGTTCCAGATGCATACGCCGCATGGCCGCCAGGTCGAGCCGCCGCCGGGCAAGCGTAGTGCGTTCCAGTTGCGCCTTCAGGATGGCCTGCTGCATCCCGGCGCCCACTTCGTACCTGGCCGCCGCCGCCCGCTCGAAATCACCGAGTTGATCCTGAAACTGCTGGATGAGCTGGTCCTGCTCCTGGAGGCGGAACAGTTCATAGTAAGATTCCTGGACCTGGTACGTCAGATCGAGCAGCAATTCGCCGGTGTCCCAGGCGGCCATCTCAGCGCCATACGCAGCGGCTTCACCCGCCAGGCGCAGCTTGCCGGGAAAGGGAATCATTTGCTGAAGGGCGAGTTTGCCCGGTACGACCCCATCGATGCCGCTGACGGCAAAGGGCCGGTAGCTCAAGCCGAAGGAGGGATCGGGCAGCGCCGAAACCTGCGCAGGGCGTGTAGCTAACGCAGCCGCCTCCAGGCGTGCAGCCTGGAGCGTCGGGTTGGCTTCGCGGACTTCGTCAAGCAGTTCGTCCAGCCGAAGCACATGGAAATCTGCGCTCGCAGCGGCAGAAGCCGCCGGAACCGTGGCGACAGAATCATGCGCTTCGGGGGTTAAAGACTGAGCGCGTGCTGCTCCAGAGGGTGCGAGCAGCAGCGAGAGGAGCGCAGCGCAGAGCGCGCCGGCGCGTCGAAAATCTGGCATGGTGTTCTGATGGAATGACTATTCCGGGGAAGGCAAAAAGGCATACAGCGCCTGCCGCACGCAGCGGCGGCCCCATCCGGAATCCATCAGATCAGAAACGTGGCGAGAAAGGCCTGTCGAAGTGTGGTAGATGTGAAAGCAGGCGCGCGCGCCCTGGTGTCCAGCAAAACGGACGGCTGCGCCGATGCCCGCTGCGTTGCCTCCGCCAGCACGCCGACTGGGAGGAGCGCAAAAAGACGAGGGCCAGCCTCCGAAGGCGTCGTAGCGGCGGAAGCGACCATCCCCTCCGACGGGCAGCACACGGGGGCCACCTGCCGCGCCGCGCCGCAGCAAGGCATACCGAGGCCATCGCTATGCATCTCCGGAGCCGAAGGGCGCGGCTCCTGCTGCGGGTGGCAGGGCATCTCCGTCTCCTGCGCACGATCCGTCATTACCGCACAGGCCGCGTGCCACTTCGGCGCGGCTGCCCCGAAGAGGAACGCCAGGCCGACGAGCAATGGCAGTATGCGATATGTGCGAAGCTGAGACATCAGGCCGTATCAGGTTGGCAGCGTAATGAGGCGTAATGTACGTGCCTCAAACTTAAAAGCTCCTTAAGCGCTCCTTAAATTCCTTTCAGGTTTTCTTACAGGCTAAAAAAACGGTGGAGGATAAAACTGCTCCATTTATTACACACAGCAGAAGGCCGATTGTACCGCGTTTTATTTGAAGCGTCACCGGTCGAGTTTGAGGAACCGGGCGTTGATGGAAACAATCACCGTGCTGGCTGACATGAATACGGCTCCTACCGCCGGGCCGAGCAGCAGGCCGAGGCTGTAGAGGACGCCGGCCGCGAGCGGGATGGCGACGATGTTGTAGCCGGCGGCCCACCATAGATTCTGGATCATCTTCCGGTAGGTCGATCGTGAGAGTTTGAGAATGGCGGCTACGTCCTCCGGGTTGCTGCGCACGAGCACGATGTCCGCCGTCTCAACAGCCACGTCCGTACCGGCTCCGATGGCGATGCCCACGTCGGCCTGCGCCAGCGCAGGCGCGTCGTTGACGCCGTCGCCCGTCATGGCAACTTTCAGCCCCCGCGCCTGCACCTCTCTGACCTTCTCGGCTTTCTGCTGCGGCAGCACTTCGGCAAAGTACTCGTCCAGCCCGGTCTCCCGGCTCACCCAGGCGGCCACCTTCCGGTTGTCGCCGGTAAGCATCATCGTCTGGACACCCATTTCCCTGAGGACGGCGATGGCGCGCTTCGATTCGGGCCGGATGACGTCAGCCAGCGCAACGGCTCCCGCCAGATCGCCGTCGATCAGGACAAAAACAACCGTCTTGCCTTGCTCCGAGAGTTCTTCGTAGCGCGGATCGCTGAAGGAGAAGTTGTGTTCTTTGAGATAACCCGGGCTGACGATCTTCACGTCCCGGCCCTCGACAAGCCCCTCGGCCCCCTTGCCGGGTATGGCATTAAAGTTCTCGACAGCTGGAGGGCGCTCAACCGCAGCCGCGATGCCCTGCGCAATGGGGTGTTCCGAGTGCGCCTCTACGGCTGCCGCGTAATGCAGCAGCGCGTCTTCAGTCACGGCATCAGCAAAAAGCAGGGTGTCGGTCACGCCGAAACGGCCCTCGGCGAGCGTGCCGGTTTTGTCAAAGAGGACCGCCTGCAGGTTACGCGCTGCCTCGAAAGCTG
>CBDUBU010000197.1:0-7616 GCA_965365465.1 uncultured Rhodothermaceae bacterium
AAGGGTTGGGAAGTGTCGGTGAACACCCGCGTCTTCGAGAGCGAGAACGTCAACTTCGAGCTCGGTCTGCGCGGCGACCACACGAGCAATGAGATCGTCAGTCTGGGTGAAGGCGTGGTGGAAAGCTCGAACTTCCAGCTCGGTTTCCCCTTCCCGAACGTCACCGGCGCCTACCTCGTCAGCGCCGACCTCGTGCGTCCCGGCGTATACGCGAACCCGACGTGCGACAGCGGCACCGAGAATGGGCGTCCGGGTGGAGCAGTCATCCCATGCTCCCAGCTCGAGGGCTTCCAGACCGACCTGCTCTACGGTCCGGCTTACCCGACGCACACCTACTCGACGGCGGGTAACTACACCGTGACGCTGACCGCTACGAACGAAGGCGGCTCGGATACGCGCTCAATTACCGTAACGGCTCAGCCGTGTACCTCTATCTGCGCCGACATCACGGAACTGAACTCCGTCTACTTCGGGCACAATTCCAGCACGCTCACGCCGGAAGGCCGTGCAGCGCTTCAGGAGAACATCGAAATCCTGCGCGAGTGCCCGGATCTGTGCGTACGCATCGAAGGATTCGCCGCCCCCGGCGAACGGAATGCACAGCGGCTCTCTGAAGACCGCGCACGCGCTGTCGAGCAGTTCTACATCGACAACGGTGTTGCCGGCAGCCGTCTGCTGACTATCGGCATGGGCCGTGTCGGCGGCATGACGAGTAAGAAGGAAGGCGCGAGCCAGTTCCGCCGCGTCGATTCGCTCCCGATGCCGTGTGACCAGATGGGCAGCAAGTAAGCCCTGTCGTTGATCACACATTGATAAAAAAGGAAGGGGCTGCTCCTGACGGAGCAGCCCCTTCCTTTTGTTTTTGCAGCCTGAGAAATAGTCTGGTAAGTAGCATTACTGGCTCACTGCAATGCCTCCGGGCGCCTCCGCCGATCACGAACCGAACAGGTTGCCGGAATAACCTGTTGCGCCTGATCGCCGCTGCCTATCTTCGGAAACAGTTTGCTGCACTGAAGCCAGGACAGGAACAAGCAAGCCCCGAGCGCCTGCACGCCTGTAGACAGAGATGCTTCCCTACGCTCAGCATGACACAGAGGAAAAGGGTTGCCCCAACCCGCCCCGAAGTGTCATCCTGACGGGCGCGAAGCGTCTATGTAACCCGAAGGGCAGGCCGCCCCGTAAGAAAAAGAGGCGCTTCAGCACAACGACAGGGACGTGAGACAGGGAAAAAATAAAGCGGCTTCGGGCGCAAAATCGCGTTTTGGGCCGCAAAAACCGCAAAACGGCATTGCTGGAGTCAAAAAGGGTGTTTTACCCGGACGAAAAACCGCAATAAACCCGCAGAATGAAGCGCAAAAACCGCAAAATAACCTCTGTTTCCTGTGAAGCAAGAGCACGATTGAGCGCGAGGCGTATCCTGCTCAAACGGCTTTCAGAACCTGCCCGACAGGCTCTCAAGTCAACAAACAATCCCTTATGGCTCTACAACAGGCTCGGCGCTGGCCGACGGAATACCTGCCCCCGGACTGAACCGGTAGGTGGCTTTGTCCCCAATGATAGCGCCAACCGGTGCGCTAACCAGCATGGCATACACAGCGTGCGCAACCGGATAGATGAAATGCTTCTTCTTCTGCGATAAACTCAAGGGGGTGCCGGCAGGATCATCTCCTTCCACATAGGCGCGTACAGTCCCCGCAACAGCCCCTACCATGATGCCAAGACCTACCCCGGCGAGCGCCCCCTTGCCGGATCGAATCACCGTAATGCTCTCGATGTCTGACGTAGGAACAACTTGATAGGTGTTAATCTTGGGATCGATCCACGAAGTGGAATCAAAGGCAACACGGACGCTTACCCCTCCAAAGGTTTCGCCGTTAGTCATGATTATCTTCGCCCCTCGTCCCATGGCAGTGGCATTTAACTCAGACAATCCGGCCCTGTCTGCTATACCCGGATTTACACTTTGGGTGTGCGTGCAGCCTGCAAACAATAGAAGAGTTGCTGCAAAGAAGATCCCTCGTGTCATTGTAGTAGTACCCTGCTTGTTGAAATGATCTATGCCTCCCTGAGCCTACTCCGATTCGTCGTCTCCCATAAAAACTACAGAGCCACGGGAATCCGGGTGCTTCCTCCCAAAGGACATTGTTGCAACCGCCTGACGCTTATACATCTTCCCGGAAAATGGCAACCCTCTCGAAGATAAGGCATGACAATCAGACTTCAAGAAGATTACACTCTTTCCAGTTATTCACAAAGGCCATTTTGATTCCCCACGCATATCGTAGCAGGCTTACGCACAGGGCAGCACCTGCATCTCAGGAATGAGTACGGTCGGGGTCCCGATGGAAACGGGCGCCACTTGACCAGCTTTTTCGCACAGTCCCCGCGTCGTCTCCAGGCACAGATCGGATCCAACTCCGGCAATCCCGGCAAGTGCTTGCAAACCGGAACCGGACAGACATACGCCAGATACCGGAGTAGTGATCTTGCCCTGTTCTATGCGCCGCCCCTCCAGCACCTTGACAGAAAACCAGTCTTCTTCCGGCTTCGCAACACCGTCGCCTGCGATTCTGACATACAGACCCTCCTTGACATCGGCTACGAGATCGTCCGGATGGGCTGTGCCCGACAGCATCAATAAATTGCTCATCCTCGGCAAAGGCGGATAGCGATAGTCCTGGCGACGCGCGTTGCCGGTTCTGGAAAGCTGCATCCGGTCGGCATGGTATCGATCCGTAATCAAACCACAAAGCATCCCTTCTTCAACCAGCGCCGTTCGCTGACCGGGCATCCCTTCGTCATCGAAAGTCATCGAACCTCTTCCCCCCGGAAGCGTAGCGTCGTCTACGAGGTTAACGAAGGACGGAGCAATGCGCTGCCCGATGTGCCTGCCCGGCGCTGCTGCATCTGCCTCAAGAAAATGACCGGCCGTTTCGTGCAGCCAGGCTCCTCCCCCTCCCGCCGCGATTACCACAGGCATGACCCCGCCTCCGATCTGCTGCGCTTCTGCCAGCACCGATGCTCTCCGTACTGCATCACGCGCTGCTTGCTCCGGGGGGTGGTCAAAGAAGCACCCGAACCCTCCTGTCCCCCCTGCAACAGCGTATGCGTTGATGTTCTGATCGCCGTCTACCATGAGCACTTCCACACGAAGCCCCTGCAGCATAGAAACACTTGTGGTGAGGACTCCTTCCGAGGTAACAACCAGGATGCGTCGGACGCGGTCATGATAATTGACACTCACACGCCGGATCCGCTCGTCCAGCGAGAAGGCTGCGTCTGCCGCAACGTCCAGTAGCGCAGTTTTCTCGGATGTGGCAATGCCGTCAGCGGCATCAGGAGGAACCTGAAGGTGCAGTGGTCTGCCCGTGACCGGTATTGCCGCAACGCCAGTCCCCTCATCGGGTGTCTGACAGCGCACTGCTTCGCCAAGCGCCTGCAGCGATTTCCTTGACAAATGCTCAGTCGAGCCATAGCATACCCGGCTTTCCTTGAGCAGGCGAAGCCCCGCCCCTTTGACAATCTGCGCCTTCCCGCTACGCACCGGCGCCCCTATGTTTCCGTGCGCCGCCACCTGACGCAGTCCGAGCGTATGCTGCACCGTATGCTCAAAGAACAGATCTGCATACGCACCCCCTCCCTGTAGCGTATACCCCAGGAGTCTGGAGGCCCCCTCTGCTATTCTGGCGGCTTCTGCTGCAAAGTCAGCGGCCGAGGATTGAGACGCCACTATAGTTTCTTCTTTGCGTGGTTGAAGGCGCAATTTCTCTCCCCCTGTAACAATTTCTTCAAAGCCGTCGTCTAGCTGTAGAAACCGGATTTACGGATGCGAGGAAAACACCATGCCCGACAGATATGCGCCTGCTTTTCTCCTTTTCTGCACGATACTTTTCAGCCTCACTTCAAGTGCTTCGGCTCAACGTTCCTACGATTATGACGAGGTTGTCGAAGAATCCTTTAAAACCAGACCCGGTCAAACGCTTACACTCCGTTCCGACCTCGGATCAGTCCGTATTGCAGGGGCGTCCGGCAACGAAGTAATTATACGGGTTATCAAAGGCGTTGACAATGTGGATAAAAGGAAGGCCCAGGAGATTTTCGACAGATTTGAACTGTCTTTCGATCAGAATAACCGTGGCGTGGAAATAGAAGGAGAATACAACCGGCCTGGAAATTGGCTTCAGCGGGGAAATCTTCATGTCGAATACGAAATACAGGTTCCCCGTTCCTTTGGCGTGGAAGTGCAAACATCAGGAGGCAGCATCCGGGTTGCCGAGATTCATGGAGATGCGGCCATAAAGACATCAGGAGGTTCCATCGACGTTTCCGAAATTGATGGACGGGTAGAGGCCAACACCAGCGGAGGCTCCATAACGGCTGCCAAAATCGAGAAAAATGCCACCCTTCACACGTCGGGAGGCAGCATCACGGTGCGCGATATGGCAGGCCCGGTCACGTGCAATACTTCGGGAGGCAGTATCACCGCCCACATCGTGCGCGGCGACCTGCAAGCGCATACTTCGGGCGGAGGCATCCGGCTCTCGCAGCTATATGGCGCAGTAGATGCCCGGACCTCCGGCGGCAGCATTGATGCGGAACTGGCAGTCCAACCCGACGGTCCCGTCACCCTCAAAACATCTGGCGGCTCCGTAACCCTGCGAATGGACCCAGGACTGCAAGCCGACATAAACGCAGAAGCTTCCGGCGGCAGCGTTCGCACGGAAGTGCCCGTGGAAGTGATTGGAAAGGCTGAACGGGGTTCTCTGCATGGGACGCTCAACGGTGGAGGCCCGCTCCTTACGCTTCGCAGTTCGGGAGGCAGCGTCAATATCCGCGAGCGTTGATAAACGCGAGCGTCGTCAAAAGGTATGGCCAATGCCAAAGTGCGGCGTCAGGTTTCGCAACCCATCAGGCAGCACTCCATCGCCGCGCCGCGCCGGATCGTATATCTTGAAGCCCAGATCGAATCGTACAATCAGGTATTCCCAGGCAATCCGCAAGCCGACCCCTGAGCCAACTCCAAATTCGCGGTAAAACGAGCTGAAGCGGAAACGTCCCTGTGGGTCTCCCGGATTGCGAGGGCCAAACCAGACGTTTCCTGCATCGGTAAAGGCTACTGCCATCCAATCTGCAGCCAGAATGTTGCGCAGGAAAGTGCCCCGCACCTCAATGGCTGCCTCCAGCTTGACATCTCCTCCCAGAATATTCGTTGCGTAACTTCCTGTGGAATCGGCATCGGCTGAAAACCTCACGGAACCGGGACCAAGCTCTCGCAGGCCCCAGCCGCGCACGCTGGAGGCTCCTCCGCTATAGAAACGCCGGTCGAAAGGAACTACATTCGCTTTACCCGTAGGATGCGAAACCCCGCCAATAAACTTCCAGGCAAGAACTGCGCTCCGCCCAATGGGCCGGTACTGCCGTAAATCTCCCACAAGGCGCACGTACTGCCGGTAGACCAACCGGTTGCTTATACGCTCCCCCCGGAAAATCGGTAAGCCGGGCAGGCTCCCTTCGAGCGAATCGGGGGAATAGACGAAGCGGTCAAATAGATAGGGAAGGTTGCCTCCCACTTCAAAGGCCCCCTCGTAACTGTAACCCCGGTTGCGTCGCAAAGGATTGACGCGGGCAGAGCGTAGCGTATACCGGAAGGCGCTGTTCACCTGAGGCTGTGTATAGTCTTCCAGAATCTGTGCACGCTGAACAGGGTCCCTTACGAGTGCGGTATCTCCCCGTCCCAGAATCTTGTCCAGGAAGTCGCGCTGAAAAAACCGAAGGGTATCGGGGTTGCTCAGGCTCAGGTCGGGAATGTCCACAAGAGAGACAAGTGTTGGCGTGTGCTGCATTTCCAGGCGCGCACGGGCCAGACCGCGCCCCCGAATAATCAAACGTAGTTCATCGCGGCGAGCGGTAAGCAGGCTAAAGGAAAACCTCGTTTTTGCATCATACAGATTCAGCAGCCGGTCGAGGCTGCGAAACGGAGCCACCAGATAGGGGAAAACAAGCGAGGCGGATACCTCTGCCTGCGCCGATAGTGTGGAATCGCTAACCAGGTCGGCTGAAACAGAACCCGTACCTCGAATCTGGAATGATTCGCCGCCCCCTAGCAGGTTGGCATTTGCATACGAGAGCCCAACCCCGGTCCCCAGTTCATCGTCCGACCCGGCAAGCACACCACTACGCTGAAGCATAAAAACTTCCAGCCGAATCTGATGTCGCCTCCGGGTTCTCAGTTCAATCCGATGGTCAAGGCGCGGCGCGGCCCCCCATCTCTCGCGGGTCGTATCCGGCGCAAGCGATACGATGTTGGAGAACGAAAAGACATTTGTAGCCTCTAGCCGGCGTTTCGTCGCCAGCAGATGCGCTTGATTGTACCACGCCCCTGGCTCGAACTGAAGCGTCTGCAGCAACATATCCGGCTGGAGCCGTCGTTCGTTGCGAATGCCTGCGGGAACCGCTCCTCCCCCGGAATCGTCGTCCGGCGCCCGCCGCTGCAACGTGTCCTGCCTCAAGGGCAGCCCGGCTTCAGGCCCTGCAACGTCAAAATGCACATCCCCGAACCGAAAACGATCTCCCGGACGAATCCTGAAATCGATGTCGATGGAGTCCGGCGCTTGCTCTCGCGCAATGGCGCGAATGGAATCTCTGGAAATGGCCGCATATCCCTCGTTGCGCAGGAAGGTGAGGATGCGACGGCGTTCTTCGAGCAAAGTAGATTCCGAGTAGCGCTGGCTGCGCGTTACAAACTGCAGCGGGTCGCCGCGGTCGCTAATCTGCGGACGGAGCAGCGACCCCCGTACCAGACGCTGTTTTTGCTCGAATGACAGCATCTCTACGCCATCGTACCTTACGCTGCGGATATAGGTAGCTGGTCCCCGGTCGATTTCAAAAGTCACCTGTGCGCGGTTTCCATGTGCTGAAGTATCTACCTGTACCGCTATCTGGGAGTCTCGAAATCCTTCCTGATAATAAAACAGGCGCAGCCGCCCGGCGTCGGCTGCCAGCAACGTGGAATCCAGATAAGCAGGCGCCTCACCGCTCGCCATGAATGCTTCCCCTACACGTTCACCCAGGCTTCCGGAGGCCCCAAGACGGTAAAGCCACAACCACCATGTGAAACCTGGAATACCCAGAAACCGGCGGTTGGGCTTTGTATGCGTACGCAGCGCAAGCACATCGTCAGAGAAGAAGTTGTTTCCCTCGAAACGAACTTTTGTGACGATGGGCCTGCCATGAGAAGAATCAGGCGGAGCATCAGTCGAAGCAGCTTCAGCGGGAAAAGCAAAGCCGGGCAGGAAAAGCAGAATGCCGAGAAGGGCAAATTTCAGCGCAGACAAGAAAGCGCTGTGACAGAGGCTGCTATGGGCCGAACTGGAAAACGGTGTGATCCGTACATACCAGGCATACAGCCCCAATCTTTGAACAGTGAAGGAGCTACTCTTCCTCGAAGTAAAAATCATCATCCGCCGTGGGGTAATCCGGCCAGATTTCTTCGATACTCTCGTAGGGTTCCCCATCGTCTTCGATATTGCGCAGATTCTCGATGACTTCAAAAGGCGCTCCCGTACGCTCGGCATAGTCGATGAGTTCATCTTTCGTGGCAGGCCACGGCGCATCTT
>CBDUBU010000198.1:0-7569 GCA_965365465.1 uncultured Rhodothermaceae bacterium
GCGCCGAAGATCGCGTTGACCACCAGGCTGAGCAGGAAGCCGGCAAACATCAGCGCGCCACCCACGCCGTGACGCCCGAGCTGTTCGAGCACGGCACGCGCCTCCGGCGGCATGTCTCCGCCACTCTGGTTGAGCACCCGCTGCAGCGTGTCGGTGCCCATCGACCCCATCACCCACTGGATCGGAATCGACAGGGCCGTACCGACCACCGCACCGATCAGACCCGCGAACACAGAGGCGATGAGAATGCCGATCTTGGCGCTGTCGAGCAACACCGGGTCCGCAAAGGCAAGCCCGCCTATGAAAAGCGACATCGTGAATCCGATTCCGGTAAGCCAGGCCACCCCGTAAAGCTGCCGCCAGGAGACGTTTGCAGGCATGGTTGCCCATCCAAGTTTCACGGCAATCCAGGCGAAAAGGGTCACGCCGAGTTGCTTTCCGAGCACCAGCCCGGCGATCACGCCCAGCGTCACCGTCGAGCCGAAAGCCGCGCCCAGCATATCCCCGCTCAGGGCAACTCCGGCGTTGGCGAGGGCAAAGACCGGCATGATGAAAAAGGCTACCCAGGGATGCAGCCCATGCTCCAGCCGCGTGAGGGGCGTCTCGACCTTCTCGCAGGCTTCCTCCAGCGCGTGGATTGCGTCGCGCTGCTGGTCTGTCGGCTCGGCGCGGCCCGGAACGACTTCTTCCGCAAAGGCGCCCAGCAGGCGCTTTCCTTTCTCCAGAAACGAAGGCGCATCGATCCGCTGCCGGGCCGGGATGGTGAGGGCCAGCAGTACGCCGCCAATCGTTGCGTGAATACCCGACTTCAGGAAAGCAACCCACAGCCCGATGCCAAGCAGGACGTACACCATAGGCTGGAACACGCGCAGCCGGTTTGCTGCCACGAGCGCCAGGAGAAAAAGTCCTGCCACGCCGAGGGCGGTCCAGGAAAGCTGCGCCGTGTAGAAAAAGGCGATTACGAGCACAGCCCCCAGGTCATCGACGATAGCAAGCGCCGTCAGAAAGATTTTGAGGGCGAGTGGAGCGCGGCGACCCAGCAGCGCAAGCACGCCCAGCGCAAAGGCAATGTCGGTTGCCATCGGAATGCCCCATCCGCTCAGGCCGGGCGTGCCTGCGTTGAGCGCGGCATAGAGGGCTGCCGGAACGATCATGCCGCCGACGGCGCCGGCCAGCGGGAGCGCTGCCTGTCGGGGCGAGGCCAGTTCTCCAACCAGCACCTCGCGTTTGATTTCCAGTCCGACAACAAAGAAAAAGATCGCCATCAGACCATCGTTGATCCAGAGCAGCAGCGGCTTTGAGATCTCGAACGCGCCCGCGCCGACGGTCAGGTACGTGGCCCAGAGACTCGTATACAGGTCACGAAGCGGCGAGTTGGCCCAGATCAGCGCAAGAACGGCGCAGGCAAGCAAGAGAATACCACCCGAAGCTTCCGTCTGGAAGAATGACTGGAAGGCGCGAACGAGGGGATTTCTGTTCTGCGTCGCAGTTGTGGGAATGCCGGCCATCGGGTCTGTTTCAAGGATCGTTTACAGGGGCTGGCCTTCCGACGCTTACCTTGTGCGTACGTTCCCCGAAAAGCGCAGCAGGGCTTTCTTGCCTCTACTGAACACCCATACACCGGCCCTGTCTCTGTAAGCGCCCGGGGTTGCTGCCAGACCATGAACCGGCTCGCCGGCTGCGAAGGACGATTGCGCTGCGCCTGTAAAAGCCGGAAGCCGCGCCTCTTCTCGAAGCGCGGCCTCCGGCTGCAACGCTGCGCGGCCGCCGTTGGCCCGCAACGCGCTATGAACCACAACCTCCCGCCTGTCTGCGCGGGACATCGGCCTTGCTCAGGGGCCTGTGGGAGGGCTTTCCAGCCCTCTTGGAAAACTCCGGAATCAGGATTGATTCCTCCCTTTCCGGAATTTCGGGCACGGAGGTGACAACCTTCTGTCACTCCTCTCTTTGTCAGTCTGTCCCTACAGAGCAGTTATACACCCGGCCCTTTTCGTGAGGAAGGAGCAACCTGCAAGTGCGTGCGCGAGCATTGCCCGCACCTGGGGATGGCTGCCGTTGCAGGGCAACCTGTACCACCGCGTCCTTCCCATAAGCTCTTTTCCGGAGAGACGGCTTAGTCCATCATCTTGCGCAAAAAGGCAGGCACGTCGGTGTCCTTGCGCACGGGTTCCGAACGCCCCTTCAGTTCGTCCACATGCAGGCGCTTGATGCGGCTGCGGCCTTCGGGGGCGCGGTCTTTTTCCTCGCCGTTGTGCTCCGCCTGCCCGTTGACCGCAGGGGGCGTGCTGCGGCGCTCGAAGGCGGGCGCGTCCAGCGTCCTGATGTTCTCCTCTCCCTTGTAATGGTGATCTACAGGGCCGTAGGTGTTGAGCGGGACCGTCCGGCGGACGCCGCGCTCTTCTTTGCGGAGTTCGCGGTCGAAGCCGGTTGCAATGACCGTAACCCGCAGGTTTTCCTCCATCGTGTCGTCGATGACGGTGCCGAAGATGACTTCCACGTCGTCGCCGGCCTCACGGCGGATGATGCTGGTGGCGGCGGTAGCCTCCCGGATGCCGAGCGAGCGGCCCGCCGTGATGGTGACGAGCACGTTGGGCGCCCCGGAGATCGAAAGGCCGTCCAGCAACGGGCTGGAAATGGCTTCGATGGCTGCATTCTCGGCGCGGTTCTCGCCGGAGGCCGTCGCGGCGCCCATCAGCGCGGTGCCGCCGTTCTGCATGGTCGTCTTCACGTCCGCGAAGTCGAGGTTGATGAGACCATGCACCGTGATCAGGTCGCTGATGCCCCGCGTGGCGTTGTAGAGCACATCGTCGGCGCGGGAAAAGGCGTCGATGAGGCTGGTGTTGGCCTCGGCGATGTCGAGCAGACGCTCGTTCGGAATGATGATGAGCGTATCGACGTGCTCGCGCAGCAGGTCGATGCCCTCGGAGGCTGTCCGTGAGCGCCGCTGACCCTCGCATTCAAAAGGCCGGGTCACGATGGCGACGGTGAGGATGCCGAGCTTCTTGGCAATGGCCGCGACGACGGGCGCGCCGCCGGTGCCGGTGCCGCCGCCCATTCCGGCGGTGATGAAGATCATGTCGAAGCCCTGAAGCGCCTGTTCGATCTCCTGCCGGCTTTCTTCTACGGCTTCGGCGCCCACGCTCGGACGGGCGCCCGCCCCGAGGCCCTTAGTCAGGTTGCGGCCTGCCTGGATCTTGTGGGGCGCTCTGTTGACGAACAGCGCCTGCCCGTCGGTGTTGACGGCGATAAATTCTACGCCCTGGATGCCGCGGGCCACCATGCTGTTGATGGCGTTGCCGCCGCCGCCTCCTACCCCTACGACACAGATCTTTGCGTCTTCGGTCGCGGCTGCGTCGAATGTAAATCGTGAGCTGATGGGTTCAAATTCTTTTGCTTTAGGCATGGGTTTCTCCGGTTGTGGTTCGGTGCAATGGGTTGTGGGTTTTCCCGTTCCGGATTGAGCATGTCCGGAACAGCAAGCGGATTACGTGTGGGTTTCTGTTTTTTCCTTTCTCAATGGTGGATTTCTGAACACTCGTTTTATGAAGACTAATGGTTTCAGAGTTCGTCGAACCAGGATTTCATCCGGCCCGTGAGACGGTTGACCAGGGTTTCGCCGGGAATCGTTTCGCGCACCTGCCGCTCGACCAGGTCTCCCTGAATGGGCTTTCCGCCGATGATCTCAGGGCGTCGCCCGTAGAAGACCAGCCCGACGGCGGTGGCGAATTTCGGGTCGCTGACTTCCTTGACCATGCCGCCGGCCAGGCCCGAGGGCATTCCGATCCGTGCTTCCAGTCCCAGCACTTCGGTAGCCAGTTCTGCGGTGCCGGGGATCAGCGCCCCGCCGCCCGTCAGGGCCACGCCTGCCGCCAGGTGCCGCCCGTAGCCGCTGCGTTTGATCTCGATGGCCGCTATCTCCAGGATCTCCTCCATGCGCGGCTGGATGATCTGCGCAAGTGTGCTGCGGCTGATGCTTTTCTCGGGCCGCCCGCCGATGCCCGGGATCGATATTTCTTCGTCCTCGCCTACCAGATCGACCACTGCCGTCCCGAAATGGCATTTCAGCCGTTCCGCCTGGTCGCGCATGATGCCCAGCCCCTTGCGGATGTCGTCGGTGACCTTGTTGCCCGCAATGG
Organism: uncultured Rhodothermaceae bacterium; assembly: GCA_965365465.1. GTDB lineage: Bacteria > Bacteroidota > Rhodothermia > Rhodothermales > DASSAV01 > CBDUBU01. Next base: position 4,137 of record CBDUBU010000198.1, read on the forward strand.
CGATGACGGCGGTGTGCCGGATCGTGTTGTCCTCGAACAGGGCGATATCGGTGGTGCCGCCGCCGATGTCGATCAGGGCAACGCCCACTTCTTTCTCATCGGGGTGCAACACGGCAAACGACGAGGCCAGTGGTTCGAGCACGATGTCTGCAACCTCGTAGCCGGCCCGCTGGATACATCGGTAGATGTTCTTGGCCGCCGAAACCAGCCCGGTGATGATGTGGACGTTGGCTTCCAGGCGCACGCCGCTCATTCCTACCGGATCGGCCACGCCGTCCTGCCCGTCCACGATGAATTCCTGCGGAATGACGTGCAGGATCTCGCGGTCGGAGGGCATGGCTACGTGGGTCGTGTCCTCCAGCAGGCGCTGCACGTCTTTCTGCCTGATCTCGCCGTCGCGGTTGGAAATCGTGATCACGCCCCGACTCTGGAAGCTCTGAATGTGGTCCCCGGCAATGCCTACGATGACCCTGTGTACGGACACCCCGGCGGCGTGTTCGGCCTCGCGCACAGCCTGCTGCACGGCGGCTACCGTCTTGTCGATGTTGACCACGACGCCCCGGTTCAGGCCCTCGGATTCGGCCACGCCCACGCCCAGGATGTTGACGCGGTTGCCTCCGTTGGCCGCCGCCACGACGGCGACGACTTTGGTGGTTCCGATGTCGAGTCCGGTGATGATGTTCTCGTTCATGTCTTTACATCTGATGCGGTTGCCCGCTGTTCATTCTTTCTGGAATCAGATACGGTCTCCGGCCCGTTTCGGGGCAGTTGCCGTAGTATCTTCCTGTGTCACGACCTGGCCTTCAAAACGAAGATCGATCCACGCGAACTTTTTATGTGGTTGCGCAAGCACGGCCTTGTGCCAGAAAGCATCCAGCACGGCCAGTTTCGCGGTGTACCTGCTGCGTCCGAGCCGAACCGGGATCGAGCCTTGCCCTGCGAGCGGAGCGCTGTGCAACAGCGCCTCGCCGGAAGGCAGCACCTCCAGTTCGGAAAGCAGCGCGTCCAGGTTCGGGTCTGCGTCGGCAAGGGCGCCGAGCAGGTCGCGCACCGCTTCGCTCTCGACGGGCTGCATGGGGTGGTAGGGTTTGTTCAGCCCTGCCAGCAGCGGCACGTCGTAGGCAACGCCCTGCTCCAGCGGCATCGGAAAGCCGTACCGATCCAGGTAGTAGGCCGGGCGGCCCTTGCGGTCCATCGCCAGCGCTGCCGGGATGCGCTCGTCTACCCGAATGCGCAGCGCCGCCGTCGGAAGGCGCGTCACATCCACGTCCCGCACCCAGGGGTGCCGGCGCAGCCGGTCTTCCACCAGCAGGGGGTCGATGCTGAAAAGCGCCATGCTGGTATCCACCCCCGCCAGTTCGACCAGCGCTTCCACCTCCGCACGCCGGGCACCGACCACCTCGATCCGCTCGCAACGCAGCCCGGCCTGCCAGCGCCAGGCCAGGATGCCGCCCGTGACGAACAGCGCCAGCAGCATTGCCCCGGTCAACACCCGCACCCTCCGCCGTGTTTTTTTCTTCTGTGCCATGATGGATCGCGTTTTCCGGCTCAGTTATGCTTCAAGGGTTTCCAGCAGCAGCCGGCCGTACCGCCACACATCTCCGGCGCCCATTGTGATGACGACATCCCCCGAACGGGTCAGCCCGGATACGTATTCCGGCAGGTTTTCCTTGTCTTGCACGAAATGCGCGTCCCGGTGCCCGTACCGAACCGCCAGATCGACCAGCAGCTTTCCGTCTATGCCGGGCAGCGGATCTTCGCGGGCGCCGTAGATGTCGGTCACTACGAGCACATCGGCGTTGAAAAAGGCGCGGGCAAAATCATCCTGAAAATCGCGGGTGCGCGAGTACAGGTGCGGCTGAAAGACCGCAACGATTCGCCGGTTCGGAAAGCCTGATCCTGCCGCTTCGAGCGTAGCCAGCACTTCCGTCGGATGGTGCGCGTAATCGTCCAGCACGAGCACCTCCCTTGCCTCACCGACCCGCTGAAACCGCCGGTGTACCCCTGAAAACTTCGCCAGCCCGGAGCGGATCTTGTCAAACTCGATTTCCAGTTCCAGTCCCACCGCTATGGCGGCCAGGGCGTTGCGCACGTTGTGCATACCGGGCATGTGCAGGGTTGCCTCTCCTAGTATGGTCTTCCCGGCTGCCACCGTGAATGTCGTCGTCAGACCCTCCTGCTCGATGTTTTCAGCCCGGATCGCGGCCTGCCGCGATATGCCGTACGTCACGATGCGTCGTTCGATGCGTCCGATGATCTCCTGCACGACCGGGTCATCCAGACACAGAATCGCGGCGCCGAAGAACGGAACGGCAGAGGCGTACTGCACGAAGGCATCCTTGATGTCGTCCAGATCCTTATAGATGTCCAGGTGATCCGCTTCGATGTTCGTGATGACAGCCAGCGACGGCGTCAGGCGGAGAAACGTCCGGTCGTACTCGTCTGCTTCGATCACGATGATGTCGCCTTCACCGGCGACGGCGTTGGAGCCGAAAACCGTCACCTTTCCCCCGACGATAATGGTCGGGTCAAACCCGCCCTCGGAAACAACCAGCCCGGTCATGGACGTGGTGGTGGTTTTTCCGTGCGTGCCGGCAATCCCGATCCCGTACTTCATGCGCATCAACTCGCCCAGCATCACGGCGCGGGGAATCTGTGGGATGCGGCGGCGCTCGGCTTCCTGCGTCTCCGGGTTCAGGAGCGGCTTCACCGCCGACGAGTATACCACCACATCCGCGCCCACAGCCTGATCGGCGGCGTGCCCTTCGTAGACGACGGCGCCCAGCGATTCGAGCCGGTCGGTAACTTCCGTCTTTTTCATGTCCGACCCGGTCACACGGAAGCCGTTGTTGAGCAGCACCTCGGCTATGGAACTCATCCCGATCCCGCCGATCCCCACCATGTGGATGTTCCGAATGCGACCCAGGAAGGATTGTCTGCGTCTCTGCGTCATATTTGTCTCCTCACGGGCGGCCTGGTATCAGGCTCCTGCCGGCCTGAGCGTTGTGCATGATGCCTGCCTGCGAGGACAAGCACATCGTGGGCGATACGGTCGGCGGCCTCAGGACGGGCCAGCGCCCGCGCCGCCTCGGCCATCTGCCTTCTCCGATCCCCGTCGCCCAGCAGCGTCCGCGCCTTTGCCGCCAGCGTTTCCATCAACCCCGCTTCCGGAAGCAGAACGGCGGCGCCCGCTTCTTCCATGCTGTGGGCATTGCTGGTCTGGTGGTCTTCCGCCACGTTCGGCGAGGGGACGAGCAGCGCCGGCGTCCCGGTAACCATCAGTTCGCTGCACGTGATCGCGCCTGCACGGCACAGCGCCAGGTCGGCAGCGGCGTACGCCAGGTCCATCCTTTCTACGTATTTCATCAGCCGCAACCGATCATGCAGCGGCGCCAGGTTTTGCAGGCGCTCGTAGTAGCGGGCGCCCGTCTGC
>CBDUBU010000199.1:0-7563 GCA_965365465.1 uncultured Rhodothermaceae bacterium
GCCTTCCTGTCCGGGCAGCGACGAGGCGCGTGAGAAGGGGTGAAACAGCCGCTCTAGCTGTTCCTGTGTCATCCCGATTCCGGTGTCGCTCACGCGAAAAACGAGTTCATCTCCCGTCTGCTTCCGAATCCGTGCTACGGCAAGGATAATGAAGCCGTTCTTCGTAAACTTTGCTGCGTTTGAAAGGAGGTTGAACAGAATCTGGCGAACCTTGACGGGGTCGGAGCACACACGGCCGAGATCGCCATCCGTCTCAATACGTAACTGGTTATGGCTTTTTTCAACGAGGGGCTGGATTGTGCTGCGTACGTTGGCAATCAGGGGTTCTACCTCGACATCTTCAATGTAAAGCTCCATTCGTCCGGCCTCGATCTTGGACAGATCAAGAACTTCATTGATCAGGCCCAGAAGATGCCGGGCGGCTGTTTGAATCTTCTGGAGGTCAGGCGCCAGATGCTCTGCGTCGGTTCCCTCGGTGTCCTCCACGAGCATCTCAGCATATCCGATGATCGCGTTCAACGGCGTGCGCAGTTCATGGCTCATATTGGCAAGAAACTGGCTCTTGGCCTTGTTGGCTGCTTCCGCCAGTTCCTTCGCGTGCTCTGCTTCCTGCCGGGCCTGTTCCAGATCCTCGGCATACCGCTTCTGCGCGGTAACGTCGCGGAAGAACCAGATGCGGCCGTAGTAGTCGCCTTCGCTGCTTGTAACCGGGGCGCTGTAGCGGTCAAACACCCGGTTGTCGCGCAGGGTGATTTCATCGCGGGCTACCTCCTGCGGGTGCGCATACAGGTACGCAACCTGTGTGAGAAACTCCTGCGGGTCCTTGAGTTGGTTTACCACTGCCTGAACCGCTGCTTCATCAGACTGGGTTTCAATCACATCACGCGGGATATGCCACATCTCGACAAAGCGATGATTATAGGAAAGGATCTTCCCCTCGTCAGAGACTACCAGAATACCGTCGATGGAGGCTTCGCCCTGCGCTTCCAGAAGGGTCTTCTGTAACCGAAGGGTTCGCTCGGCTTCTACGCGCTCGGTGATGTCGCGCGAGTTGACGAGAACGCCCTCGATGGCGGAGTCTGGAGACAGGGTTGTGCCAACCCCCTCGATCAGACGCCAGGAGCCGTCCTTGTGGCGGAACCGGAACACGGCGGTTGCTTGCGCTCCCGGATTTTCCACGACGTGTTGCAGGCTTTCCGCCGTGGTCGGTATATCTTCTTCCGGAATGTAGCTGAAGACGTTCTTCCCGATCAGATCCTCCGGCTCGTAGCCGAGCATCCGTTTGATGGCCGGACTCTGATAATGGATTTCACCTTGCGAACCGACAATCGAAATCAAATCGAGTGCATTCTCGATCAGCCTGCGGAAGTGTTCTTCGCTGCGTCTGAGCGCTGTTTCGGCCTCTACGCGCTCGGTGATGTCGCGTGCGACGGCAATCACCACGGGCTGGCCGAAATACGTAGAGCGCTTGACCGCGACCTCTTTCGGGAAGATGCTCCCGTCCTTGCGGCGGCCCCACCACTCGAAGCGTTGCGGCTCGCCGGCTACGGCCCGTCCGAAGGCCGCCATCGTGGCCTCCACATCGACCCGTCCGGGCGCTGCGAGTATATCAGGCGTTTGCCCGATGAGTTCTTCCCGTGAATAGCCGTAAGCCCGCAGAACAGCTTCATTGACATTGAGAAACCGTCCTTCGAGATCCTGAATGTAGACCAGTTCCGTCAGGTTGTCGAACAGGCCCCGGTAGCTCTCTTCGCTGGCGCGGAGCGCTTCTTCGGCCTGCTTGCGTTTCGTGATGTCAACGAGGGAGGTCACCAGCGCCTGCTGACCATCATAGACAATGCGCTGCACGGAAAGAGAAACCCAACGGGGTTCGCCGTCGAATCGTTTGACACGCAGTTCCAGGTCGCGCACGTACCCGTCTTGTCGTATCGCCGCGAGCACCTGGGGGCGATCCGCAGCATCAAAATAGAAATCTGGTGTTTTCTGGCCTACTAAACTGCCGGTAGTGGCTCCTATAAGCGTTTCCAGGCGGTCGTTGGCATAGAGAATGGAACCGTCCTCCAGGCGGCTCAGCAGAAGCGGAGTAAGGCCAGCCTCCACGATGGCGCGAAAGCGCTGTTCCGCCTGCGCCAGTTCCTCTGTGCGCTCGGCCAGTTCCGCCGTGCGTTCCTGCACACGCCGTTCTAATTCCTCATGCGCCTGTTGCAGTGCGGCTTCGGCCTGTTTGCGCTCGTCAATGTTGCGAACGATAGCCAGGATCCGGTCGTTGCCGAGGAGGGCGACCCGGTGCAGGCTGACTTCCACCCATCGTTTTTCTCCGGACCTCCGCCGGATCAACCATTCAAAGAGTTGCGGCTCTCCTGCCGCAGCGCGCATCAGGCGCTCTCCGGCATGTTCTTTATCGAAACCCTCGTTCCCTGCGCTGATGCCGCCGACACCGATTTCCTTCAGTTCCTGAAGGGAGCAGCCGTGGAGCTCGCACGCTTTGCGGTTGGCGTCAACGATTGCACCGGTTTCGATATCGTGGACAAACATGGCGTCCCCCGCCAGTTCAAACATCATGCGATAACTTGCATCCGAAAGTCGCAGCGCTTCTTCTGCTTCCTTCTGGTCCGTGATGTCCTGGAGGGTTCCGAACATGCGAACCGGCTCGCCGTGCAGGTCTACCTCGACTTCGCCGCGACCATGCACGACCCGCACGGCCCCATCCGGACGGATGATTCGGTGCTGAAACTGAAAGGGCTGCCCTTCCCGTTGAATCCGTTCGACCGAGTCGAGCACGCCTTGACGATCCTGCGGGTGAATGCGCGCCACATAATCAGCAAAGGCGACCTCCTCGTCGCGTGGAGGGAGGCCATAGATGCGGAACATCTCCTCAGACCATTTGACATGACTGCTACCGGTTTTCCAGTTCCAGCTTCCGAGGCGTGCGATACGCTGCGCCTCGGCAAGCTGACGCTCCCGCTCCCGAAGCGCTGCATCTGCATACGCACGATCTACCTGTTGCCGTGCGATCTGGTCGGACAGATGCCGTTTTTCCAGTTCCAGGTCCTCAATCCGGCTCTGGAGTGCGTCGAAGTTCAGGTCGGTCCTCTGGGCAGGTTTATCCATGGGAGGAGAGACGGGTTAGTGGTAAGCATGAGCGCCTTAAGATCCGTGAGGATCGGTTGTTGGATCCGACAGATACGGGACTTTCGGGGCAAAGGTTTGCCTGAAAAGCAGATTGCAGGGAAGCGGCCTGTCAAACAAGCAAAGTCAACAAGTTATAGCAAGGCGGCGGCAGCTTCAAGTGTTTCATACCGGCGCCGAGGGGTCACTTCATGGTGACGAGCTTGCTGTTCATAACCCAACGGTGCAGTTCATACAGGTTTGCCATCAGTTGTTGAGTCCAACAGTTATCTTTGGTTAAGAATGATACGCACCTATCGACTTCTCCTCTATAGAGAACGGCCATGAAAAAGATTCTGATCCTGGTTGCCGTGCTCGTGTTGCTGGTTGCGGGGGCCTGGTATATTCGCCGTGGGGATGAGATAACCCGCGCTTACCGCTTTGTCGAACTGGAACGCGGCGATGTTGAGGCCACGGTTAGCGCTACCGGTACGCTTGGCGCTGTACGCACCGTCGACGTGGGCACACAAGTATCCGGACAGGTCGATGCGATCTATGTGGATTACAACGACCGGGTCAAGCAGGGGCAGCTCATTGCCCGGATCGATCCGACCCTGCTCAAGCAGGCGGTTACAGAGGCTGAGGTGAATCTCCGCCGAAGCCGGGCGCAACTCGATCACTCCGAAAAGGTCTTTGAACGCATCAAACTCCTCCACGATAGCAAGGTCACAACCGACAGCGAATTCGAGACGGCCGAGTACGACCTGGCGGTTGCGCAGGCAAGCGTCGCTTCAGCAGCGACCAGCCTGGAGCGCGCCGAGCGCAACCTGGCCTATTCAGAGATCTTCGCGCCGGTCAATGGAGTCGTCGTCGAGCGAAATGTAGATGTAGGGCAGACGGTGGCTGCAAGTCTTTCGGCCCCTACCCTTTTTCTCATTGCAGAGGATCTGTCTCAGCTTGAAATCCTCGCCAGCGTCGACGAGAGCGACATTGGAAAAATCGAGCAGGGCATGGAGGTGCGTTTCACCGTGCAGGCTTATCCTGACCGCCCATTTCATGGAACGGTGCGGCAAGTCAGGCTTCAGTCCAAAGTTCAGGAAAACGTAGTGACCTATACCGTAGCCATCCACGTCAGGAACGATGACGGCAAGCTCCTGCCCGGCATGACGGCTACGGTGGATTTTCTTCTCGAAAGAGCGGAAAACGTGTTGAAGATACCCAATGCAGCGCTGCGCTTCAGGCCCACGGAAGAGATGATGGCTGAGATGCGAGCGCGTCGTGAGCGTGAGGGGGCAGACGCAGACAGTTCGGAGCAAAGGCGGCCCCGCAGTAATGCACAGCAAGAAGGCAGGTCGGGAGGCGCTCGCCGTTTGCCGGACATCTCCATGCTGTGGTATCTCGGCGAGGCCGGTGAACTCGTCGGCGCGCCGGTTCGCACCGGGATCTCGGATGGTCAGGCGACAGCGATCGAGCCGCTGCGTTCAGAGCTGAAGCCGGGTTTGCAGGTTATCGCGGGTGTCACGGAAAATACCGGGGAGTCTGCCGCCGCCAATCCTTTCCAGCAGAATGGCAGCAATGGACAGGGCGGCAACAGGTTTCGGCCCGGAGGCTTTTAGGCAGCCACCTGAAACGCAAACACCAACCCGCATGAAAGACTTGGTTATCGAGACGCAGGGGGTTACGAAGGTCTACCAGATGGGCCAGACAAAGGTGCGCGCGCTGGACGGCATTGATCTGCACATAGAACGCGGAGAGATGGTTGCCATCATGGGCGCTTCCGGCTCGGGCAAGTCGACGCTTATGAATATCCTCGGTTGCCTGGACTTTCCGACAGAAGGAACCTACCATCTCGATGGAATCCGGATTGACGGATTGAGCAAGAACCAACTTGCCGACATTCGCAACCACAAGATCGGGTTCGTTTTTCAAGGTTTCAATCTTCTGGCGCGCACCTCTGCGCTGGAGAACGCGGAACTGCCGCTGCTCTATGAACGCTCTGGAAAAAAGATCGACACCCGGCAACGGGCGCGTGAGGCGCTGGAGCGTGTCGGGCTTGGCGACCGCATACACCACGTTCCGAGCGAACTCTCCGGGGGGCAGCAGCAGCGGGTTGCCATTGCCCGTGCGCTGGTGACGCAACCGGCGTTGCTGCTCGCGGATGAGCCGACCGGCAACCTCGATAGCCGCACTTCCGTCGAGGTGATGGCCTTGTTCCAGGAACTCAACGAGCAGGGCATCACGCTCCTCATTGTTACGCACGAGCCGGACATCGCACGCTACGCCAAGCGTATCGTGGAAATGCGTGACGGGCACATCATTCGCGACGTGCCTGTTGAGAATCGGTTGATCGCTGCGCATGACGCAGCGCGGTTTGAAGCAATGACAACGGCTTACTAACCCACCGACTACCATGAAAACCAGTCGCCTCATCAGGGTCGCCGCACAAAGCATCCTCAAAAACAAGATGCGCACGTTGCTGACGATGCTCGGCATCATCATCGGCGTTGGAGCGGTTATCGTGATGGTAGCTGTCGGTTATGGGGCGCAGTCACAGATTGAGGCGAAGATTCTCAATCTCGGCACCAACATGATTGTCATCACGCCTGGTTCCAGCAACCAGGGAGGCGTCAGTCAGGGCGCACAGACCTTCAACCGGTTGACCATCAAGGATGCCGAAAAACTTGAGCGGGAGGGTCTGCTGACGGCTGCGGTTTCCCCCGTCATCTTTACACGCACGCAGGCCATCGGCGGGGTTGGCAACTGGCGAACGACGATCTATGGCGTAGCGCCTGACTATGCAGTTATTCGAAACTGGCCTGCGGCTTCCGGACGCTTTTTCGACCAAGCCGATGTGCGCTCCATGCGTAAGGTAGCAGTTCTCGGTAAGACGACGGCTGAAAGCCTTTTTCCCGGTCAGGATGCAGTCGGACAGCAGATCCGGCTCCGGGACGTGCCCTTTCAGATAATCGGGGTGCTGGCTGAAAAAGGACAGACGGCAGAGGGGGCCGACCAGGATGATGTCATACTTGCTCCTTTTACAACCGTGCAAAGCCGCCTCGCCGGTCGGCAGTTTATCGCCCAGGTTCTGGTAAGCACCTCCTCACCCGATGATCTTGCCGCCGCTCAAGAAGAGATCCGGCTCATCATGCGTGAGGCGCATGGTCAGGCCGAAAACGAAGCAGATGACTTTACGGTGCGAAACCAGACCGATCTGGCTTCAGCCGCCCAGGGAACCACCGAGGTGATGACCCTGCTACTTGCCGCCATTGCATCGATTTCGTTGCTGGTAGGAGGCATCGGCATTATGAACATCATGCTGGTGTCGGTTACGGAGCGCACACGTGAAATCGGCATCCGCCTTGCCATTGGCGCCCGTGGATCCGACGTGATGACGCAGTTTCTGGTAGAGAGCGTCGTGATGAGCATTTTAGGCGGATTGATCGGCGTAGCTGTCGGATACGGAGGCGCCTACGTGCTTGAGCAGATGACCGGCTGGGAAACGGTCGTGGCGCCGCAGATGGTGTTTATCGCGCTTGGTTTTTCGGCGGCGGTAGGCATTTTCTTTGGCTTCTATCCGGCCCGAAAAGCCGCGTCTCTCGACCCTATTGAGGCGCTTCGTTACGAATGAGAGCCGGGGTCGGTTTTATACCCGGCGGGCATGGAGCCGTTTTCACGGCCTCGGTTCGGATGGAGTCTGCCGGTCCCGGTCGATCTGCCGAATGAGGCGAACGGTCATAAAAGCCAGCAGCGCGACACCGAGAATGAGGACGCTCCAGAGCAGGATGCGGCTCCAGGGCAACGCTTGCGTGACTTTGAGACGTTCTGGTCCTCCCAGTTCGAAGACGGGGCCGGGGGCTATCTGAAGGTCGAGCAGGTTCTCGCGGGGCTGCGGCAAGAGGCGGAGCAGTTCGTCAGCGGAAAATGCGGACGGTTCGACCCCGGCGCTGCCGAAAGCGAGCGTGAACGGCGGATCGCCGCGCGGTACGAACAGCAATAACTCAGGGATCCAACCCAGTTCCAGCACAGGAGGCCCCTGTCCGAGGCCGCCTCCGGTATCATCAACGGAAAGTTTCCAGTAACGATCTGTTGTGCGAGCGATGGCAATGGGCGGCGTGACCACATCATACCCCTCTGCACGCAGCCGGTAGAGCATACCCTGATACCGCATCTGCCAGGGGCCATCGGGGGTTGAGGCCGAGGCCAGTTCGACGCGGGCCAGTGTGTTGGGCTGCGGGAGTTCGAAGCGCACCCGGTCGGCGGGAAGCACGCCTTGCTGGTCAAACAAAAAAACGTCAGGCTCCGGTATGGATGCTTCAAAACGCGCCCACCGGCGTTCCGGCTCCTCCTGCGCCGCGAACACGGCCGTGATTTCTTCCAGCGGCGGGAAGTCACTGCCGCCGGGCCACGAGAGGCGGATATACCGGGCGTTGCGCGGCGGGAGCAGGAGGTCGAGCA
>CBDUBU010000200.1:0-7527 GCA_965365465.1 uncultured Rhodothermaceae bacterium
GACAGGCGGCGCCGCACGCCAGTCATGCATGAACATGGCGAACGACTGCCCTCCCACCTCGAAGTCAGCCTTCGGCAGATGGTTTATATCCGCGAAGGAAAAGATCGGCCCCCAGAAACCCGGCTCGCGGCAGGGAAGAAACGACGCGCCCAGCCCAGGCGTGTTCAGGTAGCAGCGGATCTGATGCAGAAAAATGAGGCTCTGGACAGGCGAAACCTGCTGGTAGGCATCGCGGACCATCCAGAAACGGAACAGCACAGCCCGTTCTCCAGCCCGGAGCGGAGCGTGCGCCTCCAGGTGTTTCCAGGCCAGGTAAGCAGCCGGGTCAGCCGCTCGCGCTTCCGGACTTGCCTGTTCCAGGTAAATGGTGAGCATAAACCCTACCGGCTCGCCGGCTTCATTCCGATAGACAAGCGTGTTTTCGCGCTGGCGTTGAAACCAGTAGTGCAATAACCGTGCGGAATCCGGCCCTTCATGCCGTTCCACCATCTCGCAGAGCGCCGGCAGATCCGACTCCACGGCTGTATCGTGCAAGAGCGCATCGCTTTTCGCCCACTGCGATTGCAGCAAGGAAAACAACGGACGAACGAGCGGATGGGTGCGGTTGAGAAACGTGTAGTCGGCAAGAACGTCCTGATCCTTGCCCGGCCCGCCTTGCTTGAGCAGGCTGGTATAATAGCGCCGGGCGCGGCGATGGAGTTCGGCATACCACTCCGGGTTTCTCCAGCGCAAATCAGCCGACAGCACTTCGCGGGCAAGGTCATGCAGTACGAGACCCCGCTTCCCGGAATCCACAAAGGAAAGGTCGCGCAGCCACCCGAAAATATCCTGCACGCCTTTCATGGCAAGCACAGCTTCGAGCAGCGGTTCCGTGGTAAAACGCACCAGCGCCGAAGCCTCCAGCGCCACCCGATGCGCAGGCCCCGGCACCTTCTGCGTGAAAAGCTCGATCAGGGTTTTTACGACATTGGGAGCTGCCTGCGGCTCAAAGGAAAGCTCAGGCTGCTGCCGGAGCAGATCCGCTACCAGAGAAGTAGCCAGCGGATGTCCATGTGCAAAGGAAAACACCTTTTCAGCCTGCTCGGCAGAGATCCCACGACGATCAAGCAGGTCACGGCTTGCCGCGCGGTTCAGGTTGCGCAGCGGAATGATCTGGGTAATGGTTTTCCAGCCGGGGTCCGTCAACCAGGCCCGTCCGGGTTCATCCCGGCCTGCCAGCGCCACGAGTACATTTTCCGGCAGTTCCGGCAAAAATTGCTCGCGCAGCCACCGATCCAGGGCAACCACGGCCTCATACGTGTCGATCAGCAGGATGCGGCGCGCGGCGCCCTGCGCCAGCGCATCATGGATAGACAGACTGCCGGAGATCCCCAGGCCGGCCCGAACCGCCGCCTCGAAAGCTTCCGGTTCAGGCTGTACATCCCGCACATCTACATAAAATGCTTCCCGGTTGAGCGCTTCGCATTCACGCCGGAACGCCCGCAGCAGGGAGGTTTTCCCCGCTCCTCCCGGGCCGTAAACATAGAACACGCTACAGGCAGGAGCCTCCGCTTCCAGCGCTTTCCGAAAAAGCGACAGTTCTTCTTCACGTCCCACAAAGAGGTGTTCACGCGCCGCGCGCAATCGATCAGCGAGTGATGACATACTCGTACAGAGGTTTACAGCATTGCCAGCGCATTACGGGGGTGTTGGGCAACCTCGTATGCGACAACTTCGTTCTCTAGCGCCGGGCAACGATCCACCAGGGTGACAGTGGCAGGAGTGCAAGTTACAACCAGGCAGGGACGCCAGGCACACCTGTAACTATTAATAATACAACTAATTATTAATAATACAACATAGCCGAGGATTGGAGACATTACAAGAGCAACCGGCATACACTCCCGGCAACACCTGCGCTAAAACGAATTATCCTCCTTATGAAAAAGCGTACTCCGTCAGTCGAAGCCCTTCGATCTACCGATTCGTGGATCTCCTGAGATAGACCCAGCGACAGATTTAAACGGGGTGTGCGATATGCGACAGTGAGCCGGGCAGATCGGTTCCAGCAACAGTCGAAGTCGCCGCCGCCGAGCCGGGCAGGCAGCGAAACAAGTGCAGCCGGATGGAGCGACGGGATTTGCCGGACTGCCGTATTGTCTCTGACAACACAAAAAGAAACATCTCCGGGAAAGATTTTCCCCTTTCCTTCCCGCCATCCGAACCCACCTCCCCCAATTACCTGCTCAAATCCGGCGGAACCTGCCGACGGACCCTGCGCCCTTAAGCGGCATACTGCTTGATCTTCCTCTTCGGGTACGCCTTACCTTCACCGGAGATGTCGCAGGCAGGTATGTCCACTACCCGTTTCCGCTCGAACGCCGTTTTCAAACGCACCCTCGTTCTCAGGATTTTGCTTATAGCCCTCCTGCTGGAGGCGTCTCCTGTTTTTTCCCAGGCGTTGACGCAAAAAGCACAGCTTACCCGCAGGTCGCTCGAACTGGCTTCGCAACAACAGCTTGAGAAAAGCGCAGCCGTCGCCACGGCGCTGAAACTCGGAATGCCCGTTCGCCGGATCAGCCCTGACGGAACGGTCTTTGAACTCCAGCGCCTGGAGCGAGGAATGCCGGTTTATTACGTCACGCAGAACGCCCAGGAAGCGCGCGCCATTGCGACCGACAAACTCTGGCCCGAAGGAGCATCCGGACTCTCGCTCACAGGGGCAGGACAATCCATCGGCATCTGGGATGCAGGTCTCATCCTGGCTACGCACCAGGAGGCAACAGGAAGAATCCAGACCGGCGACGGCGCAAAAAGCGTTGCCGCCCATGCCACGCACGTAGCCGGCACCATGATTGCGTCGGGCATCGACCCGGAAGCGCGCGGGATGGCCTATCAGGCCCGGTTGCAGTCGTACGACTGGAACAGCGACGTGTCGGAGATGGCCCTGGCTGCCGCGAACGGGCTGCGGGTCTCGAACCACTCCTATGGCGCCAATGTGGGGTGGGCAAAGGATCTCATGGGCGACGGCAAATGGGCATGGATGGGCGATGTCAGGATCAGCAGCACGGAAGACTACCGCTTCGGCTTTTATGAACCCATCGCTGCCGCCTGGGATGAAGTGGCCTACAACGCGCCTTATTATCTGATGGTGAAAGCAGCCGGCAATGACCGGGGGCAAAAACCGCGACCGGGAGAGAGCTACTGGTTGCTGGACTGGAACAAGGGCGGCTGGATCGAGCAGACAGACCCGCTGCCGCCGGACGGCGGGGGAAGCGGATTTGATACGGTCGTCGATGCAGGCAATGCCAAAAACATCCTGACGATCGGGGCCGTGGCGGATCTTCCCGGTGGATACACACAGCCGTCGTCCGTCGTGATGACCTCCTTCAGCGGATGGGGGCCGACCGATGACGGGCGCATCAAACCGGATCTGGTGACGGATGGGGTGGGCGTCTACTCGATGTATTCCGGTTCCAATACCTCTTACAGCAGATCCAGCGGCACGTCGATGGCGGCGGCCAGCGCGACCGGTTCGATTGGACTGTTGCTCGAACATGAAAAGAACCTGCGCGGAACCGCTCGCTATCTGTCCTCGACCCTCAAAGCACTGCTGATTCACACCGCGGACGAGGCCGGCGCATCTCCCGGGCCTGATTATGTCTACGGATGGGGCCTCATCAATACCTCCAGGGCGGCTCAGGTCATGACCGATGACGCGCTCGCCGGTGGAGGTTTTCATCTTCAGGAACATACGCTCGCTTCCGGCGGCGTCCTGACGCTCGATTTCCGGAGCGATGGAAACACTCCCCTCCGCGCCACGATTGCCTGGACGGACCCGCCGGGCGCTTCTCCCCTCCCCGCGCTCGATCCGGCAACCGGAATGCTGGTAAATGATCTGGACCTTTCGATCACCGGGCCGGATGGCGCGACGTATGCCCCCTGGATTCTCGACCCTTCCAATCCGTCGGCGGCGGCGCAAACCGGCCTGAACACGCGGGACAACGTCGAGCAGGTCCACATCGCCGCGCCCGTTACAGGCGTTTATACGGTTCGGGTTGCCTACCGAAAAGGAAACGGAAGCGGCCAGAACGTCTCCCTGATCACGAGCGGGGTTGTACCTCCCATCGTCCAGGAAATCGCGCTGCAAAGCGGCTGGAACAGCGTCTCCCTCAACGTCACTCCGGCCCTGACCAGCATGGCGGCGCTGCTCTCCGGCGTTGCCGGAGACGTGTCGCTCGTAAAGGACGGGCAGGGACGCATCTACAGCCCAATCCGGGGCATCACTACCCTGAGCGAATGGGACGTGTCCGAGGGCTACTTCATCCATGCATCCCGTGCGGCGACGCTGCGCGTGGAGGGGACGCGCATCCAGCCGGGCGCACTGCCGATCCCGATAAAACGGGGCTGGAATCTCATTCCCTATCCCGGAAATGAGCCTGCGGACATCGAGCAGGCGCTGTCCGGGATTGCGGCGGACGTGGTTCTCGTGAAGGATGCGTCAGGCGGCCTCTATTACCCTGAGTTCGGCATCAACACACTTGGTCAACTTCGCCCGGGAAGCGCCTACCGGCTGTATGCACGCCGGGATGCGACCCTCGTGTATCCTTCTCTTTGATCCGGCCTACGCGCGCATTGCCTCACGAAAAATTTGGGATAGACGTTGCCTCACCTATCATCCCCAACCGTTCGGCCAACTAGCCACGACGGTTGGAAAGCTTCGTGAGGCAATACGGGACCCAAGTTTTGCATGTCGCGCCTGCTCTCCTGAAGACTGTTCTGGTAGGTTATGAAAGCTGCTTCAGCGGAACACTCCTTTCCCTTGATGGCGTCTCGCTTTCCTGACATCACGGATTATTTTGCGGTTTACTGCGGGTTTTTAGTGGTTTATTGCGGTTTCCCGTTCGGGTAAAATGGCCCTGGCGGGGCCAATTAGGGCGTTTTGCGGTTTCTGCGGCCTAAAACGCGGTTTCGCGGTTTCCGCCGCTTTTCCTTTTTTTCGCATTGCCGGCCGGGTGGTTTGCTGTAGCGGAAAAGGTAGGATTTGGCGGGCAGACAGAACAGGTTATAGAAATAACCTGCCTGTTCTGGTCGATGCGGCTAGAGACATGGTGCGGAGCAGGGGCTGCGGCAGACGGGAGGATCGAGATGGACTGACCTGCTTACCCAAGAAGTAGGTCATAGCGTCTTGCCAGAACGTCCCGTGCTCTAACAAATTCGTAACAAATGGATCGAGCATTTTTCTATGTATTTACAGTTGATGCGTTTCGTAGAAGCTATGTTGTCTGATGCAGTGTAAATAATCGTAACCCATTATTATAAAAAAGACTAAGAGGCGCAGATATGACGACCCTGAAAACCGAAAGACGACTGGTAACTGCGATTTTCCATGACCAGGATGATGCCGAGCACGCCTACAACGATCTGCTGGATCGCGGGCTAAGCGAAGACGACATCAGCGTCGTGCTCTCAAAGGACACGAGGGATCGGTACTATGGCGGCAAAGAGCATGTCGAAACCAAAGTGGGATCCAAGGCAGCGGAAGGGGCAGGCATTGGCGGGGCTATCGGAGGCACCATTGGCGGCATCGCCGGGGCGCTGGCCGCCGCCGCAGCGCCGATTGTCTTCCCCGGCATTGGAATCATTCTTTCCGGTCCCCTTGCAGCGGCGCTTGCAGGCGCGGGCGCGGGCGGGCTGGGCGGCAGCCTGCTCGGTGGGCTGATCGGCGCGGGCATTCCTGAGGAGCGTGTCAAACGGTACGAGGAAAGCCTCAAAGAAGGCGGCATCCTGCTGGGCGCTCACCCGCATACCGAAGCCGAGGCGCACTATATCGAGGAAATCTTCAGCAAGCATGACGGCAAGCACATTCACCGTTGAGCTAATACTGGATAGCCGAGCGGCGTTCAGGCAAGGGCAATGGTCGCAAGACGGTTGCCCTTGCTTCTTTTGCGCCATGATACCAGCGCTGCCTGCGCCGGTTGAGCTGCCTCTTGCCTGTCTGTTTGGACGGCGCTGCTCATTTGCAGCAAAACGCCGGTCATAGCAGCCGTTAGAAAACATGGGATCAGAAGCAAAAACGGAGGCTGTCTACCCGCAGATCGATGTCGAAGTGCGGGCGGGAGCGCCTTATCTGATCTTCTGGGCCGGAACCACCTATGTCGTTCGCGCCATCCTGTTTCGCCGGCAGGTCGAGGCTGAGCCTGCGGGTTTGTTGCGCCGCCTGCTCAGGGGTAGGAAAAGCAGAGCGCAGCAGCATTTCCAGGTCAGAACGGATAAAGGCGACATGACCCTTTACTGCACGGCAGAACGCTGGTACCTGGTGGAACTGGGGCAAACCGAACACACGGATGAGGTGTGGTCCGATCCCGTTCAAGCCCCGTATCGTCATCGCAAGCTGCTGTAGGCTTCCTGCACAGGCAGCAGATCCGGACTGTGGCTCAAAGCTGTGCGGCCTCAAACGTATCGCATTGCTGGAGATCGCCGGACTGGAAACCGCGCCGGAACCAGCGCACGCGCTGCGCGGAGGAACCGTGGGTAAAGCTCTCCGGGACCACGTAGCCTTGCGCCTGCCGTTGCAGCCGGTCATCTCCGATAGCGCTCGCCGCGTTCAGGGCTTCTTCCACATCACCCTCCTGCAAAACCTGCTGCGACTGGTCGGTTCGGTAGGCCCAGACTCCGGCCAGGCAGTCTGCCTGCAATTCCAGTTGCACGGAGAGCGCATTGGCCTCGGCCTCTCCGCTGCGCCGCCGGGCGGCATCTACCTGCTGCGAGATGCCTAGCAGCGTTTGCACGTGATGGCCCACTTCATGGGCGATGACGTACGCCTGGGCAAAATCGCCGGGCGCCCGGAAGCGGGATCTGAGTTGCTCGTAGAAGCTCAGGTCGATATATACCTTGTGGTCACCGGGACAATAGAAGGGTCCGACAGCGGCCTGCGCGAAACCACAGGCAGACTCCACAGCCCCTGAAAAAAGCACCAGGGTCGGCTCTTCGTAGGCGCGGTTCAATTCCTCGCTGAAGATTCCGCTCCAGGTATCCTCGGTCGTAGCCAGCACGACAGATACAAACTCCTTTAACTGTTCTTCTTCCGGAGAAGCAGGGCCGGGCTGCTCGTAAGAGGGCGCTCCCCCGGCGTAAGGATCATTCGGCAGGATGGCTCCCGGATCTACGCCGAAGAGCATTGCCACCAGCGCAATAACCACAGCGCCGATCCCGCCTCCTACTACCCCTCTCGATACACGGGCGCCTCGCCGGTCTTCCACATTCTGACTGCGCCTTCCACTCTGCCATTTCATTGCGTTTACCGTTTGTTGCTCCTTGAAAAGCTGCAAGCCTCTCTGCTGCATTGCGCTTGCAGGTTTAGCAGCATACTCAGAAATGGAGAACAGGCTTTCATTCGAGTAGCAATTATTCTGTGATTTGTACTGCCGGGAGAAGCAAGCAGGCGCAAACAGCTTCCCAGTGCAACAAAAAAGGCCCGGCTAAAAAAAGCCGGGCCTTCAGGCGCTATTTACACGCAGGGGTTGGTTCAGTACGGACGACGACCAC
>CBDUBU010000201.1:0-7525 GCA_965365465.1 uncultured Rhodothermaceae bacterium
CAGGCGGCGATCCTGAACTACAAACTGCGCTGCCTCGACGGGGACAACCGGCGGCGACGCGAGATCGGGGCGCGCTACACGAGCGCCTGTGACGGACAGGTGATCGCGCCGCCTGCGCTTCCGGGCAGCGGGTTGCACGCCATGCATCTGTACGTGGTCGAAGCGCCGGAACGGGATGCGCTGGCTTCCTTTTTGCAAACGCAGCAGATCGGCGCGGCGCGGCACTACCCGTTGCCTATCCACCAGCAGCCCGCCTATGCCGGTCGCCTTCGCGGCGCCGGGCGGCTGCCGCATACCGAAAAGCTGTACGGCAGGATGTTGAGCCTGCCCCTGTATCCCGAACTGGACGATGCTTCGGTGGAACGCATCTGCGTTGCCCTCGCATCCTGGACGCACACACAACAGGCTTAATGATGCGCTATTACTGCACCTACTTCGACAGCAATTACCTGATCAAAGGGCTGGCCCTGATCCGTTCCCTCCAGCAGCATGAGCCGGAGCCGTTCAGGCTGTTCGTGGTCTGTCATGACGAGTTGACCCGTGTGCTGCTCGGAGCGCTTGCCCTGCCGCAGGTGGTCACAATTCCCATGCACGAACTGGAAAGGGGAGATGCGGCGCTGCTGGAGGCCAAAACGAACCGGAACCCCGTCGAATACTTCTGGACGACGACGCCGACGGTGCTGCTTCGCCTGCTGGAGGCGCACCCGGAAATCGACGTGTTGACGTATCTCGACAGCGATCTGTACTTCTTTTCCTCCCCGGAACCCATCTTTCAGGAACTCGGATCGAACTCCGTGCTCATCCATGAACACCGGTTCTCGCCGGAACTGGCCTATTTGCAGCAGGAAAGCGGGCGGTTCAATGTCGGGCTGATGTGTTTCCGGAATGATTACGTGGCGGCAAGCATCCTCAAGCGCTGGCGGGACCAGTGTAATGCCTGGTGTTACCAGCAGCCGGAAGAAGGCAAGATGGGCGACCAGGCCTATCTCAACGACTGGCCGGACCTGTTTCCGGAAGTGGCTGTCCTGCAACACAAGGGCGCAGGCGTGGCGCCCTGGAATCTCACGCAGTATCCCCTTTCGCAGGACGACGCAGGCGCAACCAGGGTTGACGACGTTCCGCTGGTTTTCTTTCACTTTCACGCACTGGAATTCGTGCGCGAGAACATCATCACCCCGGCCAAACACCTGGCCTACCGGCTCTCCGAACCGGCCCTGCGCCTGTGCTACAAGCCTTACCTCCACGCGCTGACCGCAGCAGTTGCGGAAGTGAAAGAGACGCTGCCTGCTTTCAAGGCGGGCCTGAACCGGGAAGGAATCTATAGCCTGGATCATACGCTGCTGGTTCACGGGGCGGCCCGGAGCGACGTTCACGCTGCTTTTCCTTCCCTGCGTTTCGTCGATCTGGGCGGTTCGTGGTCTTATACCGCTTCCCGGCAGGCAGGGACGGATGCAGCGACTGAGGCGTCGAAAGCAGGCCCGGCCCCGGCAGTCGCCGCCGCGCCGCCGCAAGAGGCCCGACGCCTGCGCGTATCGGCCATCGTCTCGGCCTACAACAGCGAAGCCTTTCTCGAAGGCTGCCTCGAAGATCTGGTGAGCCAGACGCTTTTCAGCCGGGGAGAACTCGAAATCATCGTCATAGATTCGGGGAGCACGCAGAACGAACACGCCATCGTAGACGCCTTCCAGCGGCGCTACGGAAATATCCTCTACGTCCGGACGGCTGAACGGGAGTCGATTTACCAGAGCTGGAATCGCGGGCTGCGGCTTGCCGCAAGCGAATACGTGACCAACGCCAACGCCGATGACCGCCACCGCCGGGATGCGCTGGAAAAACTCGCCGCCTGTCTGGACGAACATCCTTCCATCGCGCTGGTGTACGCAGACTCGCTGATCACCAGCGTACCGAACGACACTTTCGAGCGCACACAGGCTCCTCTGCGTTTCGACTGGCCTGCTTATTCCTATGAGGAACTTGAGCAGCACTGCATCATCGGGCCGCACCCGATGTGGCGAAAGCGTCTGCATCAGCAGTACGGGTATTTCGACGAGCGGTATGTGAGCGCCGGGGATTACGAGTTCTGGCTGCGCATCGGCAAAACGGAATCCTTCTATCGGTACCCGGATACGCTCGGACTGTACTACTACAACGCAGGCGGCGTGCAGTATGCATCAGGGGCAGCCGTACGCGAGCACCATGAGATCATCGCCGGCTACCAGATTCCGCAGCGCGGCATCCAGCCCAAACCGACGGTTCGCGCAGCCGTCAGGCCGGAGGAACGGGAGGCGTTGAAGCGAAAAGCAGGGTACGCTGGTGAAGCGCGCGCCTTTTCCTCTTTCTCTGAGGCTGTGGGCGCTTTCCAGCAGTTCGTAGTCGCTCAGGAGTGGCCGGGAGCGCACGCGCTGGCCGTTTCTGCCGCCCGGAGTTTTCCGGAGGAATCCTATGCGTGGGTCATGCTGGCAATCAGTTGCCGTATGACCGGCTCCATCCCGGACGCGCTTCAGGCCGTTACGAGATCGTTCCAGGTCGAAGAAAGCCCCTTTGCCCTGCACGAGATGATGCAAATTGCAACGGCGACAGGAAACGCGCAGGAGGCGGCAGAGATCGCCCGGCATCTGGCGCACCGTTTTCCGGAATGGTTGGTCAATGCGGCCTGACCTGCCCGGTTCCGGCAAGCGAAGAAACAAACATCATCTGACACAGGAAAAGAGAATCCCTACGCTAATGCTTACACAGGTAGAGTCGATCAAGTCGCAAATCATGGAAGCGCTGGAAGGGGGACTGCTCGATCAGGCCGGAGTGCTGCTTGCTGCCCTTCAGGATGCAAGCGCCGACGATCCGCAGACCTGGACGCTTACCGCCAACTTCTTCCTGTTGCAGGGCAACACCCGGGCTGCCGAAGAGGCGCTTCTGGTCGCGCACAGATCGGATGCGGCGGCCTTCGAGCCGCTGTTCATGCTGGCCGACCTCTACCTGAAGACGGGACGCTCGCCCGAGGCCGTCGCGCTTTTCAGGAGAGCCAGACAGGCTGCTCCGGATGACTACCGGCAACTGGTTGATGAAGTACTGGAAGGGTTAGGGGCAGCAGGGGTCGCGGAAGCGCCCGTCCGTCCCCGGCTGGCCGTTTTCGTCCGCGCAGGGCTGGATCAGTTTCTCGACAGCCTCCTCGACCGGCTCCAGGAGCACTATGAAATCCGCAAAGAAGTCGTCACCGATCCGGCGCAGATCGAACCAGTGATGCGCTGGGCTGACCTCTGCTGGTTTGAATGGTGCGACGAACTCCTGGCCCATGCTACCCGGCTCGATCTGGCGAAACAAAAACGCATCGTGTGCCGCCTGCACCGGTACGAAGTGTTTACGGACGTTCCCGCAAAGGTCAACTGGGAGCGCGTCGACCGGCTGGTGCTTGTGACGGATCATCTCCGGCATTTGCTCTCCGGCGCAGCACCCGGCATTGAGGACCGCGTTGCCATCGAGGTGATCCATAACGGGATCGACCTTCAGCGGTACACGTTCGGGGAGCGGCGTCCCGGTTTCAGGCTGGCCTTCTCAGGCTTCCTGCACGCGCGGAAGAACCCGCTGCTGATGCTTCAGATCATGGCCCGACTCGTTAAACGAGACGCTCGCTACCAGTTGTATGTGGCCGGTGCATTCCAGGACCCACTGCTCGAATTATACTGGAACTATCAGGTGCGGGAGATGGGGCTGGAGGCCCATGTACACTTCGACGGCTGGCAGGAGGATATGGCGCTCTGGCTGCGCGACAAGGACTTTTTCCTTTCGACCAGCATTCATGAGAGCTTCGGATATTCCATAGCGGAAGCGATGGCTATGGGGGTCAAGCCGGTCGTGCATAACTTCCTGATGGCGCGGGACGTGTGGCCGGAGGAGATGCTGTTCAACACGGTAGGGGAGGCGGTAGAAATGATCACCTCCGACGCGTATGAATCCAGGCTTTACAGGGCGTTCATCGAGGAGCACTATTCGCTGGAGCGACAGGCGGCAGGTGTAAGGCGCCTGCTGGAAGGTCTGGCAGGCCAGGAGAAGGCAGCCGACATTCCGGCCATGTTCCGGCCCGGCGCGCTCGGTCGCATGGTGGAACGCATACAGGAGATGCGCCCTGTCTGATCTCTCAGGTCACGGGTCCGCCGGCGCTTGCCGGGGTCTGGGACAGGTACCTGCGGGAAGAAAGTTCGGCTTCCATCAGGTCGAAGGCGTGCGCCAGCGCTTCCGGCGTGTTCCAGACGAATGGCGCCAGGCGCAGGAAGCGCCCTTTGCGGCTGTCCGTGTAGATGTGTCGTTGCTTGAGGGCTGCGCAGAGCCGATCCGCCGCCGCGATCTCAACGATAACCATTGCGCTGCGGCGTTCGGGGTCATGCGGCGAGGCCAGCTTCAATCCGGCGGCTTCCATGCGCCGGATGCAGTAATCTGTTTTCTGGAGCGAGTCGGCGCGAACGGCATCGAGGCCGGCCTTCAGCAGCAGGCGGACCCCTTCGACAGCATGGTACATGGAAGCAACCGCCGGGGTGCCGCCCATGAAGCGGCGGCGCACGTCCGGGTGAGGCTCCGGACGGCTGCGAAAGCCGAACGGGTCGGCATCTCCGAACCAGCCGCTCACGCGCGGCGAAAGGGACAGTCCGGGCCGCACGTAGACGTAGGCGTTCCCGGAAGATCCGCAGGCTTCCTTGAGCAAGCCCCCGAAGTACAGGTCAGGCTCGAAGTGCGCCACCTGTACGGGTACGGAGCCGGTGGCGTGATACCCATCCACGGCGAAAATGCCGCCGGAAGCATGAACGCGCCTTCCGACCTCCTCCAGAAAGGCATCCGTGAGCTTTTCTCCCGTCGTGAACCCGACATGGCTCAGGACCACCAGCGCCGTGCCGGCGCCGATAGCCTCCAGTACAGCCGGTTCATCGACGAATCCATTCTCTTTGAGCGGAACGATGCGCAGGCGCAATCCGAGCAGGGCTGACCACTGACGGAGGCTGTGCATGACCGACGGAAACTCTGCCTCGGTGATGACCACCTCCTTTTTTCCGGAAAAAACTTCGGGAGCGGAGAGCAGGCATTGAACCGTCCAATGGACGTTGGGCTGGAGGATGCAGGCGCCGGGAGGGGCGCCGATCAGCGGCGCGATGAACTGGTCGCCGAGGTACTCCGGCAAGTTCCACCACCCGACCCGGTCGTTTGAATCCGGCTTCCAGTGGTTGGGCACTTCGTTCCACGCATCCACGCCATAGCGCTGCCAGTCCTCGGCAAAGCGCTGCAACATGGCCGGCACGGAGCGCGGCATCAACCCGTGCGTGAAAGCCCGCAGTTCGACGGCGTGGGGAGGTTCCGGTTGCAGGAAGGCGTGTTCCAGAGAGAGCATCGGGGCGCTGTGTACGTCCTGGCAGTAAGGACAACAAAAAAGGCTTCTGCAACCACAGCAGAAGCCCTTTTGGGATAACCACGCTTACAGGCCGCTATGCTTCCGCCTGGTCCACGTTCACATACTTGCGGTCGTTCCGCCCGCGCGAAAAGCGAACGGTGCCGGTTGTTGTTGCAAAAAGCGTGTCGTCGCCGCCGCGCATGACATTCTCGCCCGGATGGAACTTGGTGCCGCGCTGGCGCACGATGATGGCTCCGGCCTGGATGAGCTCGCCGCCATATGCTTTCACGCCCAGCATCTTGGGTTTGGAGTCGCGGCCGTTCTTGGTAGAACCTGCGCCTTTCTTATGTGCCATGATAAACCTCGAGTTTTTCGGTCTGTCTTTCCGTTTTCAGGCGGTTGCAGATGCAGAACACTAGGCCGCAGCTTCTTCCGCTGTCGGCTGCTCTTTCTTTTTCCCGTTCAGCGAAAGATCGGCTACCTGAATCTGCGTATACTGCTGGCGATGGCCGTTTTTTACCTTGTAACGCTTGCGGCGCTTTTTCTTGAAGACCAGCACCTTGTCGCCTTTCACGTGCGCCAGCACTTTGGCCGTAACCGAAGCGCCTTCCACAACGGGAGCGCCTACCTTTACGTCTTCTCCTGCCATCAGCAAGACGCGGTCGAGCGTAATGGTCTCGTCTACATCGGCGCTCAGGTGGGGAACGTAGAGCTTTTCGTTGGCCTTTACCTTAAACTGCTTTCCTGCAATTTCAACAATCGCGTACATAAAAATCCTCTACTTTAAGCGCCGGACTGGCTACCGCCGCGAGAGTTCAGGGCATTGTGACAATAGCCTGTAAATATAACCATTCGCATCCGAAAGATCAAACAAGAATCCATGGAGATAACGCTTCCTACCAGCGGCCTCACCCTGACGCCCGGCAAGATTCTCTGCATCGGGCGCAACTATGCAAAACACGCTGCGGAGATGAAAAGCGACGTGCCGGAGCAGCCCATCGTGTTCCTGAAGCCCCCATCCGCCCTGATCGGCCACGGCGGCAAGATCATGCTTCCTCCGCTGTCGGAGGACGTTCATCACGAGGTGGAACTCGTCGTCGTGATCGGGCGCGGCGGCAAAGACATTCCGGAATCCCGCGCCCTCCATTACGTCGATGCCTATGCCGCCGGGCTGGACATGACGGCCCGCGATCTGCAGGCCGAGGCCAAAAAACAGGGCCACCCCTGGAGCGTCGCAAAGGGCTTCGACACCTTCGCGCCGCTCGGACCGCTCGTTCCGGCCCATGAAGTGCGCAACCCCCAGGACCTCGGCATTCAATTGAAGGTGAACGGCGAGGTGCGGCAGCAGGGATCTACCCGCGACATGATCTTTTCCGTGGCTCATCTCATCGCGTACTGCTCGCGCATCTTCACCCTGCTGCCGGGCGACCTGCTCTACACCGGAACGCCGGAAGGCGTCGGCCCGGTCCAGGACGGAGATATGCTGGAGGCCGGCATTTCACACATTCCGCTGCTGCGGGTGCGCGTTAAACGGGAAGCGAAGCCGACGCCTTGAGGCGGTCGAGGCGCTCTTTTGCCGCCACGAACTGAGCCTGCGCGGAGGCAAGGTATGTGCGCATCTCATCGACATAGCCGTCGGCGGAGGCCGACCACACCCGGTTCAGGTGGCGCTCTCCGGTGGCGAAATGGTTCATCACGTCGGCGTACGCCTGTAGCCCGTACAGGTGCGAGATGCCTTCGCGGGCGTCCGCAAACGCCATGAGGTCGTCCACCAGCAGCGTCTCGATGCGATTCGGAACGTCATAGGGATTGATCGAATCTTTCTCGCGGTTGAGCAGCGCCATGTTATCGACGATCCGGGACAGGCTGCCCTCCACTTCCTTGATGGTGGCGACATGGCCGCCCTGGGCTTGAACGAGACGGCGCGCGCCGAGACGAACCAGCACGATCCCGACCACACCGACGGCCAGTCCGCCTGCGAAAAGCGTCCATTGCACCAGGCGCTCATCCAGCACGGCAGCAAGCGAGCCGGCAAGAAACCCGGCGGTGATCAGCAGATATCCGATGTTTTTCATGAACCCAACCCTCCGGCGATAACGTAGTAAAGCGCAAATCCGACCCCCACGAGGGCTTCTCCCACGATCAATCCGGCTG
>CBDUBU010000202.1:0-7517 GCA_965365465.1 uncultured Rhodothermaceae bacterium
ATCGCGGCAACGGGCGCCGGCGCAGGCTCAGGCTGCCAGTTTCTCACCCCGCCTCGCAGCGCCGCCGGGAACGGTGGAGAAGGATAGCCGTCCCGCTCACAGTCTGTTTGTTTTAGCAGCCGCGGGCAACTTCCCCGCTTTCGTGCTCCCGGTTCGCGCCCTTTGCGCCGCTCGCCCGATGGGGCCGTAGGTCTTTTCTCTCTTCTCTCTGACCGGTCATCGCTGATTTCGGCGTGACCTTCGCGATGTCTCGCCTGCGGCTGTCACAGGGCGGGACCCGTTTCACGTTTTCCCTTCGCGCAGGTGCGCCGTCTACCGGCGCCTGCGCCCTCACGTTTTCTCAGGTAAGCTATGCAAGGCAACGGATTTAAAATATTCCTGACTGTCGCTTTTCTGGCGCTGTCGGGCTACTACCTGTATCCCACCTTCCACAACCTTTATATCAACAGCAGGCTCAATTCGCTCGAAGGCGAAGAACTCGCCACGTACGAAGAAGAAAACTTCAATACGATCCGCACCACGCAGGAAAAGGCGCTCAAACTCGGGCTGGACTTGCAGGGCGGGATGCACGTGACGCTGGAAGTCCGGGTGGACGAATTGATTCGCGCCCTCGCCGCCGACACCGATCCCACCTTTGACGCCGTGCTTGCCGAAGCCCGCGACCAGGCCCGGCGCAGCGACGAATCGTTGATCGATGCGTTCGTGAGCAACTTCGAGGCGCGCGATCCGGATGCCCGCCTCTCGCGGTATTTCCGCAATGACGCAGCCGGGGTCACACGCCGGTCGAGCAATGCAGAGGTGGCGCAGTATCTCCGGCAGGAAGCCGACGACGCCGTCGACCGGGCTATCGAGATCATCCGCCAGCGCGTCGACCGCTACGGTGTGACGGAGCCTTCGATCCAGAAGCAGGGCACGCGCCGTGTGGTGGTGGAGCTTCCAGGCATCGACGACGAGGCCCGCGTGCGGAAGCTGCTTCGCGGCACCGCCCGCCTGGAGTTTCGCCTGATGTCGGACCCGGACGCGCTGCGCCGCTCGCTCCAGGAGATCATCGAGTATTATGAGGAGGGTGATGCCGCTGCAGCGGATACCACTACGACGCTCGCTGACAACGGGGATACGGCAACGGAACTCCCGGCAGCGGCTGATACAGGAGCCGTCATTGCGCCTGCGGATACCTCCACGGCAGTTGGAGACCTGCTGGCGCAGGAAGAAGGCGCAGCTTCGAACAACCGTCTGCTCGATGTACTGCAACCCCTGGGACAGGGGGTTCAGTTCGGCGTGGTTGCCGAACAGGATACGGCAGCAGCCAACGCGCTGCTAAACGACCCTGCCGTGCAGGAAATGCTTCCGCCGGGTGTCACGCTGATGTACACCTCCGGGCCTGTCGCCTCGACGGAGGAAGGGCAGGAGCTTTACTACCTGCTCGGCGTGCGTCGCGAAGTGGAAATGACCGGCGACGTGATCACGGATGCCCTGGTTGATTTCAACGAGGTCAACCAGCCGAAGGTGTCGATGGTGATGAACTCGGAAGGGGCCAATGACTGGGCGCGCATCACCGGGGCCAATGTGAACAAACCTGTCGCCATCGTGCTCGACGGCGTCGTTTACTCGTATCCGACCGTCATGAACCGGATCGCCGGGGGCCGCTCCGAGATCACCGGCCTCGACTCGCGGAACGAAGCGCAGGACATCGTGACGGTGCTCAAGTCGGGCGCGTTGCCTGCGCCGGTTGACATCGTGGAAGAACGCACGGTCGGGCCGAGCCTGGGCGCGGCTTCGATCCGGGCGGGTCTGAACTCGGTGCTGATCGGGCTTTTGATCGTGGCGCTGTTCATGATCTTTTACTACCGCACGGCGGGCATCCTGGCTGACCTTGCGCTCATCGTCAACATCATCTTCATCCTTGGGATTCTGGCCGGCTTTCACGCTACGCTGACCCTGCCGGGCATCGCGGGCATCGTGCTCACTATCGGTATGGCGGTGGACGCGAACGTGCTCATCTTCGAGCGCATCCGCGAGGAACAGGCTACCGGGAAAACCTTGAAGGCAGCCATCGACAGCGGCTACGCAAAAGCCCTCAGCGCCATCTTTGATGCCAACATCACGACGTTCCTGACCGGCGCCATCCTGTATTCGTTCGGCGTGGGTCCGATTCAGGGCTTTGCGGTGACGCTCATGGCAGGCATCATCTCGTCCATGTTCAGCGCCATCATCATCACGCGCATCGTGTTCGACTACATGATCTCAGAGCGCCGGATGAGCGTGAACTTCGGGTAAGCACAGGCCGCCCCGCAGAGGGGTATGCCTGCAAGCCATCGTTTTTAGCATACTGCTTTCCGGCGCTTGAAGCCGGAACCAATAGAGGACCTTAGATATGCGTATTTTTGAAAATGCCAACTGGAGCTTTGTAGCAAACCGGAACAAAGCCTACGTCTTTTCCGGCGTGCTGATCGTGCTGAGCCTGTTTGCGCTGGTGGTTCATGGCCTGGAAATGGGCATCGACTTCCAGGGCGGCATGGAATTCGTCGTGGAAACAGACCAGCCGCTCAATGCTACGGAAGTGCGCGGCCTCCTCGCCGGAGCTCTTGGTCAGGACCCTGAAGTAAAGTCATACGGCCCCAATGCACTCCTGATCAGAACCACGGCAGAGGGAGACATCACCGAGGTGGAAAACCGGATCACGAACGCCATGAGTGCGTCGTTCGGAGCCGCTTCCCCAACACTGGTCAAGACGGACGTGGTAGGCCCCCGTTTCGCCGAGGACCTCAAACAGGGAGCGCTCTACGCCGTGTTCGGCTCGCTGCTCGTGATTTTCGTTTACATCCTGATCCGCTTCGAGTGGCGGTTCGGGCTTGGCGCCGTCGCGGCGCTGCTGCACGACGTGACGATCACCCTCGGCGTTTTTGCCGGACTGCACGGCTTTCTGCCGTTCTCGCTCCAGCTTGACCAGACGATCATCGCTGCGTTTCTGACGATTGTGGGGTACTCGCTCAACGATACGGTGGTCGTCTTCGACCGGATCAGGGAGTACACCAACCTGTTCAAGACGGAACCGTATGAGAGCGTGGTTAACCGGTCCATCAACAACACGCTCAGCCGCACCATTATTACGTCCGGAACGACCTTGCTCGTGGTGGCAGTGCTCTTTATATTCGGGGGTGAGGTATTGCGCGGCTTTGCGTTTGCATTGATGTTCGGCATCGGCATTGGCACCTACTCGTCCATCTTCGTGGCCGCGCCTATCCTGGTAGAACTCAGAAAGCGCGGAACCATCCGCCGGTAGCCGTTCGCGGAAGGGGGAGCAGGCGTATGCTTTCCGCCGCGCCTGTTTCCGCCGCCCGCGTCCCTTTATCATAAACCAGCCCGGAGATCCTGATGAACTACAACGTAGACGAGCGTTACAATGCGGTCGTTGTCACCCTGAAGGGCAATGTCATGGGGGGGCCTGACGGGTCCAAACTGCATGACACCTTGCACGAACTGAAAGAGCAAGGGAAAAAGAACGTAATCATGGACCTCTCGAAGGTCAAGTTCATGAACTCCAGCGGCCTGGGTATGCTTATCAGCGGCATGACGACCATGCGCAACGCCGGCGGCGACCTCAGGCTCGCCAACGTTGCCGACCGCATCCAGTCGCTGCTTGTGATCACGAAGCTGATTACAGTGTTCAAGCACTTCGATTCGGTGGACGAGGCGGTCGCGAGTTTCGAGCAAGACCCTCCGGTAGAACAGGTCTGACCTGACGGAGCATCCGTTGGGGTTGATAAAGGCGGCGGGGGCAAGCCCTGCCGCCTTCCTTGTGTAAGCGCGACATTGGAGGGCCGCCCTATCCGGACGGAAAACCTGGCCAGGTCTTTTGCCTCCTGCGTCTCGCCCTTATTCATCATGTATACCAGATTTTTTGTGTTATGCCCGTATCCGTTGTTATCGGCAGCCAGTGGGGAGATGAAGGCAAAGGCAAGATCGTCGATCTGCTGAGCCGTGAGGTTGACATTGTCGCTCGCTATCAGGGCGGCGCGAATGCAGGCCATACCATCTGCTGGGGCGACAAGACCTTCGTGCTGCACCTGGTTCCGAGCGGCATCTTTCACGAAGGCGTCCAGTGCGTCATCGGAAACGGGGTCGTCATCGACCCGGTGGCTCTGATGAACGAGATCCAGATGATCCGGGAGATGGGGTACGATCCGGAAGGGCGGCTCCTGATCTCGCACAACGCCCACCTCATCATGCCTTATCACAAGAAGGTGGAGGAAGCACGCGAGCGGTATCGGGATGCGGAACCCATCGGCACCACCGGACGCGGCATCGGCCCCGCCTATGTGGACAAGTTTGCCCGCACCGGCATTCGCGTGGTGGACTTGCTCGACCGTGATGTGCTGCGGGTAAAGCTGAAGCGCTCCATCGAGGAGAAGAATGCCCTCCTCAAGGGGGTTTACGGCGCCGAGGAGTTGAACGTCGAAGCGATGATCGAGGAGTACGTCGAGTTCGACAAGCTGATCGACCCGTATGTTACCGA
The DNA here is from genome assembly GCA_965365465.1 of uncultured Rhodothermaceae bacterium. Taxonomy (GTDB): domain Bacteria; phylum Bacteroidota; class Rhodothermia; order Rhodothermales; family DASSAV01; genus CBDUBU01. Next base: position 4,517 of record CBDUBU010000202.1, read on the forward strand.
TACGACGCAGTACCTCTGCAACGCGCTCAAGGAGGGCAAGCACGTGCTGGCCGAAGGGGCGCAGGGGGCGCTGCTGGACGTTGACTTCGGCACCTACCCGTTCGTGACTTCGTCTCACCCGACGGTAGGCGGCTGCTGCACCGGTCTGGGCATCCCGCCGACGGAGATCAGGCGGGGCATCGGCATCGTCAAGGCGTATTCCACACGGGTCGGCAATGGTCCTTTCCCGACAGAGTTGCTGGATGAAACGGGCGAGCGGCTCCGGGCAACCGGCCATGAGTTCGGCGCCACCACGGGCCGCCCCCGGCGCTGCGGCTGGCTGGACCTGGTCGCGCTCCGCTACACGTCGATGATTAACGGTTTCACGGAACTGGCAATCACGAAGCTGGACGTGCTGAGCGGGCTTCCCGAAATAAAGGTCTGCACCCGGTACCGGTACGACGGCAAAGAGACGAGCCGCTTCCCCAGCGAAGTGCAAACGCTGGAAAAGGTGACGCCGTCTTACGTAACGCGCGAGGGCTGGGAGGAAGACATCACCGGGGCCGAAGGACTGGAAAACCTGCCGGAAGCCACCCGGAATTATCTGCGCTTCATCGCCGAACAAACCGGCGTGGGCATCAGCCTGGTTTCTACGGGACCCAAACGCGAGCAAACCATAACGACCTGAGCGCGTTTCTGAGAAACGGTGTGTTAAACCGGGAAGGTGTCGCTTTCGGCAGAGAAACGCCCTTGACTCAAGCGCCTGCAGTCGTGAAACATAGAGCCTTCGCTCAGGATGACACTTCGGGTTACATAGACTCTTCGCAGCATCCCCGGAGGCAACATGAAAGCCTACCGTCTTTCCGTAAACCTGAAACTCGGTCTGGTTCTATTCGCGGTGGTCATCGCGGTCGCTTCGCTGGTGTACACCAACCGGCTCGTCGACCGGCTGCGCGAACGAGAGCAGTTCATCATTCAGCTCTGGGCGAGCGCCCTGGAGCAACTGGGGCAGTTTTCTTCCGACAACCCCTACATCGCAGAGTTCAGGGAGATAGAGCGCCTGCTGCCGTCGCTCGGACAGGCCGCCGATGCCTCCGGCCCGCCGTCGCCATCGGAACTCAGCCGCTTGCAGCAGGCCCTCCGGTGGGCCGAATCCATGCCGCCCGCCGGAGACATCAAGCTTGCCAGCGACATCCTGCGGGGCGCCACGCATGATACGCTCCCGGAGATCAACTACGGTATACCCGCGATCGTCATGGACCCGGCCCGCAACAAGCCGGAGATGTGGCGCAACGTGGCTGTCCCGGATTCGATGCCCGGCTTTTCGGGGGCCGACTCGGCGCGGGCCTTCCAGACGCTGCGCGATCTGGCTGCCGGCATGGCTGAACGCTACGCGCCCATCCCCATCACGCAGGATCTGGGCGACACGACGCTCTCGCGGCTGGTGTACTACGATGAGTCGCTTCTGGTAAAGGAACTCCGTCTGTTCCCCTATATCCAGCTTCTTTTCGTCGGACTGTTCATTCTGGCGGGGTACCTCGGCTTTTCCTACGTCCGGCGGAGCGAGCAGCGCAGCCTCTGGGTCGGCATGGCCAAAGAGGCGGCGCACCAGCTTGGAACGCCCATTTCCAGTCTCATGGGCTGGCATGAGATCCTGGGTTTGCAGGACCTCCCGCCCGAACAGGAAACCACGGCCCTCGACGAGATCGCGAAAGACATCGACCGGCTGCGGCGGGTAGCAAACCGTTTCTCCGACATTGGCTCGCTGCCGAAACTGGAGGTCATGGCGCTGGCTCCGGTCATCGAAAGCACCGCCGACTACATGCGCCGCCGCATCCCGCAGCAGGGCAAGCGTGTGGGACTTACTGTGTCAGCGCCTCCTGACCTGCGCGTTCCGCTCAACGCCGAACTCTTTGAGTGGGTAATCGAAAACCTGGTCAAGAACGCGCTCGATGCCATTGAAACCGCAGAAGGAACCATCAACATCCGGGCGCAGCGAGCCAACAACCGCATCAGCATCGAGGTGCAGGACTCCGGCAAGGGCATCGACCGCCGCAACTGGAAAAACATCTTCCGCCCCGGCTACAGCACCAAAAAGCGCGGATGGGGCCTCGGCCTGAGCCTCGCCAAAAGGATCGTGGAGGAATACCACGGCGGGAGCCTCACCCTTGCCCACTCACGCCCGGGCCACGGCAGCACCTTCCGGATCGAACTGCCGGATGCTTCGCGGTAGCCGCCTCTCCGGCTCGCCTGTGGCTTGCTGCCACGATCCGACGCAAGGGGCCAGATTGACGCAAGGGTGCTGGGGGTGTTGTTTCTCAACGGAGTCGCTGGAGGAAGGAAGAAACACCCTCCGGCCCTGACGGGCCACCTCCCTCGGAGGGAGGGGTTGGCCGCGGCCGACGCAAGTTTTCCGGTTTGGCAGCAGCAACGGCTCCCTGCAGAGGCTGGGAGTGTTCAACCTGAGCAAAGCCGCAATGCCTGAGCGAGCAACATCCTCCGGCGCTTCGCGCTGCGTCCCTTGGAGGGAGGGGTTGGTTCTGCCAAACATATGCTCTCGCGCCCGGCGGCGGCGTTTCCGGTCTGGCGCAAGGCTTTCTGGTTTGGCGCAGAAGCTTTCAGGTTGGCAGCATAAACCGCCCCCTGAAAGGAAAAAACTGTCGCGCAGCGACTGGGGGTGTTCTTCTACCCGGAGTCGCTGGAGGAAGGAAGAAACACCCTCCGGCGCTTCGCGCCACCTCCCTCGGAGGGAGGGGTTGGCTGCGGCCGACGCAAAGCTTCCGGTTTGACGGACGGGGTCTGGTCTGGCATAAGGCAACTGCCCCCTGGTGGGGGCTGCCCTGAAGGGCCTGGGGGTGTTCTTCTACCCGAAGCGAGATGCTTCCTCGCCCTCGTTTTCATGGATTATTTTGCGGTTTACTGCGGGTTTTTAGCGGTTTATTGCGGTTTATTGCGGTTTTTCGCTCAGGCAAAATGGCCCTGGCGGGGTCGAAAAGGGGGTTTTGCGGTTTTTGCGGCCCAA
>CBDUBU010000203.1:0-7506 GCA_965365465.1 uncultured Rhodothermaceae bacterium
GAGAAGGTCTCCATCACCGGCGCCCTGGGCCATCAGAGCCTGCAAGGCCCCGGCAACTTCATCGGTCTCTATGCAGGGGAGCATGTGGCGGGAACGGAGTTTGTCATTGGTCCGCTCTTCGTAGCCCACGGCGTGACGGCAGGGGATCTCCTCGGAGGGCTTTTGATAGGCAACCTGCTGGCAGTGCTTTCATGGGCGTTCATCTGCGCTCCCATCGCCACAAGGACGCGCCTGAACCTGTACTGGCAATTGCGCAAAATATCTGGCCCCTGGTTGCTGATCGCCTATAATCTGGTCAATGCCGCCATGTTTTGCTTTCTTGCCGGAAGCATGATTTCGGTGGCGGCCACAGCCGTCGGTTTTCCATTCAATATGCCGATGCCGGGCCTGAACGACCTCTATCCTTCAAGCTTTCAGTGGGTCGTTGTCGTGCTGCTTGTCGGATCGGTGGTGACGGTTCTCGCAATTCTGGGATTCGAGAAAATCGCGGCTTTCTCGAAGGTCGCCGCGCCCTGGATGCTTCTGGTGTTCGTAGCCTGTGGTCTGGCTGTGCTGCCGCAACTCGGCGTTACATCACTCGATTCGTTCTGGGAGGTTGCCCGGACGAAGATCTGGACCGGGATTCCGCTGGAAGGCCAGGGCAAATTCACCTTCTGGCATGTGATGTTTTTTGCGTGGTTTGCCAACATGGCAATGCACATCGGCATGGCCGACATGACGATCTTGCGTTTTGCCAGAAAATGGCAGTACGGCTTTTTCAGCGCCTTCGGGATGTACCTCGGCCATTTCATCGCATGGATCGCTTCCGGGATTCTGGTAGCGCTTGCCTTGCAGAACTCCGGCGAAGTCGCTCCGGGACCAATCGCCTTCCTGGGGGCAGGCTATGCAGGCATTGTTGCCGTCGTGATTGCGGGTTGGACCACGGCAAACCCGACGATTTACCGCGCCGGGCTGGCGCTTCAGACGGTAACCCCGAACTGGAGGCGATGGAAGGTAACAGGGGTCGTGGGCATCGTCACGACGGTTGCCGCGCTGTTTCCAGCCCTGATGATGCGCCTTCTGGATTTTGTAGCGCTTTACGGGCTACTTTTGATGCCGATGGGGGCCGTGATTTTTGCCGACTTCTGGCTGCTGCCCCGGTTGGGTTTGCGCCGCAACTATGCCGAATGGAAAAACCTTCTCTTTAGCTGGCCTGCGGCGATAGCATGGATCGGCACGCTCGGTCTCTGCTGGCTTATCAACTATCTCTGGGGTCTGGAGATTTTCTTCCTCGGATTACCTGGCTGGTTCATCGCAACCGGACTTTATGTCGGACTCAGTTTTATGCAGCAGCGCCGGGACGCAGAAGCGGGATCGGCGCCGCAGCGGGACGCGCAGGATAAACTGGTTGGAGAAAAGGCATGAATGCATTATTGAAAGTCGCCTCCTTTATCGGGCTTTGCCTGACAGTCGTTCCCTCGATCCTGGTCCTTGCAGGCGTGATATCCTTCGAGGTCCATGCTTATCTTATGCTTGCAGGCACAGCAGTCTGGTTTGCGACGGCGCCGTTCTGGATGCAAAACAAGCCGCCGGAGAAGCAGTACTGGAAAAAGCACAGGCCGGTCTGAGAAGTCGCCGGCAGCATTGCCTGTCGGCTTTAACACAACGACGAATCGAAGCTTGAGCTATGCATAATCATACCGTATCCGCGACGGTTGCGGAGCCATCCTTTCAGACCCGCTTGCACAGACTGGAGCGGGAACACAAAAAACTTGTAGAGCGCAAAAACGAGCGATTGCCGGAAGATAACGGCATCTTTTTTCGCTATCGGGACCCGGTTCTCACGGCAGCCCACACGCCTCTTTTCTGGCGCTACGACCTGAACCGGGAATCTAATCCGTTCCTGATGGAGCGTATGGGAATCAATGCCGTTTTCAATCCGGGGGCCATTCGTCTCGGCGATAAGTATCTTCTCGTCGCACGGGTGGAGGGCGCAGACCGCAAGTCATTTCTTGCGGTAGCCGAAAGTCCTGATGGTGTGGACCATTTCCAGTTCTGGGATGAACCGGTTCTTCTGCCCGAAACGGACGATCCAGACGTGAACGTGTATGATATGCGCCTCACACAGCACGAGGACGGCTGGATCTACGGCGTTTTCTGCACCGAACGGAAAGACCCGGAGGCGCCGCCCGGAGATATGTCGGCGGCTGTGGCGCAGGCCGGCATCGTGCGCACCTATGATCTGAAGGCGTGGGAACGCTTGCCTGATCTCCGGACGCCTTCGCCGCAGCAGCGCAATGTGGTGCTGCATCCTGAATTCGTGGCGGGCAAGTATGGCTTCTACACCCGCCCGCAGGATAGTTTCATCGAGGCTGGCAGTGGTGGAGGCATCGGCTGGGGGCTGTGCGACGACATCACGCGCGCAGTCATCCATGATGAATCAACCATCGTTGACCGGAAGGCTTATCACACGATCAAGGAGTCCAAGAACGGACAGGGGCCTGCTCCCCTCCGGACAGAGGAAGGCTGGCTGCACCTGGCGCACGGCGTGCGCGGTACGGCTGCCGGTCTTCGCTATGTGCTGTACCTCTTCCTGAGTGATCTTGAAGAGCCATGGCGCGTAATTCGTCAACCGGCAGGATATCTCATTGCACCTGAAGGAGAGGAGCGTGTAGGCGACGTATCCAACGTGGTTTTTTCAAATGGATGGATTTCAAAAGATGACGGAACGGTGCTCATTTATTATGCCTCTTCTGATACTCGCACCCACGTGGCTGAAACGAGCATGGAACGTTTACTCGATTATGTCAAACATACACCACCGGACCCGGGACGCTCGGCCGCGTGCGCCGCGCAGCGCATTGATCTGATTCGCCGCAACCTGCAACTCCGCAGTTAAATCCGCAGGCGGCTCAAGCGTTTGCTTCCCGGAAACCGTTGGCAATACTCTGTGATGCATCGGCGCGCAGCAAACGGGGCAGGTTATCAAAATAACCTGTTCTGTCTGAGAACTGATCTCTATCTTGGGAATGGTTTGCTGCCTTGAAGTCAAAGCAGGAATGAACTGGCCGTTATCTTTAGAGGGCCTCTGATCAGGGAAACGGCGAATTTTGCGGCGGCAAGTTTGAAATCGCGTTTTGGGCCGCAGAAACCGCAAAATGCCCTTTTTGACAGTGAAAACGCTGCTTTGCCTGACCGAAAAACCGCAGAAAAACGCAGAATAAACCGCAAAACCCGCAAAATGAAGGAGGGGATGTTTGTCCAGCCAGTGTTTAAAACCTGTTTCCTCCTCTTCTTAACTTGACGTTAAATCATATGTGTGGAATGATAACCCCTTTTCTGATCGTGCTCATGCTTGCTGTAGTCACTCTGGGACCTGGTTCCCGGCAAGGGTTTGCGCAGTCTCCGAAAACACGTGTGCTGCTCGATACCGATGCAAACAATGAACTGGACGATCAGCACGCAATTGCGTATATGCTCTTTAACGGCGATGCTTTTGATGTAGCCGGCATCACGGTCAACCGCACAGACAACGGCGGCGACGTGAATGAGCAGGCTGAAGAAGCCGAGCGCGTGGTGAAACTGAGTGGTTTGCATTCAAAAGTCCCGGTAATCAAAGGCGCTGATGGCTCTTTCGAGCAGATTGCGCCTCATCTGGATGAGTCGCAGTTCGACGGGAGCGAGGCCGTCTCGTTTATCATTGAGCAGGCGCACAAACAGGCGGAAGGAAAGCTGGTGTTGCTGCCGGTCGGCAAGCTTACCAACATTGCCCTTGCGTTGAAGAAGGACCCGACGATTGCGCCGAAGGTCCGAATTGTCTGGTTAGGCTCGAATTATCCTGAGCCGGGCGAGTACAATCAGGTAAACGACGAGCTGGCCCTCAACTATATTCTCGATACCGACGTGGATTTCGAAATAGCTCTTGTGCGGTATGGAAAACCGTCCGGCACAGATGCAGTCCGGGCTACGCTGGAGGAAATCAAGGCCATAATGCCCGGCAAAGGTCCGCGCGTCTCGGAGCCGGTAACAGGCCGAAACGGCGGCACGTTCACCACGTTCGGGGACTACTCGGTCAACCTGTTCGAGAATATCGAACTTCACGGAAATCCTCCTTCCCGTGCTCTGTTTGACATGGCGGCTGTAGCTATTGTCAAAGATGAGTCATGGGCCACCCCTACGCGCATTCCGGCCCCGATCCTGAAAGAGGGGAAATGGGTAGAACGTCCTGACAATGAACGCACGATCGTTCTCTGGGAGCATTTCGACAGGGAAAAGATCATGCAGGATTTCTACCACACCATGGAGCACTACGTGCCGGTGCGATGACGAACAGGTGAGGAGCCGGGCTGCCGGGGAAGAGCATTGCCTGAACTTTGAAACCCTCGAAAGCTGCCGGCAGAATTTTCAGGGATCGTTTGTTTCAGTGTCCTGCGTGTCTTCATTTGCAGCGCCTGGATCACAGGGCAGCACGTTGAAACTGGAGGCGCGGCTGTTCGAGAGCGTCCACTGCCAGCAATTCCCATGTCTGGGTTCGACGGAAGCCGAGAAAGAAAGCCTCCCGGCGGCTCCGCCGCCAACCGTTGATGCCCTCAGCGGAACGGTAGACGCAAACTCTTTCAATTCCTTGCAAACCGTTCGTCCGGGCATCACTTCGAAGCGCACGGCACGGGCATACGCAATGACATTTCCGTACCCGGCTGTGGCATTCTCAATACACAGCGTCATGGGATCGCGCATAGGAGTATCAGTGCGAGGCTGAATGGGTGCGCATCCGACGGCGAGCAGCGCCAGGAAGATCAAGGCAGATCGGTGCATGTTGTTGCCATCTGGTTTAGAAGGATATACTTCCTGCGAATACGGGAGGAGGCTACCGTAAACCCTGTATCCCGGAAGCATTGGGTTTTCACTCAGATACGGCAGCCCGACTGAGCAGCCCGTGGCGGCACGGTAACTGCACTGATTCACGAGGGCAGCAAAACATATAGTACTTACACGGCGACACAGTCTGAATGATCTCCCGGATAAAGCGAAAACAGGCCGCCTGGGTTGATGGAAGCGATATGGAAAGAATCAGAAGCTATATCACCGTGCTGATCTGCCTGCTCGGTGTAGCGATATGTGGACAGTGGAGTATCGCCAGGGGAGGCGCGCTCTCATCGGGCCTTTCAGTCAATCCTGAATCTGGGGCGCCGCGCACAGACGCCCCTGCCCGTTTCCCGACAAAAGGACGGATAAATGCTTTTGTGGTGTTTGTTCAGCACCGGGACGATGTCTACGACAACGAGTTGACGACGGATGAGCGAACCGAGTGGCCCGCACGCTGGAGCAGTTCCAGCAAAAACAGGCTGCCGGCCTGGGCCGGTGCGCGCCGTGGGAAAGAAGGAGAGCAACTCCTGGCCTCTCCGAACGCAGCGCCGAAGGACTTTGCAGAAGGGTCCCTGAGCCAGTTCTATCATCTCATGTCGAACGGCAGGTTCACCGTGACGGGCGAGGTGTTCCCGGAGGTCTATACGCCGGAGCATGATCGCGCCTGGTATGCGGCTCACAACGGCGTTTTTGAAAATGGCGCCTCCCGCCTCTCCCATGAGATCCTTACCTCACGTGAGGTCAAGCGTTTTTTTGCAGAAAAGTATCCGGGCGATGCCATACGGGTATTCGACCGTTTCACCAACGGCACGGATCGGATGCAACCGGACGGACAGTTTGACCTGGTCATTCTGGTATACCGTCTGAGTGGCTTGCCTGCTCTGATAGGGAAGGGCAGAGGTTATACGTCGATCACGTCGCTGGGTACTTACGGACTCCGCTCCGGAGACGCCTTTGCCGCTGCCGGACAGCCCGTTGCCATAGGAGGGCTTCGCGTTCCTGATAACTTGCAAAGCGGATCTGGCGTCATCGTAGAAGGTTACACCCGGAAATCAGCCGTCAGGGTTATTGCCCACGAAATAGGGCATCGTCAATTCTATCTGGCGCATACGTGCGAGGCGGCCAGCGCATCCAGCAATAACGCGGACTGCATAGGTATCATGGGGGGACCCTACCTGACCATGAGCGCTCCCGACCGTATCAAGTTGGGATGGGCGGAGGTGGAAACAGTAGATACCGAGGCTATCAGCGGCTCGAAACGCTATACCTTGCCGGACGCCATTCGCTCAGGGAAGGTGCTTCGCATCAGAAGCGGAAAGGACGATGCCTGTGGTGATTTGATTGTGGAAGCGCGTTTCTGGTCGAATTTCTGGGATCGTCCCCCTGACAAAAAAAACGATGATGGGGATCACGGCGACTTCTCGCTTCCGCAGGAAGGGCTTTATCTGTACAAGGCATCGGATGGTTCTGCTTCCTGCGGTGGTCCCAACTACTTTTTCTCAAGCCTCGAACGCCATGGGAAAAAACGGGATCCCTGGCGAGGATTTCGGAATGGAAGCACTTACCGGGCAGCCTTTGTACCCGGAGATGCGTACACCCCTCAAACAGACCTTGAATATCGCTACCACAGAAACAAAGCGCTGGAGTCAAAGATGGCGCTTACCGCTATCGCACGCGAGCGTGGGGCCTTCGTTTTCAATATCCGGAGGGTGTCTCAGTAAGCGCCGGGGGCAGGTCAGGCGCAAAAAGCGCAATGGGGATTTCTGTCTTATCTTATGGGTTGCTGCGGAACGACGAATCTGCGTTCGTAATGACCATACCTTGTGCCTTCATAATGGAAATCTGTAAACCGCTTCTTGCTCTTTTACTCGTTATGATCTTGCCGGTCGCCGCCCAGGCTTGTATGCTGGAGGACAGCACGAAAAGCATAAAAGGGGAGCTTGTATGGCAGGATGAGTTTGATTACCAGGGATTGCCTGATCCGGCGCGCTGGAGCTATGATGTGGGAGGGCATGGTTGGGGCAACCAGGAACGGCAATACTATACGGAGAGACGCCGGGAAAACGCATATGTTGAGGATGGTTTCCTTCATATAGTCGCTCGGAAAGAGGAGTGGGAGGGGAGCGATTATACCTCGGCGCGTCTCGTGACAAAAGGCAAGGGAGACTGGACGTATGGCCGCGTGGAAGTGCGGGCCAAGTTGCCTTCAGGCGTCGGCACGTGGCCTGCCATCTGGATGCTCCCTTCGCACTCCGAATATGGCGACGGTGGCTGGCCCGATAATGGCGAGATCGACATCATGGAGCATGTGGGCTACAATCCGGATGTGATCCATGCGACCGTGCATACAAGAGCCTATCACCACTCTATCGGTACGCAGAAGTCAGCCACCATTGAGGTCCCGACCTCCCGAACTGATTTCAACGTATATGCTGTTGAATGGACGCCCGAAGAAATCAGGGCCTATGTCAACGGAGAGCACTATTATACCTTCCGGAACGAAACCCTGACCAACAAGGAAGCAGGGTACAGGGAGTGGCCGTTCGACAAGCCTATGCACTTGTTATTGAACATTGCCGTAGGGGGAACGTGGGGCGGCGCTCAGGGGGTAGATGCCTCCATCTGGCCCCAGGAAATGGTGGTTGACTACGTACGTGTATA
>CBDUBU010000204.1:0-7502 GCA_965365465.1 uncultured Rhodothermaceae bacterium
GGCAAGGCAGCGGAACTGGGCGTCCTTTTCCGGCGTGGTGATGCCTTGCAGACGCTGCATGAAGCCGACGTGATCGCGGTGGACAAGACCGGCACGCTCACCGAAGGCCGTCCACACCTCACCGATCTTATCGCGCAGCCGGGTTTTGAGGAAAAGGAGGTGCTGCGGCGTGTGGCTGCTGTGGAACGCCTTTCGGAACACCCCGTAGGCCGCGCTATCGTCGAGGAAGCGGCGCGGCGGGATCTGAAGCTTCCGGAAGCCGTCGGCTTCGAGGCCATACCAGGGTACGGTATCACGGCGACGGTCGAGGGCCGGCGCGTGTATGTCGGCGCCGACCGGTACATGAAACAGCTTGGCTTTGCGGTGGAGGTGTTTGCGAAAGCGGCGAAACGGCTGGCCGAAGAGGGCAAGACGCCCCTCTATGCGGCCTTTGACCCGGATGAACCAGGGCCGGCTGCTGTGCCCGCCGCCGTGCTGGCCGTAGCCGATCCCATCAAGCAGGATACGCCTGCGGCCATAGCGGCGCTCCATCGCCTCGGCTTGCGCGTGGCAATGGTCACCGGCGACAACAAGACCACGGCAGAGGCGATTGCCCGGCGGCTCGGCATCGACGAGGTGCTGGCCGAGGTGCTGCCGGGGGGCAAGGCGGAGGCCGTGAAGCGGCTGCAAGGCGAAGGGCAAAAGGTCGCCTTCATCGGGGATGGCATCAACGACGCGCCTGCCCTTGCCCAGGCGGATGTGGGCGTTGCCATTGGCGCCGGCACGGACATTGCCATTGCCTCGGCTGACGTGGTGCTGATGTCGGCTGACCTGCGGGGCATCCCGGCGGCGCTTGCGCTTTCGCGTGCCACGCTGCGCAACATCAAGCAGAACTTGTTCTGGGCTTTTCTCTATAACATCATTCTGATTCCTGTGGCAGCCGGTGCGCTTTATCCTTCTTTCGGGATATTGCTCTCGCCGGTCTTTGCCGCCGCCGCAATGGGCGCCTCCAGTGTGTTCGTCCTGACCAATGCGCTCAGGCTGCGGCGCTTCAAGCCGCCTGTGCTTCGTGGAGGAGAACCAGTCCAGCCTGGCGCGCCTTCCGGATTGCGCCCTGTTCCTGAGCCGCTGGCCGCAGAGGGATAACGCAGAAGCAGCGCAAGCACGAACCCGGCGGCCGATTTCAATTTCTGAGAACCATCCGGCAACTTGATTTTTCCCGCCGGGTTGTAAAACAGGCTCCCGGCGCCTGCCTGACTTCACGCATAGAGGCATCCCTTTGTTCAGCATGACACGAGGGGAAGGTTGTGATGAAACCTGACCGACGTGTCATCCTGAGCGAACGCGAAGAGTCTATGTCGCAAGACTTGCAGGCGCTCTGACAAAAGGGACAGCACCGAAGGAGAGTGCGTGCCATGACCCATAGATGCTTTGCTGCGTTTAGCGTGGCACAGAACGAGGGGACTGTTTCTTCCTTCCTAAAGTGTCATCCTGAGCCTGCGAAGGATCTATGCTTTGAGGTTGGCACGTGACCCGCAAAGGCGCCGGAGGCAGGGGTTCTGCCACGCTTCGAGCATAGAGGCGTCCCTGCGTTCAGCATGACACAGGTAGGGACGTTCAGGCAGACGAAGCAAAGGGTCAGGCTGACGGAAAGGACGTTCCCAAACGGCATAACGGGCAAGGAAACGCCGCTCCTTTCCCCAACGTGTCATCCTGAGCGAAGGATCTATGCTTTCTGATTGGCAGGCAGCCCGGCAAGAGAAACAGCGCCGTAAGGGAGCGCCCGCTTACAAGGTAAAGGATCAGAAATGTGTTTGCTCACAAGCCCCCGTCCCCTGCCATGCGGTCAAATGCTTTCCACTGAATGACCTGCGTGACGGAACCGATGCCGGGGTGCGCGAAGGCTGCTTCCCGGCGACCATCATCGCAGAACTGGCGAAACTGCTTCAGCATCATGGATTCGAGAAGCACCTGCCGGTCGTCGGGTACGGCGTCGAGCACCACGTCAGAGCAGAGAACGACCAGTTTGGCCCGCGCACGGGTGGCGGCCACGTTGAACCGGTTGCGGGAAAGCAAAAACCCGGCTTCCGCATCCGCATACTCGGCATCGGCCACGCCATAGGACACCACAACCGCATCGCGCTCCTTGCCCTGAAGTTTCTCAACGGTGTCCACGAGCGGCATGGGCTTTTCCGGAGCGCCGAAGCCGCTTCGCGCCAGGGCGGCGCGGATCGTGGCATTCTGCGCCCGGTGCGGCGAAAGTACGGCAGCGCCGTCGCGGGCAAAAGCTTCCGGCGTGTACACCGCTCCGGTTTTGCCGTCGATCAGGATCTGGCTCAGGCGAAGAATAAGCCGGGCAGCCACGTCGGCCTCAATCGGGTTGCGAACCGTGAAGCTCTGCGGCGGCGTGTACCACGCCAGCACCACCGGCCGTTCCGGATGCAGGAGGAAGTCGATCTCGTCCTCTGCGTCCGCATCGAGCAAGGGCAGGGTCTCGATCCTGAGATGGGGGAAGGCTGAGACGTAGTCGTTGTAGATCGCGGCGCGCGGGTACGCCGTGATCGGCTCGCTCATGCGGAAATTCCAGGTGAGCTGAAAAAGCATCCGGTCTTCGATGCCCGGCTCCTGCGGCGCCCGCTTCTCCATCTTGTGCCGGGCAAAAGCAAAGACGGAGGAGAGAACCGGCTGATGTTCCTCCGGGTAAATGCCCTGGACGATGGGCGGAAGCTGCTTGTCGTCGCCGGAAAGAATGATGCTGCCTTCAGGTCTGGAGGAGGCGAAAGCAATGATGGCGTCCGGAAGGCGCAACTGTGAGGCTTCATCGACGAGCACGACATCGAAAAAGGGCCTGCCCGGGCCGGGCGCTTCCAGCATGGTTTTGTAGAGGCTCCACACCGTACCGCCGACGATCAGGCAGCGCGGCGCTTCACCGACTACGGCGCCGGAGAGGTCGTTTTCCGCTATGCGCGTTACGCTTTCCGGCAACTCTGCGTCGGCGCCATTCGGTTTGCCGAGCTTGGCGACGTTCAGATCATCGCCTGAAAGTCCGTACCGTTCGGCGAGTTCTGCCGTCTTCTTGAGAACGTTGACGATGGCGTGGTGGGTCGCTGCCGTTACGAGGATGCGGTAAGGGCATCCGGCGCGGCGCGCTGCGAGGGCATACGCAATGAGAATGTGGGCAACGGTGTGCGTCTTGCCGGTGCCGGGCGGCCCCCAGATCATCGTCAGCGGCTCGAAAAAGACGCCACGCAATGCCCTCCACTGCCCGTCGTTGAGCACGCGGTTGGGATCGGGTTTCCGCCCATCCTTACCCGTCGTCGCGGTGATGCGTTTGCGAAGGTCGTATTCAACGCGGTGGACATCCCGAAAGAAAGGCCGCCAGCCGGGGATCGTACCGTGCTGAAGCAGCGCGCCAACGTGCCGGGCGGCTTCGGGAGCATCCTGTAGCCTGGCAAGGGTGCTGAGGACGCGTTCGGTGAGAAAGTCCTCGTATAGCTTGTCCAGTACAAATGCCCGATCCGGGCGTTCGGCAAGTTCCAGCGCCTCGCGGAACTTGCCCGGGTTGTCTGGGCGCAGCGCCACCTGCGGCGGCGAGGCGGCAAGGTCGTATGTTTCGAGCGTGACGCGAAAGTTTTTGTAACGCCATCCGGCGCGTTCGGCAAAGAGCGGCCCATCAACGGCATGGATGAGCACTTCCGGCTCGTCCTCCGGCGTAACGACGAGCGACCAGTCGCCTTCCGCGAACTTGGCGTCGCGGCAGGCCGGATCGAAGGTGAACCACAGCACGCCGCCGCCCTGCTCGTCACGCTCCGGCAGGTAGCGAAGGCCGCGAATGGCTTCGAACCGGGCGGCGCGGTCCTCTACGGAAAGTGTGTGCAGGTGCTTCGTCTGGAGTTCGGCCAGCGCCGCTTCGAGCAGGGAAAACACACGAAGCGCATCGACCAGTTCAAAGTCGGTGGGGTCGAATGCGCTATGAAGCCGGAACGGCTCCTTTTTCAGCAGAAGCAGGCCGGGGCTGCCTGCTTCGCGTTGCGTCCGGTGATCCTGCTTGAGCCGCCGAATGATGGAATCGGTGGCGCGGAGCTTGTTGCGCGCCACCCGTTCGATCTCCGCCAGCACCTCCGGCGGCGTCATCGCCCCGGCGCTGGTCTCGAAAGGCTTGTTTTCCCAGACATCATGAATGCGCTCAAAGGCAATCTGGTTCGTGTGCCGCCAGCCAAAGCCATAAGGAGGGCGGTAGGTGTATCCCTGGTCCTCGCCTTCTCTGGACTGCGGCTGGTACAGTGTGGAAACGGTTTCGAGGTCATACAGGTAGGGCGCCGGCAAGGCGACGAGCTGGCGCAGCGCGCTTGCCACCACGGTTCCGGGCATGGTGCGGAACGTGTCGGCGTCGGGCAGCGCAGTCTCCGGCGGGAACAGCCGCACGAGGCGCACCATCTCGCGGCGCAGCGCCGGAGAGGCTTGCAGAAGGCGCCGTTCCAGGGCGCTTTTGATCGCCTCTAGATCAAGCGTGTCATAGATATAGAAATGGAGCGTCTTCTGGCGTTTTTTCCGTTCCCAGGTTGTATCCTTGCGAGCCTGCTTTAATGCGTCCAGAGCTACGCGGACGGACTCCTCCAGGCGGGTCCGTTCTTCGAGAAGGGGCTGGTGCTCTGCTCTGGCCTTGTATAACCGGGCCGGGGCCTTCTCCCTGAAAGCGATCAGGGCGCGCTCCGCCGCTGCAAGGGCTTCGGCGGCTGCGCGAACGTCCGGCTCATCGTCGAGAGGCGTTGCTGCGATTTCCCGGTTCGCTGCATCCGCACGCTCCATCAGGTCGTTGAGCGTGCGGAGAAAGGGCAGGAGCGCCTCTTCCTCTGCGTCGCGGCGCTCCGCAATGAAGACCTTTTCAATGCCGATAGGGCGTTTTGCCGTCGGGTCCCACCCTTCGTAGCTCTTGATGCCAAGCGCGAAAACGGTGTCGGTAACGCTGTCCTTCTCGGCGCTCAGGACAACGCGAACATCATCGTTCCAGGGCATCTGGAGCGTGGAGGCCGCGAGCGTACGAGCGGCGCCGTCGTCAAGCGCCTGCGCCGAAGCAACGTACCGTTCCAGGTTGAGCGAGAGATCGTGGCTGAGCAGCCGGAGTTCGCTGGCCTGCACGCTCACCGGATCGAGCCGGGCCAGGTCCTGATGTGTCGTCAAGCCGCATTCTCGGAGCCGGCGCTTCGACTCCGAACTGATGTACGCTACCCGCGAGAGGTCTGATTGCGCGTCGGCCTCCTCCCGGCAGCCTTCCACGTATTCGCAGAGCAGGCATTTCGCGCAGACGTGAAAATGCGCTTCGGCTGCCGGCGTGCCGAGCAGCCCGGCAACGCGGCTGCGGAGAAAATCTTCCACGGCGAGGCGATAGGGAGGGAGTTTAAACGTTTCCGGCTCGTCTTTGCGGGAGCGGATCACCCCGTGCCCGGCGTCTACTTCCAGATGATCGAGGCCGAGCGCGGTCAGCACATGCTCCAGCAGGAGCGTATAGAAGGCAACCTGGATGAAGTGCTCATGCCGGGCCGCCGAGCTTGCCTTGAAATCCCACACGCGCAGGCTGTAGCGCCCATTTGCAGTCGGCGCTACTTCGATGAGATCCGGCTTGGCCGTACTCAGGGCAATGGGATCGGGAGAAAGACCAAAGCGTTGCAGGAAGCGGGCTTCTTCCATCGCAGGCAGCGCGATCTCAAGCTGGGCGATAAAAGCGGGCGGCTCAGTCCCGAACAGGGTTTTGAACCGGTCCATCGGCAGCGGCTGGACGGTTTGTCTGCCGCGATGCTCGATGATGCCGCCTATGTAAATACGGTCTTCGCCGACTTTTTCCTGTAGAAGCCGCAGTTGTTCGATCTCGAACTCGTCGCCCGTCTGCATGAGAAGCCGGGCGGCAGGGCGGGTTGTAGACCGGTCTTTCTTCGGAACGTTCAGTCCGATTCCGTCATGGCCCCGATCTCGCCCCGTCACCGCTTCCCATCGGAAGAGCCGGTCGCACCGGTGCTTGAAATAACGGGCGACGTTGGAGGCTGTCAGGTGAAAGCGTTGATCGGGGAGGGCGGCTGATCGCATCGGGGATGGTTTACGCGCCTTCCCGAAAAGGGAGGGCTGTGAAACGAAAAATCAGGTTGTTCCGGCGGCAGGGTTTGCAAAGAACCTGCCGCGTGTTGCAATATTACCGTAATCAGTCGGATTTTCGTCAAACAAAGACCTGATGAGGTATGAATCGGCTATGTGAGGGAGGAACGAAAGAAATCTTTTTCGCATTAACCTACACATTCTTCTGAATTCGTGAAAAATATGTCTGGATTGCTGCCGCAAACGCAGTCTGTCACGCCCGGTTTGCAAGGTAACTCATCCAGGCTGGAAGGGGTCCTGCATTCTGTCCCTGAGTAAGGTCAACCTCTCTGTCGCCTCTATCTATGGGATTCGTCATTTTCCTGATATTGCTGTTGCTGGCTGCTGTCAACGCCCTGTATGTGGCTGCGGAATTTGCAGCTGTGGGGACGCGGCGCGGGCGCATCCGTCAGCTCGCCGACGAGGGCAACCAGAGCGCCCGGCGGCTGTGGCCCATTCTCGATGATCCCAGACGGCTGGACCACTACATCGCCGCCTGCCAGGTGGGCATAACGATTTCGAGCCTCGTGCTGGGCGCCTACGGCCAGTCTACGCTGCCTCCTCTTATTGCGCCGTACCTGGAGCAACTCGGAGGAATGCAGATGACGGCTGCGTACTCGATCTCGGCGCTGGTGGTGCTGCTCGGACTGACCACCTTCCAGATGGTGGTCGGCGAACTGACGCCAAAGTCGGTGGCCCTGCAATACCCGACGCAGACGGCGCTTTTTACGGTGCGCCCTGTGCAGTGGTCGCTTAAGGTCCTGGCGTGGTTTATCGCCATCCTGAACGGAAGCGGCAACCTGGTGCTGAAGCTCTTCGGCGTCAAACACACAGGCCACCACCACATCCATTCGCCTGATGAGATCGATCTGCTCATCGCGGAGAGCCGGGATGGGGGGCTGCTTGAGCCGGACGAACAGCGCCGTCTCCATAAGGCGCTCCAACTCGGCACACAGACGGCCTATCATTTCATGATTCCCCGGACGGACATTGCGGCTGTCGATATCGACCTGGCGGAGGGGCCGCTCCTGCGCCTGATCCGAAGCAGCCCCCAGAACCACCTTCCTGTTTACAGGGATACGCCGGATAACATCGTAGGCACGCTGAACACGAAAGACGTGCTGGCCCACTACCTGGATCATGGAAAAGTCCCTGCGGTCGAAGAGGTCATGCGGCCTGTTGCAGTCGTGGCGGAGACGATCAAGGTAGACCGGTTGATTGGCCTGCTGCGCAAGCGGCGTTGCAGGCAGGCCGTTGTCGTGGATGAGTTTGGCGGGGTTTCCGGACTCGTCACGGTCGAGCACATCCTGACGACCATTCTCGGACGGAAGCCCACGCTGCAGAAACGCGACCGGAGAAAGGTTGTCCGGCTTCCCGACGGGCGGGTGCGGCTGCCG
>CBDUBU010000205.1:0-7454 GCA_965365465.1 uncultured Rhodothermaceae bacterium
CTTCACGACGGGCGGACGGCGCATTACTGGATTGCGGGCAGCCGGCCCGGCCCGGCCATGACCGTGCTTCTCGGCAAGCTTCTTCCACGCCTGCGTGATGAGGGCCTGGAGGTTTTTGACTTTGTCGGAGCAAACACGCCTTCCATTGCGGAATTCAAGCGACATTTCAGGCCCCGCCTCACGCCGTACTACCATGTCGAGAAAATCAGCAGACTCGAACTCAGGCTGCTTCAATGCCTGCGAAACCGTTGAAGCCGCCGCCGGACGGAACATCGACTGGCGCAGGGGAACGTGAACTACGAGCATTTCTTTGTCCACATGGCTCCACGCAAGCATACCCGGCCGATCCGGAAAAGCCTCTGTCCGGCAAGCGCAATCCAGCCTGCGCGTTCCTTTCTGTTCACGCTTCTCGCGGCGCTGTTGCTGTTCTTCCTGCGGTTCGGATATGACTACGCAACCAGCGACCAGGATGAGTTCCTTCCGTACTTGCTCCATCTGATGCATCCCGAGCTTTTTGCAAAGGACTGGTTCGTGCAAACGCAAGTCGCGGCCTTCAGCGTACGCCGGTACGTGGTTTACCTGCTTTACGGCCTGGCCTCCTTTCTGCCTGTCTGGTTGTCGGTGCTGATTCTTTACCTGAGTGCATGGCTGGCGATTGCCGCCGCTGTCTACGTGCTGGCCGGCGTTTTGACGCAGAATCGCCTGAGCGCCGCTGTTGCCGTGTTCGCCGCCCTCGTCTTTACGCCGCAGTGGACATTGGGAGGCAACGACCTCGTTCACAGTATGCTGGCGCCAAGTATGCTTGCCTGGGCGGCAGCGCTCTGGGGATTGATTGCCTTCCTGAAACGGCGGTATGTCCCGGCGTCTCTTTTGCTCGGCCTTGCAACGGCCATGCAGGCGCTCGTCGGCCTTCAGATGGCGGGGCTGCTAGGCGTTGCGCTCCTGCTCGAACGACCGGGGTTGCGCTCTGTGCTGGTTTACGGACTCACGTATGCACTGGCGGCAGCCCCTACCCTTGCTCCCCTTGTACTCCAGCAAATCGGCGGCGCCGAAAACCTTGCCGAGCCGAATCCTTCGCTGTTCTATGTCATGGCCCGGTTCCGAAACCCGCACCACTACCTTTTTCTGTCCTTCCCTGCACGATCCCTGATTCGCTTTGGGCTGCTGCTGGTCCTGGGCCTCGGTTCCTTCCGGTATCTCCGGTGGAGAACCAGGCTGCATCACGGCAGATTTTTGACGCACCTGTTCATCGTTGCCGGCGCAATGACAGCCCTTGCTTTCGTTTTCACAGAGGTTGCGCCGGCGCTGTTCGTTGCAAAGCTACAGCTGTTCATGATGACGGTCCCGGCCAAGCTGCTTCTCGTCATTCTGATCTGCGGCGCCCTGACCGGTCTGCTGCCTCAGCCTGTGCATGGATTCCTTGACCGTGCTCTTTCGGGCCGGTATCTGCTTCCGTTGACCCTGACGGCCTGGGCGCTCCTTCTTTCCGCAGCGCTTCTGAGCGAAGGCTATCCCCGTTCCCGGATTCATCCTTTTGCACGGGAGGATTCGGCGGCGACACAGATTGAAACCTGGGCCAGAGCGAACACCCCACAGGACGCTGTTTTTGCGGTTCCGCCTTCTGTTTCCTCTTTCCGCAGCAATGCCCACCGAGCTATTGCCGTCAACTTCAAGGCATTCCCGTACAGAGACGAAGAAGCCGCAACGTGGTTTACCCGTTTGCTCGACCTGGCTCCGATCCCCTTGCCGGAGCGCGGAAGCCCGGCGCTGCCGGCACGGCTCGACGCTGCCTATATGCAGCTACCTGCCGCCGACCTGCTGGAGCTTGCGGCGCGTTACAGGATCGACTACTTTGTTCGCCCTGCGCCGCTTACCCCCTTGACGGAGCCATTTGAGATGGTTTTTCAGGCAGGAGCATGGCGCGTCTACCGGGTGAACCGTGACAGGAGGCCGCCCCCATGACAGACTGGTTTCGCAGGCGGCTTTCTCACCTGTTTTCGCAGCAGGGTTTTCGCGGCCCCGTACTCACGCTCCTTTCCGGGCGCGTGGTTGTCATGTCGTTCTCGCTGCTTGTGACGCCCATTCTTACCCGGCTCTACACGCCGGAGGAATTCGGCGTGCTGGAATACTTCACGGTCATCATGGGCATTCTCGGCGCTGTTTCTTCACTGCGCTACGAGGATGCCTTGATGATTCCTGAACGGGAAGACGAAGCAGCCAATGTTTTCTGGCTTGCCTTGCTGCTCACGAGCAGCGTGGCTGTTTTGCTTACCTGTCTTCTTTTCTGGAGCGACGAGATCACCGCCTTCCTGCAAATGCCTGAGCTGGCGCCGTGGTTGTGGCTGACGCCGCCCACCCTGGTATTGATACGCCTCACCACGTTTTTTGAACTATGGGCGAGCCGGGGAAAGCAGTTCCGTGCGATAACAGCCGCACAGGCGGTCAATACAACCACTATGATTACGACTCGCATCGGAGCGGGTCTCCCTCCCGTAAGCGCCGGGACGAGCGGTTTGATCGGAGGCTTTACCGTCGCCTATGTCGTCTCCGGCATCTTTTACCTGCGGCGCTTTGCGAAAGGATCTCTACCGTCTCTCCGGCGCACATTCAGCCTACCGAAGGCAGGCGCTCTGGCTGTGCGATACCGCCGGTTCCCGATGCTCTCTACGCCCTCCGCCCTCTTGAACACGCTGGTTGGGCGCGGCCTGCCCTTTCTTCTACTGCCGTGGTTCTTCGATGTGGCAGTAGTAGGTCTTTATGGAAGGTCCTTTGCCGTTCTGGCTATTCCATTAAGCCTTGTGGGAGGCGCTATTGCGCAGGTCTTTTTCGTACATGCCGCAGAGGCGCTTAGAGCGGAGCGCGTAGCCGAACTGACCGAAAAGGTACACGCAAAACTCGTGATGCTGGGAATTTTTCCGACGCTGGCCTTGATCGTGGCAGGCCCTGACGTGCTTGCTTTCGTGCTGGACGAAGCATGGCGACCGGCGGGTATGTACCTGCGCTTTGTCGGGTTATGGTTCTTTCTTGCTTCGGTGGCCTCTCCCCTTACGCGGCTTTTTGACGTGCTGGAACGCCAGCGAGCCGATCTTCTAACCAGCCTTTTCATGTTTGCCACGCAGTTTGCCGCCATCATGGCAGGAGGTGTTACGGGGGACGTATATTTTACCCTTCTCCTGCTCGGAGCAGCGGGTGCGCTGGCCCGGATCGTGCATATTGCCATTCTGCTGCGCATGGCCGGCGTAACCTGGAAAGCGGCGGTGCGCCCGTACCTCCGTTACGCAGCCTTTTCCCTGCCTTTTTTGCTTCTCGTCGCCGGTGTCATGGCGGGTGGAGAAACATGGCTCATAACCCTCGCTGTCGGCGCAGGGTGCGCGGGTTACGCGGCGGTGGCGATCTGGCAGGACAGGCTCTTCTCCTGACAAGGATGCCTGGAAACATAGAGAAACAAAGAAGGCCGATCCTGAAAGGAGACCGACCTTCTTGAGATTCCAAAACGAGATTTCCGCTTCTACAGAATGGAGCGGAAGGTAGGAGGCAGGTTCGAATCCTGTAGCTGTTCCATGGCCGGGCGTTCCGGGCCCTGAGCGGCCTCATCCTCCGTTCCGCAGTACTTGTTGAAAGCCTGCGACAGATCGGCAGCGATCGCACTGGCGCTTCGGCCTTCTATATGCCGCCGCTCGATGATATACACGGGATCTCCATGCTTGAAGAGCGCAAAAAACGGAGACGATGGAGGGATGCCCGGCAGATATTCCCTCACACGGGCGGTTGCCTCCAGATCCTGTCCTGCAAACACGGTTACCAGACGATCCGGATGCACCGGGGTCTGCATCGCAAGCGCCATAGCCGGTCGCGCGTTGGCGGCGGCGCACCCGCAGACCGAGTTGATTGCGACCAGCATGGTTCCGCTCTCTGCGTCCTCGAAAGCGGCATCTACAGCCGCCGCATCACGCAATTCCTCGACGCCGAGGCGCGTCAACTCTGCACGCATAGGGGCAACAAGTGGCTCAGGGTAAGGCATAATATTCCCGTCATGTTTCAGGTAATGGGTATACAGACGACGCGCGCAGGCGAGCATCCACCCTCACCTCTGCACGTGCGCCATTCCTTACGTATCAGGTGTTTGTTTGATCCGGAGGAATCTACAGGCGCAGAAAAGGCGGGGCCTCAAGAAGTTTCCCTTACCGGACTCAGGATCATCCGTGCGGCATCCGGCGCAGATCGCGGGTAAGCTCACCGTTTTCAAGCGCCCATGTGTCCACACTTTCAGGAACAGCAGGCACATAGTGGCCAACCGCCCTGTACGTGGCTTCCTGGAGCCTGTGGGCGAGCTGGTCTCCGGCAAACTGTATCTGCTTCTCCAGCGTCGAAAGTTGGGACTCTATGGTGTGCAGATGCCCCTCCAGTTTTTTTGCCTGTTCGCGGCTTTTGCGCACGAGGCAACTACGCGCGTTCTGTCCTTGCTCGGACGCGCAGAAAAGGCCGACCACGGTTCCTCCAGCCAGGACTGCGACTGCCGTTAGGATCAGGTTTCTGTTGGTATTCATTTTGTTCGGCTGCTCTATTATGGGACCGACACAGCTTGTTGTACCTTTATCCTGCCATGACGAAACAAGGCGTATGTTTCTTACTTACCAGGATTTATACGGCAACAAACAGAAACGGATGCAAACAATGAGCCTGAAACGTACTGTCCTTGCTATGATAAAAGGGGATTTCATGACAAACAAACCAATTTTCAGCGGCATTTCATACCGGGATGCACGTCGCGTCCTCGCCGTATGAGCCCTGCGCTCTATATTTCAAAGCCGCCCTGCCTACCCGATGTCTGAAAGAGACACAAAAAATCAAAACCGGCAGCACAAACTTCCTATGGACTGTTTGCAATGGCTCTTCTCATCAAAAGCCGCGCTGAAACCATGAAGCTGTTTCCTTTTGCTTTCCGGAATGCGCTGTGCGCTCTCGGCTTTCTGCTGCTAACCCTGACGGGTTGCTCCAGCACTCGGAATACGGCAACCCTGCCTGATGATGCATCGCAGGCGAATGTCGATCAGCGGCTTCGGTTGGCTGTAGAGCGCTGGCACGGGACGCCCTACAGGCTTGGCGGGACGCAGCAAAACGGCATCGACTGCTCCGGGTTCACGCAGGCGCTTTTCGATGAAGTGTTTGGCCTCCGACTCCCACGCACGACCCTGGATCAGGTCAAGGAAGGAGAACCGGTAGAGCGCAGCGAGCTTGTGGAGGGCGATCTTGTTTTCTTTCAACTACCGCAGAAAGGAAGGCACGTGGGGGTTTATCTGAGCCGGGGGGAATTTGCCCATGCCTCGACCTCGGAGGGCGTCACGGTTACTCCCCTTGCCGCTCCCTACTGGCGAGACCGGTACTGGACCGCACGCCGCCTCCTCGACCTGCCTGCCGGCATCGAAGCACCCGTATCCGCCGCGCCCCGAATGACGCTGCCTGCACCGGAACGGCAGAAGCCGGCAGCCCGTGTCGGATGGTAATAACCTGCCTGCCGGATCCTGTTGAGCGGTTCAGCGTGTAATAGGAGTCAGGCTTAATTTCCAAGCCTCCAGGAGCGGCAGCGGGTGTTGCCGCCCTCTTTATTATAGAAGATGCCGAATCGCCGCAGCCTTGAAGGGCCGTGGCGTTCTCTTTTTTTACCCTGATGTCACCCGGGGTTCTTCTGATCATTACCCCCTATCTCAAGCTACTGGTGCTGTATGGAGAAAAAGCAGATCGTGTACCTGACCCAGGAAGGTCTTCAGAAGATGAAGGATGAATTGCAGTTCATGCGCACGAAGGAACGCGCCCGCATCGCAACGGCCATAGCCGAGGCGCGAAGCCAGGGAGATCTTTCCGAAAATGCAGAGTATGATGCCGCGAAGGAAGCCCAGGGGCATCTGGAAGCCCGGATTGCAAAACTGGAGCAGGCTATCTCGAATGCGCGAATCGTGGATGAAAACAACATTGACGCCAGCAAAGCCTACATCCTTTCCCGCGTGCGCGTGAAAAACCTTCAGAACGGGATGGAACAGACGTACACGCTGGTTTCCGCGCAGGAAGCGGATCTTGCGGAGGGGAAGATTTCCGTCACCAGTCCGGTGGGCAAGGGCCTGCTGGGCACGTCCGTAGGCGACGTGGTGGAGATCAAGGCCCCTGCGGGACGCATCAAGCTGGAGGTTCTGGAGATAAACCGGTAGCCTGAAGTGAGCGCTTCGCCCAGACGCCGCAAACGCAAAAAGACCTCCGGCCCACGCCGGTTCGGGCGGGGCCTCCTGCTGCTCCCCTTTATCCTGCTCGCCACTTACTACGGAGCCTGTATGCTCCTGCTGCTCCTGTACAATTTCATCCCGCCCCTGACGACTGGCGTGCAGATGCAGCGGCGCATCGAGTCCTTTTTCGAGGAAGAAGACTATCAGAAGCGCTACAGCCCGGTTCCGCTGGACCGCATTTCGGATCACCTCGAACACGCCGTAATAGCGGCGGAAGACGGGCGTTTTTTCGAGCACAGCGGCATCGACTGGCAGGCCGTTCAGAAGGCCATGGAGGATAACGAGAAACGGGGACGTCGGCGCGGCGGCTCCACCATCACGCAGCAACTCGTCAAAAACCTGTTTCTGACGACGCACAGTTCGTTCATTCGCAAGGCTTTTGAATTTCCGCTCACCTATCTGGCGGAACTGATCCTCTCTAAAGAGCGCATTCTGATGCTCTACCTCAACGTGATCGAGTGGGGCCGGGGGGTATACGGCGCCGAAGCAGCGGCGCAGCATTACTACTCCGTCTCGGCCTCCGGACTGAGCCGGTATCAGTCCGCTGCGATGGCCGCCGTAATTCCGAGTCCGAGGACGCGCTCCCCGCGCCGGATGGGCTGGTACACCAACATCATCCTGCGCCGCATGAACCAGATGGGCTGGTAGAAACGCCTGGACGGAAGGGCGCCGTTTGCCGAGATATGCAACCCCGTTTATTCCATGATCGATCTGCGAAGCGATACGGTTACCCGGCCCTCCGAGGGGATGCGCCGGGCGATGTACGAAGCGGAAGTCGGCGACGACGTTTTCGGGGAGGACCCTACGGCGCTCCGGCTTCAGGAAACCGTGGCCGACCTGCTCGGCAAGGAGGCCGCCCTGTTCGTTCCCTCCGGGGTGATGAGCAACCAGCTCGCCCTCAAGATCCAGACGCAACCCGGCGACGAGGTCATTCTGGAACGGAACTACCACATCTTCAACTATGAATCCGGCGCGGCAGGACTGCTTTCAGGCGTTCAGTTTAATGTATTGGATGGACAGCGCGGCATCCTCACCGCCGAGCAGGTGGCAAAAGCCGTCCGTCCCGGTTTTTACTGGGAGCCGCGTTCCCGGCTGGTCTGCCTGGAGAACACGATCAACAAGGCCGGTGGGAACGTGTATCCACTCCACAAGATAGAGGCGATTGCCCGTACCGTCAGG
>CBDUBU010000206.1:0-7398 GCA_965365465.1 uncultured Rhodothermaceae bacterium
AAGGAGAGAGGGGCGGTGCACAGGCGGTATAAAAATATGATGTTTCGGGTACTATATGAGGCGCTTCACTCGTTTAGCCAAGTGAGTTGCTTCGCAATTCATTTGAGAGAACAAAAGGTCACTGCTTTTGTTATTGACAAAGGCAACCCCTCGTTCTATACTAGTCTGTATTATACAGGTTATTCCGCAATTTCGTGAGGTCATTCTATGCGCAAGACGTTATCTATGCTGTGTCTCCTTGTGTTCCTTGTGACGGCGCTTCCGGCACAGGCTCAGCTGCGCGCGGATGTCTATTCTCAGCGTTCCCCGGCGAAACTTTTCGATCAGGGCGGAGCAGGTTTTGCGCTCAACAAGCTTTTTAGTCCTGAGCATTTTCGTATGGGGCACTCCTACGAGATGTCGTTCGGCTCTTTTGGAGGGCAGAGTTCGTCGCTGGGTATGTACACGAACACGATGATGTTTCAGTTTAACCAGAAGCTCGCTGCCCGTGTGGACCTGAGTTTTGCGCATTCTCCTTTCGGAGGCAGCGGGTTGGGCAGCGGTTTTGGACCAGACGAGCGAGGAGGGAAGTTCTTTCTCCAGAATGCGGAGATCGCGTACCGGCCTGCTGAGAACGTTCAACTGCATTTCTCCATGCGCCAGAGTCCTTACGGGGGATATATGGGGCCATACGGCTATTATAACCCTTATTACGGGCGTGGAAGCTTCCTGAACGCATCCTATGGAACTCGCGGCGATAATTTGTTCTGGAACAACAACCTCCGTTAACTCTTGTTTAAGGACGCTTTCATCTTGGCGCGGCATACCTTGCAGGAGGGTATGCCGCGCCCTTTTTTTCGCTGCCACCGGATGATGTTGTCGAGAGGCTTGCATGGGTAAGCAGCGATCCGGCTGGGTCAATCTACTACTCAATATCGCTCTTGTCATTTTCGGCCTGAGCGTAATGGTGCTGTTGTATGGCTTCGTGACCCGCGTGTTTGTGCCTCGCAGCGACCCGGCCCGCGAAAGCAACCCGGCCGGTCTGGTGGGAGACATCATTCAGGTTGAGGTGCGCAACGGATGCGGGGTTGCCGGATTGGCTGCAGAAATGACGCTCTACCTGCGCCGTCAGGGTTTCGACGTGGTGGAGATGGGAGATTACAGCACCTTTGATCTCGAACGCTCTATGGTTGTGGACCGTGTGGGCAATCTGGACGCTGCACGAAAGGTAGCAGCGTCGCTTGGCCTCTCTGAGGAGAACGTGAAGCAGGAACTCAGGCCCGATTACTACCTTGATGCCTCGGTAGTAATCGGGAAAGATTACGCAAGCCTGAAACCGTTTGAGAAAGAGGAGGAATGATAAGGGCGATTGTGGAGCGTATAGACAGTTGAATCGTATGAAAAAGAGGCAGTTACCAGGAACCAGATTACAAGATTATGCCTGAAACCAGACCGATCACTCCGGTTCGGACTCCGGAGAAGCGACGCGCAACCACTAACCCCGTTTGTTTGCTTGGCCGACATGCCGTGGAGGCTATGCTGGAAAAGAAAGCACGCGATATTACCGTAATGGACATGCGGGGCGTGAGCGGCGTGGCAGATTATTTCGTGATTTGTACGGGAGACTCGGATTTGCAGATCAAGGCCATCGCTGACGCGGTACGGGAGCGCATTCGAGAGCAGTGCAGTGAACGTCCGTGGCACAAGGAAGGATACGATCATTTGCAGTGGGTGCTGCTGGACTATGTCGACCTGGTTGTTCACGTCTTTAATCAGGAAAAGCGGGGCTTCTATGCGCTTGAGCGTCTGTGGGGAGATGCGCCGGTAGAGCGCGTCCCGGATGATGCACCCTCCGCTTCGGTGGTAAAACTTCTCGAGGATCGTCCGGCTGAAGCAGGGCCGGAAGTCCGGTAATAACATATGTCATATTTCGCTGGCACTAAGGTGGGCCTTTCGGGCGTGCTTCTATTGCTTGTAGCGCTGCAACTATCGGCGTGCGTGGGGGGCAGACCGGTTCGGAAGCCTCCGGATGAGCGGTTCGGGCATCGGTTCGAGGGAGAAGCCCCGGACGGGCGGCCCGTGATTTCCATAACAGAGCCGGATACCTCCGTTTCTTATTTCTATTACCCGGCCTTGTTCGACTCTGTTTATATCCGGCCCGCACCCTTCAAGGAGGACATTCCAACGGAAGCACAGCAGACGCCCGTAGAAGTATTGATAAAGGGTGCGTTTCCCGATGCCTGCACGGAGCTTGGTTTGCTGGAGCAGACCCGCGCCGGACATATTGTTTCGCTCTCTCTCCAGATGCGCCGCCCGCAGGGAGCCGTCTGCGCCACCGTGGTCCGGCCGTACCGTTTTTATGTACTGCTGGAGGGCTTGTACGAAGCAGGCGACTACACACTCAAACTCAACAACCGGTATTTTCCTTTTCAGGTCATGGCGCCTGATGGACCTTCCTGACAGAGATGATGCGTCTTTTTTTTGCGGCAGGAGTTATAGCGGCCGGCCTGGCGGTAGTGATAGGAGCCTTCGGGGCGCACGCGCTGGAAGGACATGTTTCTCCGGAACGCCTCCAGACTTTTGAAACAGGCGCCCGCTACCAGATGTACCATGCGCTTGCTCTGGTGATGGCATCGTGGGCAGCGACACAATGGCCCCTCTGGCAGGTCCATTGGGCCGGATACCTTTTCATCGCCGGAATAGTTCTCTTTTCCGGAAGCCTGTATGTGCTAGTTTTGACCGATACGGCCTGGCTTGGCGCGATTACGCCGTTAGGTGGGCTGGCGTTTATCTCAGGCTGGCTGCTGCTGGCCTGGGCAGCCATTGGGCAGGGCTGAGCGCGGGATGCATGAAACAAAAGGGTATACAGTCCAGAGGATCTTTCCGGCTGTACACCCCTTGCTATTGTGCGACCTTCAGAACAGAAGTATGCTGAGCCGGGTAAACACGGCTCAGGTCACCTCGTCTTCCTCGAAAAGCAGGATGACGCTGGGCAGGAGATTGTGCTCACGAGCCAGATTGAGCAACGTCTCAGAGGTTTCCTCAGGAGAGTCGAAGCATCCATACTCCTTGCTGTCTACAGCCAGCACGTATCCTATTTCGTCGGTACCGCCTTCTTCAGGGATGAAGTCCTCCCATTCGGTTGCTTCTTCAACGATGAAGGTGTCGTCGTTCGGCACGTAGGAAGCAAGGAATCGTTCTTTGCGAGTCTGAGGGTCGATCAGGCCTAGGTTGCCAATCACGCCGTATTCCTCGTCATGAAAAAGGGTTTCCGCGATGAGTCGCCGCGTAAAGTCTTCGAGATTAAAAGATGACATATTGTTTTTTATCATGGGATAGGGTGATTCGGTTCCGGAGAAAGCTGCGTTCCTTCTTGCTGCCGGGTAATCAGAATATAAAGCCTGATCCAGCAAGTATGATCCCGTTTTGTGTTACACTCGGGTGAAGCTTTCCGTTGTGTCCGTCTCAAGGAAGCCACTCAAAAAAGCATCAGCCTCCGGCTTGTCCAGGCGCGTCATGTTCGCGCCAAACCGGTCGGCGAAATGATGGATGACACGCGACCGGACGGCAGCTTCGT
Source organism: uncultured Rhodothermaceae bacterium (assembly GCA_965365465.1). Lineage (GTDB taxonomy): Bacteria > Bacteroidota > Rhodothermia > Rhodothermales > DASSAV01 > CBDUBU01. The sequence continues at coordinate 3,557 of CBDUBU010000206.1, forward strand.
CAATGCTGTGGTTCAGTTCGGTTGCGAGAGACGTGACGCTGCGATCGCTGATTCCGCAGGGCACAATGGCTGAAAAATAGTCAAGGTCCGTGTTCAGGTTGAAGGCGAAACCGTGCATGGTAACCCACCGGCTGCAACGTATGCCCATCGCGCATATTTTGCGTTCGAGCCCCCGGCTGTCCGGGCCGATCCAGACGCCGGTGCGTCCGTCAACGCGCCCGGCCTGTATCCCGAAGTCGGAACAGGTCAGAATCATCACCTCTTCCAACTCGCGGAGGTAGCGGTGTATGTCCGTAAAGAAGCGATTCAGGTCGAGAATTGGATAGCCTACGAGCTGCCCGGGCCCGTGGTAGGTGATATCTCCGCCCCGGTCGATATGATAAAAAGTTGCTCCCCGCGCAGCGAGCGCCTTTTGGGAAAGGAGCAAGTTCCCGGCATCTCCGCTTTTGCCGAGGGTGTATACCGGAGGGTGCTCCACAAGCAGCAGAACATGCGGCAGCGGCAGAGGAGGCTGCCGGCGCTTCGCCCGAATGAGCCGGTCCTGGATCTGTTTTTGCAGTTGCCAGGCCGAGTCGTAAGCGATGCGGCCCAGGTTGCAAACCACTATTTCCTGTCGGTGCAGCGGGCTGTCATTCATAAGAGGGCGCCGAAAGCAATATGCATGGATTCAGAGACTGGTTTGATAGCTTTATGTTCGGCATGGCCTGGATGTAAAGGCGCCGCGAGCGCGTGCTTGTCTCTGAGCATAGATGCTTCCCTTTGTTCAGCATGGCACTTAAGGTGTTGCATCGCTGAACAATGTGTCAGCCTGAACGGATATGAGGAGCCTGTGCTTTGCCGTTTGCAGGCGCTCAATGAGGAGCGATTCCGGAAGGATGCCTCCCTGCAAGCAAGGAAACGCTTAGTTTGAGATACTCACCCGTACGTTGAAGTTCCCTGACATATTGGTGTAGGATGGGTACCGGCTGTCCTTGCTGGAGTATTTTTCATACCGCACCGTGAAGTCGGCAGCTACACGGTTGCTGAACGTATAGGACAGCTTCGGTGAAAGCGTCAGGCGGGTGTTTTCCGTGTTGATCGAACGGTTTTCTTCGTTGGTCAGGACATCTATCAGTTGAAAATCAGGATTCGAGACAGCATTGTCCATGGCGCGGGTGAGGTAATACCGCAGGTCGCTATTTTCCGAATACGTAGCAGTAAGACTGAGGCCGATGCGGTTGTTCAGCCGTTTGCCGGGAATGAACGGGATCCGCATACCCTGTTTTTGAAAACTGGCCGTTACCGAGAGTTCATCCGTACGGATTTCGCTGACCTCGTTGTTGGTGGTGCTCAGGGAGTAGGTGTTGCTCTTGTTCCACTGAATATTCGTGGTGACGCGGTTCTTCAAGGAAAGATCTACGCCGATCAGAGGCTGGTAGCGCTCATTAACCCGCACCGCGCTTACCTTGTAGTCCGGAAGGGCAAACCGTATGGTTTGTTGAGACTTCTGGAGGGTGAATGAAGAAGTCGGATCGGCAGCGGAAACGAGGTTCGAGTTGTAATCGGCGCTGTAGTCGGCGCTGTAACCGTGGCGCAGGGTAGCCCCCTGCACGAGACTGCGGATGATGGGCCAGTTGGCGATGCCGCTGTAATTGATGGCCCAGGAGGGCATCGGGAACGGCAACAGATTGCGGGAATCGAGCCCTGAGAAGCCCGAAACGAAAGTCTGGTTGAAATCCGCCACGACCGACTCATTGGTAAGCACGACACGCCCGTCGCGGTTCTCGTCGCCGATTCCCTGTCCGGGGTCCGCAGCATTATTGTAGTCCTGCTGGAAGGTTTCGTACTGGCGCTGGAAGAGATCCTGATAGGAAGCGCCAAACGCCCAGATGGAGGACCGGTTGCCGCCTCTTTCCGTCAAGGTGGAGGCGATAACCGGCACGCCGGAGGCATCGTAGAGCAGGTTGCCCTGTTCGTCTACGCCGGGGCGGTAGGTGTAATTCTGTCCGGTAGTCCAGTCCGTATTCCAGTTCAGGCTGATGGTGAGGCTGTTGCTGGGGCTGATCGTCGTGCGCGCCTGGATCTTGTGCGCGTCGGTAAGCACATCCGCGATTTGCAGGGAGGGGTCGAGGACGCGATTGAAAGGGCTTATCTGCCGGGTGAGTCCGAACCGGTAGCCGATGGAGGGACCGAGGCCGCGGAAGGCATCGTAGAGGCTGTAGTGGACGGAACTGAAGGGTCTGCCCTGCTCGTCAACGTACAACTGCCCCACGCTGCTCACGGTTGAGGTGCGGCTGCCCGTATAGGTGACGTTGAAGTCGCGGATGCCGGTAAGCGCGAGCACCGTCTGGCGCAGCAGGCCGACCGGGCTGGGCAGCGGAAGCCGGAACCCTCCGCCGGATGCTTCCTCATCCTCCTGTGGCTCCTCTGCCTGTTCGCCTTCCGCAACGGTTTCAGGTTCCTGAAGCGCGGGTTCTTCCTGCACTGTGTCGGGAAGCATCCGGCGGACTTCTTCTTCAGGGACTTCCGGCTCGGCAGTTTCTTCAGGCTCCGCTTCGATTTTCGGCTCGGCGGTTTCTTCCTTTTCTTCGGCCTTTCTCAAGGCTTCTTCCTCTTTGAGGCGCTTTGCTTCTTCCTTCCTGCGCTGCTTTTCCTGCTCGCGTTCCTGACGCGCCGCCTCCTTTTTCTGCTGCACTTCTCTTTGCTGTTCTTCAAGGTTCTTGTAGAAACCGAACTTTCGCCAGAAATCCTGGGGTCGCAGCGTAAGCCCGCCCCGGAGATCTACCTGGTTCCGGACATTTGCGCCGGTATTGCTGCTCACCGCGCCGTTCAGCCATCCATAGGTTGCGTTGTAGGTGACGGGCTGAATCGTGATCCAGTCTAGCGCTTCAGACTGAGTGAACTTCGGCTGGAAGGTAGCGGCAAAGCGCTGGTCGTACTGTTCCGGTCGCGGACTCATGTTGCCGGAGAAGATGCGGCTCAGGACGCGCCCGGTCGGGACAATGCCAAGTCGCTCCACTTCAAATGCGCTGATGTCGACGGCGTTGCTGTCAATCAGACCTTCTGCAAGCGCCTGGTTCAGCCGGATGCCGCCGATGGTTTCGTAATCGAACAGGTCCGGGTTGAGCGCCAGCACGGAGAACAGCGTGTCTACCCCGATCGCGTTCAGGTTCTGCCGTGTGTTTGCGCTCAGGCTGAGGTTCAGGAACTGGAAAGGATTGTACTGGATATCGTAGTTCCGGTTGTGCGTAAACGACTGCTGCTGGCGCAGGGGAAACTGGATTTCCTCCGGGATCAGGACTAACGAGCTATCCTGGACAGCACCGACGCGCAGGGCATTGGGGCGATTCTGGGACTCAGAGAAGTTCCGCGCCGCCGTTCCGGTGGCAGAGATCGACTGAGGCGCATAGTTGAACCGGAGATCGCCGAGCAGATTGACGAGAGGCAGCGCGTCCAGAAACCAGAACGGGCGCACCGTGCGGGGGCGCCGCACGTTCAGCCGGTAGCCCAGCGTGCCGCTCCAGCGCCAGGTATCGTTGAGGCGCAGGGAAGGGTTGTGCGCATCGGTATCCGTGTAGGAATAGGTGGCGGAGATGCCATCCAGCGTGTTGCGCAAAAGGCGTGAGTCTGAACCGCTCTTCTGGACGCGCGAGGTGAACGAGCGCGTGTAGCTGAAGGTCTGTGCGGCCTCGGTTGCTTCCTGCTTTTCAGAGTCCTTCTCGGCGGCGGTGAGGTCTTCCCGGCTTTCGATCTGGGCCAGGATTTCATCCAGGCGCACGTCGCCGCGCTGCGGGGAAAAGCGCGGGGTAGACGTGTTGTTTTGCAACTGCATCGAAACGGGGATAGTCCAGCAGAAGCGTTCC
>CBDUBU010000207.1:0-7371 GCA_965365465.1 uncultured Rhodothermaceae bacterium
CCTCGTGATCGACCTTTCCCGGATGCGCGGCGTCGAGGTAGATCCCGAAACGCGCCGCGCTGTTGCACAGGGCGGCGTCACCATTGGAGACCTGGACCGGGCAACGCAGCCGTTCGGCCTTGCCGCGCCAATGGGGGTCGTCACCGAGACAGGGATTGCAGGACTCACGCTCGGCGGCGGCATGGGCTGGCTGCGCCGCAAACACGGGCTGAGTTGCGATGCGCTGCGCTCGGTGGACATCGTTACCGCCGACGGAAGCCTGCGCCACGCGAGCCGGGGTGAAAACCCGGACCTGTTCTGGGCCGTGCGCGGCGGCGGGGGCAACTTCGGCGTCGTTACACGCTTCGAATACGAACTGTATGAGGTGGGGCCGGAGGTGTTTTTCCTCGTTGTGGCCTATCCAGCCGCTGAGGCATCGGGGGTGCTGCGGCATATGCACGACTGGATGCGGCAGGCGCCGGAAGCCTTCAGTCCCATTGCCGTGCTGGGCCATGTGCCTGCCGTGGATCCCTTTCCGGAGGCGCATCACGGCGAGCCGTGCCTGTTTCTTGTCGGCCCCTACGCCGGAGATGTCGCCGAAGGAGAACGCACGCTGGCTCCCCTCCGGACGCTGGCGGAACCTATCGCCGATTTCAGCGGCCCGGCGCCCTTCCTGGAGGTTCAGCAGTTTTTCGATGAAGAGTATCCGAGCGGCGGACGTTACTACTGGAAATCCGCCAACCTGACCGGCCTTCCCGACGAGGCTATCCATGCCCTCGTTGCCCTCAATGCAGAGGCCCCTTCGGGACATTCCACGATCGACATCTGGTTCCAGGGCGGCGCCATGAGCAAACCAGGCGCAGAAGAAACGGCCTTTGGCAGCCGCGCCGCGCCTATCCTGATCGGCATCGAGGCCAACTGGCACGACGCCGCCTCAGACGAAGCGAACATCGCCTGGGCCAGACGCTGCTTCAAGGCCATGCAGCCTTTCTCGAACGGCAGTATGTATTTTAACTTTCCCGGAATGCAGGGAGAAGCCGAAGAACGGTTGCAGGCCACCTATGGCGCAGGCTACGGACGCCTCGCCGCCGTCAAGCGCGCCTATGACCCGGACAACCTGTTCCGCACGCACCAGAACATTCAACCCGCAATGGCAGAAGCATGAGATATAGATCCGCACTTTATCCAGTCTTGCTGATAGCCGGCCTGCTTCTGATAAGCGCCTGCGACAACGAAGACGAGGACGACTTTCCGGCGGTCTATGAGGTAGAAGTCGCCGGGCAGGAAAGGTTCAGGATTGCCCTCGAAACCCCCGCGCAGATCGCCGCCGCCGAGCAGCGCCTTGCCGGAGGCGAGGAAGGCGTCGTCTACGGCGTGCCGGTTCGAGGAGACGGCGGCTTTAACGCGCCCTACCACTGGCATCTCAAGCCGGAAACCGTTGACTTTCCCGATGTGACCATCGAGGCGTGCAGCGGGCGACCGCGCAGCGATGTCGAAGCCGACCTGGATTACTGGATCGACACGCTCGGCGCCTACTGCCCCTGGGGGTCGCGGATCGTGCGCCGCGTGAAATGAGGCTGCGCCGGCTCAGAAAACAGCCTTCTCGTCTTCCGCGAGCCGGTGCAGCTTTCCCGGAAACGACTTGCCGAGAAAGGCTTCCATCCGGCGTGAGCAGGCCGCCACCCGGCGCAGGTCGATCCCGGTTTCGTAGCCAGTGGCGTGCAGCAGGTACACCGTGTCCTCGGTGGCGATATTGCCTGTCGCGCCCGGAATGAAAGGGCAGCCGCCCATGCCGCCCAGCGACGTGTCGAAACGGTTGACGCCGCACGCCAGCGCCGCGTACACATTCGCTATCCCCAGCCCCCGCGTGTCGTGCAGGTGGAGTACAATGGGCGTGTCGCCGACGGCTTCCCGGAGGGCCTGCACCCGTTCCGCGATCATCACAGGATTTGCCATGCCGGTCGAGTCAGCCAGCGAGAGCGATTCGAGGCCGAGGTCTGCAAACCTCCGGCACAGGTCGAGCAGCAGGGGCAAAGGCGTGTCGCCAGGCGCCGCGTAGCCGAAAACGGTTTGCAGGCCCATCTGCGCTTCCATGCCCTGCGACTGCGCGAGGCGAAGCATCTCCACGGCCCGCTCCACCCCTTCCCCAACCGACTGATTTGCATTGTCCCGGCTGTGCCGCTCGTTTGTCGCTATGGAGAGATCAACGCACCGCAGTCCGGCGCGGGCAGCGCGTTCCACGCCTTTCTTGTTCAGCGCCAGCCCCGTAAACACCGTCCCGGTCCCTTCGGGAAGGCGGCGGCATACCTCCTCGGCGTCGCGCATCTGCGGCGTCCACTCCGGATGCACGAACGAGGTAACCTGGATGCGCGGAAGCCCGGCCCGCGCCAGTTCCGTGATTGTCTCGACCTTCAGTTCCACCGGGATATACTGCCTCTCGAACTGGAACCCGTCGCGGGGGCCTACTTCGCAGAGGGCGACTTTTCGTATGCTTTCCATGCCGTACACGCAGAAAGGTTGTTGCCGTTTGCACGCACGCCCCTGCTTCCGGTTCTCAGCGGGTAGATTCCGGATCAGAACCGGCCTCCCAGAGGCAGCGTCGTCGGAAAACCCTCACAGGTTATCAAAATAACCTGTTCCCATCGCCCGGCAATCCCTACCTTTCACACGGAACCAACCCGCCTGGAACAGGGGCGCGAAGAAAAGGGAAAAGCGGCGTGGGAAGTGAAATCGCGTTTTAGACCGCAGAAACCGCAAAACGGCCTTGACAGGGCCAAAAAGGGCCTTTTGCCTGTACGAAAAACCGCAAAAAACCCATAGGAAAACCGCAGAAACCGCAAAATAATTCAGCAGACCTGTGAAGCGAGCGGGAGAGATATTCCACTGAATCGGCGCTAGACGGTAGATGAATGAACTGCAAACTTAACGCGCTGACCGTCCTGCTTTTTTTCCTCACGACCTCCCTCTACGGCCAACCCCGGACGGTATCGGAGCGGCAGGTATCCTATGCCATCGAGGTGAGGCTCGACCCGGAGACCCGCACGCTCCAGGGCCATGAGCGGGTTTCGTGGCGAAACCCGGATCGCGTTCCCGTCGGGGAACTGCAATTTCACCTCTACCTGAACGGGTTCAGGGATATGCGATCCACGTTCATGCGCGAGAGCGGCGGGCGGCATCGCGGCTTCACCGGCGGAGGCGACGACCCGTGGGGCGGAATCGTCATCACACGGATGCGCCTGGCCGATTCCGACGCGGCGACGGATCTGACGGATCACATCCGCTTCATCCAGCCGGATGACGGCAACCCGGACGACCAGACCGTGATCTCCGTAGAACTGCCGCAAGCGGTGCAGCCCGGCGAAACGGTAACCCTCGACCTCGACTTCGAGGCGACGCTGCCCCGCATCTTTGCACGGACGGGCTGGGCCAGAAAGCCGGACGGCAGCCTGTTTTTCATGGTCGGGCAGTGGTTTCCCAAGTTCGGCGTCTACGAAGCGCCGGGCCGTCGTTACGTGCCGGAAGACGCGCCGCACGGGGCCTGGAACACCCATCAGTTCCACGCCAACAGCGAGTTTTACGCCGACTTCGGTGTTTACGACGTTTCGATCACCGTTCCGGCGGGCTATACGGTCGGCGCCACCGGCGTGCGCATTGCAGAAACCCGTTCAGACAGCACGTACACCCTGACCTACCGGGCCGAGGACGTTCACGATTTTGCCTGGACCGCGAGCAACCGTTTTCTGGAATACACAGACCGGTGGCAAAACGTGAACCTGCGCCTGTTGCTGCAACCCGAGCACGAGGGGCAGGCGCAGCGTCATTTCGAGGCGGCCAAAACCGCGCTGTCTTATTTCGACAGATGGGTGGGCTCCTATCCGTATTCGACCCTCACGCTGGTCGATGGCATCGGCGGCAGCAACGGCATGGAATATCCCACGCTGATCACCCTGGGCACGGTGTACGGGCTGCCGGAGCGGGTGCGGGCGCTCGAACTCGTCACGATCCACGAGTTCGGGCACCAGTATTTCTACGGACTGCTCGCCAGCAACGAGTTCGAGGAAGCATGGCTGGATGAGGGCATCAACTCGTACCTGGAAGCGCGTATCATGCAGGATGCCTACGGCCCCGGCGACCTCCTCGACCTGGCCGGGCTTCGGGTTAACACCTTCAGCACGCATCGCCTTTCCTACGCAAAAAACTACCCTTCACGCGGGCCGATCTACCGGCGCTCATGGGACTATGCTTCCGTCAGCGAGTACGCCCGGGCTTCCTATTCAAAGCCCGCCATTGCGCTCAAATCGCTCGAAAACTACCTCGGCTGGGAGACGATGCAGCGTATCTTGCAGACGTATTACCAGCGCTGGCGCTTCCGCCACCCCACCACCCGCGATTTCCGCGATGTGGTGCAAGAAGCAGCAAACCAGGATATGGACTGGTTCTTCGATCCGTATATTTACGGCACGGCGGTCGTCGATTATGCGATCGATGGCATACGCAACACCCCGGTGCGCAGGGACGAAACCGGGACTGATTCGGTGCGGCATGAAACAGGGCGGAGGGGCGAGGTAGGGGTCGCGCGCAAGGGCGACGGCGTTTTCCCGCAGACGTTGCGCGTTCGCTTCGAGGATGGCGAGACGCAGGACATCCGGTGGGACGGACAGGAAGCTTGGCGAACGTTTGCCTTTGACAGACCCGTCGCGGAGGCGTACCTGGACCCGGAGAACGCTGTCCTGCTCGACATCAACCGCCTCAACAACCGCCTGCTGGCGGAGCCGGACAACATCCTGGCGCGGAAGGCGCAGCTTCGGTCTACGGTCTGGCTGCAACAACTCCTTTACCTGATCTCAGGCTTGCTTTGAAGCACAAACGGGGCCTCCGTCATGCTTGCACGTAGTTTCAGGGCCGGACTCGCCGGCATAAAACGCCGCCCCGGACTGGCGGTGTTGCTCTACGCCGCCAACCTGATCCTGGCCGGCGCCCTCGGTCTGGTCGTCTATGCCGCCCTCGAAGAAACCGTCGGGCCTACCGGCTTCGGAGCCGACCTGAGCAGGGGCTTTGACCTCGTGCTCTGGAGCGACATTTTCGAGAAGGCAGGACCTGCGCTGCGCGTGCTGCTCGTCCAGTTGCTCTGGATCGCGCCGCTCTACCTGCTGTGGAAAACAGCCGCGGGCGTGGGGCTGGTTCATGCATTGCGCGGCGATCAGATACGTCCGTTCTGGGAAGGCGTCGGGCGGTTCACCGGGCGCGGTCTGCTGCTCGCGCTGCTTTTCCTGCTGCCGCTGGCAGGCTGGGTCGTAGTGGTGGGCATCGTCCATGCAGCAGCGCAGGCGCTCTGGCAGGGCGAGGTTGCGGCCTTCCGGATCAGCGCTGTGCTGACCCCGGCGCTGCTGCTCGCGGGTTGCTTTTTGCTTGACCTGATGCAGGATTTCGGGCGAACGGCGCTCGTCGTGAAGGGCGAAACCGTAGGGCGGGCCTGGACTACGGGACTTGCGTGGCCCTTCCGGCATCCGTCGTCGCTTGCGCTCTATGCTGTCTGGGCCTTCGGGGCCGCCCTCCTGCTCGCCCTCCCGGCGCTTCTGAACGTGACAGCCACGGGAGCCTCGGCCCCGGCGCTATGGGGTGTTTTCATCTTGCAACAGGTGTTCCTGCTGCTGCGCGCCTCGGCCAGCGCAGGCTGGATCGGCAGCGAGACGGCTTACTACGAGGAAATATGGCTACGGGAAATGCCGCTCATCGCGGAAAACACGCTCGCCTCCGACGAGGAACACCCCGACGACCTGGAATACATGACGCGCGCCTGAGACCCCTCGGTCAGGCGCGCACTTCCGTCAGGAGGGCCTGCACTTCCTCCACCTTCGGAAAGACCACGCTTTCTGGCCCGAACTCACACAGGGCTTCATGGAAGAACGCCGCCATAGCCTCCCGCTCGTCAGCCGTGGCAGCGCCCTCATCAAAGGCATACATGAACCGGCTCCATGAATCGTCGGCGATCTGGCCCGTAACATAGTGTGCAAAAAGCGCGTGCAGCGACGAAAGCTGTACGGCGGGGCTTAACGCTGTAGCTGCTTGCATGACCCGTCTCTGTTGAAAGTGTGAGGAGAAAGATGGCAGGCCGGAGGCTGAGGCCGGCGCTTGCTGAACCCGAACATCTGCCATCGCAAAAGGCAGGCCGAAAAAGGCAAGCGCGATCTCTCGCGTTTTCAGCGGCTTGGGATCAAACCAGGCGGCAGAATCTGCCGGGACGCGCCGGCAAGGTGCGTCAGAGCGATCAGAGATTACGGTTCCGCACGGAGGTGCTGCTTTGTCCTGGAGCCGGAATGCGTTCCACCGGGAGAAAAACCGGTTCCCGTGCGTTTGAACCGTAACTAACAGGATCAAGGCAGGTTACCAGCGCCGATTTACTGACATGGAATCTTCTATTTCCATCCATGTACCAGAGGACATGATGCACCGGCTGCAAGCAAGTTGGAATGACCTCCCACGCCGCACGCTCGAAGCGCTGGCAGTTGAGGCATACCGCGATGAAGTGCTTTCCTCTGCCGAGGTCGGACGCCTGCTCGGGCATACCTCCCGCTGGGAAACCGAGGCATTTCTGCATGAAAGACAGGCCTACTTGCATTATACCGAAAAAGACCTGACACGGGATATGCGAAGGATTCATCAGGCAACGGGGCGATGACGGTCGTCTCGAATGCGTCTCCGCTCAACTATCTCGTGCTGATTAGCGCCCTTGATCTTTTGCCTCAGCTTTTCGGCGCGGTCTTCATTCCTTCTGCCATGCGCGATGAGCTTTCCGATTCAGGCGCGCTTGAGATCGTACAGTTCTGGATCGAAAAACAGGCTGACTGGCTGCATATCCATGAGGTAAATTCAAAGTTGATATTCCAGCAGCTATAGATCGACTGAGACAAACCTCTTTTCGAGCCGCCCCTGACCTCTACAAGTGGCTGCTGGACCAGCACCGGTTGCGTGCTTGCTGAAAGGCAGAATCCGCCGGGACGCGCCGGCAAGATGCGTCAGATCGATCAGAGATTACGGTTCCGCACGGAGGTGAGCAGGAGCTAAAGACTCGCCAGCCGGTCGTTCACCTCTCGCTCCAGGTCGAAGGCTTTCAGGGGGTCGAAGCGGAACGTGCGGTGGCGCCAGTCGCCCCGGCTGCCGGGCACGGGTTCGTAGGTGTTGGCATAAAAATCGGCATGGCTGATCAGGTGCGTGATCGCCTCCACCGCCGCGTCCACATCGGTTTGCGTATTGTAGAGGCCGAACGAAATCCGCACCATGCCCGGCTGCTCCTCACGTCCGTGCGGGTCGAGGCAGGCAGGCGGCGCTACGCCATGCTCATCGGCAATGCCAAGCAACTGGCGCACGAACGGCTGGGCGCAGAAGCACTCG
>CBDUBU010000208.1:0-7369 GCA_965365465.1 uncultured Rhodothermaceae bacterium
AATTCCTGTTGTCCTCGGCGGCGGCGGAACCGGACTGGAGAATTTGCAAACGCTGTGCATCCCCTGCCATAAGAGAAAAACTGCCGCTTCCCAACGTGATGCCCTCACATCCCGGAAAGGCGTAAGGAACCTGTTCGATCCGCCCACAGATCAGGCTAAAGACGCGAGATGATGAGCCGGCAGCGCGAGAAGCGACAGGGTGTCAGACGCTTTAATCATGTTTTCATGCTTACAGATGCTTTACCCTGCGTATTATTGAAGGTTAAGGATGGAGGTTCATAAGCACCGGAAGCGAACAACCCTTCCGTTGCACGGTAAAGTCCCCCTTCTCTCACGGACTTTCGTATCACCGATTCATTTATGCACAGAATACTGATTTCACTGAGCCTCTGGGATACAACAGACAAGGTGCTCAGTCAAGGCAGCCGCGTCGCCGAAGCGTTTCAGCACAAGGAAGGTCATCCCGTTGAGGTGTGGCTCCTGCACATATCGAAAATTCCAGCGCACATGAATCGCTGGCCCAAAGAGCTTCGGGAACAACGCGAAGAAGAGATAGCCTCGTTACGCCACGAATTGAACAAACGCGTCAATGAACTCACGCTGTGCGGCCTGAACGCGCAGCCGCTGTTCATTGAAGAAAACGGCGTTGCTGGTGTAATCCTCGATCAAGCAAAAGAGATCGGCGCAGATTTGATCGTAATGGGGTCGCATGGACGCGGCGCACTGGCAGGCGCCTTCCTGGGAGATGTTACAAATGAAGTTCTTCGTGGCTCCCCATGCCCGGTGCTGGTTGTACCAATGACTGCTGCCAGTCAGTCGTCATCGAAAAGTGATTGATTACCTGCACCCCGTCAGAATGGAATCCTTATCCCTTTCACCCAACCCCGATTGCTGCTATTCATGAAGAAAATACCGGTGGCGCCTGTTGTAGCATTGCGCGAAGGCAAGCCTCTTCTGGTAAACTGGAATGGTCGTACGCACTACGTGCAGCGCGTGCTCGCGTCCTGGGAGGAAAAAGGGAAGTGGTGGATCAACCGACGAAGGCGAGAATATTTCAAGGTAGAACTCGAAGACGGGATCTACGAAATGTGCCATCATAGCGGCCAGTGGAAACTTACCAAGCTCTCTGACTGAACTTGAAACGGGAACCCGCCGCTGCGCTCCGGCTATTGAGGCTGCGCAACGCCGCGTCGTATCCAATCGTGAAAATGTTGTTCCAGGTTCGGAATAACCTCTCGTTTGCTTATAGTTAACATGGTAAGTGATGCCTGCAACCGCTTGAATGAGATTTCAGGCGCATACACTGCGCTGCATCATGGAGAACAGGGATAAAGTGCGGCTGAGACATGGGGTGGTAGACAGGATCTGTTTTTCTCTGCTGTTCGACGCAGTCCTCTTTCCGGAAGACGGGATTGCTTACAGAGCACACACGTCGGATCCACTCGCTTCTCTCAGCCACGCAAAGGCACAGACGCCTCGGTATCTTTCCCTCTGAGGCCGATTAATACCTGAACGTTCCTTCCGCCATGTGAGTCCGTTTAACTGCCAGGAGAGTCTCAATCATGTCTATTCCAGTAAACAGCATCCTGAAAAGAAAGGACGGAGAAATCGTCACCATTGACCGCTCCTCCAGCGTATTCGATACCATCAAGAAGATGGTAGAGCATAACGTGGGAGCCATCCTGGTCATGGATCAGGGTCAGGTATGCGGAATCTTTACGGAGCGTGATTATCTCCGGCGCATCGTCCTCGAGGGAAGAACTTCCAAAACCACACGTGTCGAGGAGGTTATGACGCCTGAAGTTATCTTCGTTGAGTCCGATTACTCTCTGGATGAATGCATGGCCATTATGACGGAGAAAAAGTGTCGCCACCTTCCAGTACTACACAAGGGCCGTCTTACCGGAATCATCTCCATTGGGGACTGTGTGAAAACCCTCTCCGATCATGCCCAACTCAGGGTGCGGGACCTGACAGGCTACATTACCGGCGAATACCCTTCCTGACAAAACTTGACCTTTCAGGACTTGTAGCGCCTCTCAGTCATTGCGACCTTCGGACGATGATTCCAGGGCAGAGCCGGTATGCCCGCGCCGTAATATCGTAAAGAACTATCAACGGCCATCCCTAAAAAGGATCATCGGCCTTGCTTCGCTGTAGTGTCTATTCATGGGCATTTACTCAGACTCTCCACATACCGTTAACTTGTATGATCGGTGGCGGATATAAAGCAAAGCCAATACGCACGGCAAAATATTTCACTACCCGGAAACGCTGGGCGTTGGTTAAAATAACACTTACCGCGAATGCATTTCGGATCAGGACGCTTGCGCTGACAGGTGGGCGCACCCGGGTTATCCCGATGAGCGATATCGAGGGTATTTCGATACTTACCATCAAGACAGGAAAAAAAATGAAGCAGCGTCTTGTGCTTCATTTGCATAACGGTGAAGTATTACATCTTCGCGTAGATGCCCCCGGATTGTGGGCGCTCGATGCGTCAAAAGCGCTTGAAGGAGAGGCCGAAGCAGATCAAGACCTGAACGCTTCCCGGTATAATGTAACTTCTTCCGGTTCTCACTTCCAGTCATCAACGCTAGCTCCGGTTTTCTCCGGCTCGAACGTGCTTTGATAGAGCCGTCTCCTCCTCTACCCGTCAAGAAAACACAGGGCGCTGTATTTTGCGTTTTGCAAAGCTACAGACTTGGAAAAGCCATGTGCGACGAAACCGGGGCAGGAGGCACTACGGCAATGACTTCCGCAGGATCAATGTAGGTGTCGTTCAGCGGCTGGTCATCTTCATCGAAGAATACAATTCCCTCTTTTGTTTTCTCGAAGCGAGCTGCTTTGATAGTAAGGTTGGCGCCCCCGCGAAGGTAGAGTGTATAGGTCCGCATTGCCATGGTCTATCGTGGTCATGTATGAATGTTGCATTGCATGAGAACAGGATGCGTACATTGCGCCGGAGTCCGTCAAATACCATTTGACGGGGGGAGCAGGATGGCCTCGGCTTCAGCGTCTTTCCGGAAAGCGCCTGCCCTTAACCCCATTCCTGAAGAAACCGAAAGACATCTTCCTTGCCGTCGTCATAAACTTTGCGGTAGTAGGCTTCAAGCTCATCAAGAACCGCGTCCAGCTCTTTGTTCTCAATGTGCGCGAGGATTCGAGCTTGCGCATACCGGGAAGTTCGCAGGAGCGCATTCAGTTCGGTCAATTCCCCAAAAAGCTGCCCTATCATCGGGGCTAACTTCTCCATTTTTCCATCCATTCTGAACCCTCTCCTTAAGGTAATTTGTGGGGATGTCGTCCAACCATAACGTACGCACCGGAACGTGCGGAAGATTCAGAAAAAGATCTATCCCAGACCAAGCGCTTTGCCGACCTGAAAAACAATCAGCGAAGCCAGGTAGGCCAGCGCTGTCATGTATGAAAGCATAAACAGGGGCCAGCGCCATGAGTTTGTTTCACGCCTCGTGATAGCCAGGGTGCTCATGCACTGGCAGGCAAGCATGACAAAGATCATAAGACTGATGGCTACGAGTGGGGTGAATACAGGTTCTCCCGTGTCAGCATAGCGATCTGAACGGAGTTGCTCATGCAAGAGCAAATTGTTTTCATCTTCCTCTCCGACACTGTAGATGGTTGCCAGCGTACTGACAAGCACCTCCCGCGCAGCAAAAGCGGTAATAAGGCTCGCGCTGATTTTCCAGTCGAATCCAAGAGGGCGCATCACCGGCTCAAGCGCCAGTCCCAGCCGTCCGACGTAGCTGTACCGAATCTGCGCCTCCGGCGACAGGCTCTCATTCCCCGGTGTTTGCATCCCTCCGCCAGGGTTAATTGCCACGACCTCCACAGACGCATCGCCAACAGCCGATGATTGATCCGGCACGCGGGGAAAGCTTGCCAGAAACCACAACACGATGCTCATGAAAAGAATGATTTTGCCGGCCTTTGTCACAAACATCCTGGCTCTTTCCACCATCCTCCATAGCACATGCCTGAACTGCGGCAGCCGGTAGGCAGGGAGTTCGAGAAGCAAAAGGGACGAACTGCCCGGAATCAGATACCTCTTCAAAACCCAGGCGGCTGCCAGCGCCAGCGCTGTGCTTAGCACGTAAAGCCCGAAAAGCGCCAATCCCTGATAGCCAAACAGTCCAAATAGCCCTCCAACAGGAATAAATGCACCTATGAACAGCGTATAAATAGGCAGGCGCGCCGAACAACTCATCAGGGGAATTACCATCATGGTTACCAGCCGGTCCCGATGGTTGTCAATGGTCCGGGTCGCCATGATGGCAGGGACGGCGCAGGCGTAACCGCTTACCAGCGGCACAACAGATCGCCCGCTCAGACCGAGCTTACTCATCATGCGATCAGCAATAAAGGCGGCGCGTGCCATGTAGCCTGTATCTTCCAGAAGCCCTATGAAGAAAAACAGGAGCAGGATTTGCGGGAGAAACACCAGCACCGATCCTACCCCGGCGATGATGCCGTCCACGATCAAATCTCTGATCATTCCCTCTGGCAAGGCATTTTGCACGCCATCCCCGAGCGCAAGCATGGCGATCTCTATGCCGTCCATCAATGGCGCCGCCCAGGTGAAGACAGCCTGGAATATGAGAAAAAGCACCAGCAGGAAAAATATCGGACCTGCCACGCGATGCGTCAGCACTGCATCCAGATAGTCGGTGGCCGTTCGGCGCTCCAACCCTGACTGACGGCGCACCACACGACGCACAACAGATCCCAGCCAATCTTGACGTGCGTTCCACTCAGCCTCCCGGTAAGATATGCCTTTGCTGTGCAAATCCTGACGCGCTTCCTGCACAGCCTGAACGAACGGCGGGTTTTGCAGCGTCCAGGTATTGAGAATCCGGTCATTGACCAGGGCGCGAAGCGCCTCGCCGGACAGCCCTTTCGCCCGCCCATCAGGAAGTTCTGCCTTAAGCAATGGAACCAGCCTGTTTACGGCTTCGGAGACTTCGACCGGCAAGTTCAGCTTGCTCTTTGAAACCTCCGGAAGGGGCGCTAGCAGGACTGACCTCAGCGCCGGAAGCCCGTGCATTCTCGATGCCGACATTGCCACGACAGGAACGCCAAATTCGGCGCTCAGCGCCTCGGCATCGGGGTACAGGCCGCTGCGTTCCGCCGCATCCATCATGTTCAGAGCCAGCACTATGGGTATGCCCAGGTCCATGATCTGAGATGCCAGATGCAGGTTGCGCTCCAGGTTAGTTGCGTCTATTACACAGACTACGAGGTCCGGAACCTGCTCTCCGCTCATTTGCCCCGTTAAAACCCGGTACGCAATCTCTTCGTCAAGCGACTTGGGATTAAGGCTGTAAATTCCGGGAAGGTCGATAATCTCCGTCTTTTCCGAGCCGGCCATCCGGCCTACCTTCCGTTCGACGGTAACCCCTGCGTAATTACCGACCTTCTGGTGCAATCCAGTCAGCAGATTGAAGATTGTGGTCTTACCAACATTAGGATTGCCGGCCAACGCGATTCGCCTGGCGCGCGTGGGCAGTTCTACCGTCAAAGCGCACCCTTCACACCCTCCGCACGTAGCACACTGTATCGACATACCAGGCACCTGCAACCATAAAACGAATTACGCGAAGCCGGGATGCATACCACCGGTTCGCGTAATTATCAATACTGCCGTTATCCCAACGATGTCATGTTCTCATCATGTAATCGCAGTTTGCGTACATGAGTCGCTATGCTTGTTTACTGCCGCGCCGCCTCGGCATAACGGCTCTCTACCGGGACGAGCTTACGACCCCGGAGGCCCGGTCTCCTTGCAGACCAGAGACGTATAGCCTGAATCTTCAGCCATTCTTTCATACTGGACCTGCGTAAAGCGTCCATCCTTTCTTCTTGTACCTCTGTTCCGAACAAGCTTTCCGCAAGTGTTCGGTGCAACCCAACACGGGAGCCGCCGGCGCGCACGATAAGCTTATCGGCGTTCTGAAGAACAGATACACATCTCCCTTCACATACCCCCATCTCGCGCAGCCTTTCGGCCTGTTCAGGATCAAGGCACATATAATGCACGTGGACGCACTTTCCACATCCGAACGCCGCCAGAGGGATAAGCCCATCTTCTGAGAACGATGGAGAAGCGAAGGGTTGTGGAGCCATGTTTATTTAATGTAGACTGAATCTAAATAACTGATACGTAAGGTAGATAGGGAAGTTCTGCCAGTCAAGAGATCTTTTTGAATAATTGCGCATTGCCTTCTTCCGGCATACAAAGCCTCTCTTACCGGCCTCAATGCTGCCTCTGCGTGTGATTAACCCTTTCTTCAACCGCAATGATGAACAACTCTTGAGCGCAGCGTAGAAGATTGCCGGTCCCTCTTCTTGCCACAACTAACCCTTTTATGGTATATACCTGCGAAAATCCGGAAGCGCTAACTCCCATACGCATCAGTCTGCGTCCTGCGTCCACAACGGTTGCTGCAGAAGATACATTTACATTTGACCGGGAAGGCAGGCTATATACGGCATCTTGTAGAGGACATTTGTACGTGAGAGGGTTGAATCATCGTGTCCTGGAAAAAAGCCGATCTTCTCTCCATGCTTTCGCAGGACGGAGCTATCACGATCTGGACGAAATGCACAAAATCGATCTGATTGAGCAAATCCTGAATCAGATCCGCAATGTCCTTGATGCCCTGCCGCCCGGTGCGCCTTCCGACCTGCAAGCAAGACTGGACCAGATCCTCTCATGGACTCCCGCCGCCTATGTAGCAGAGCGCCAGCGCTTTGACAAAGTCTACAAACCTGTTGGAATTTTGCCGCCCGATCAGTACATGGCTCTCGTTTTGCAAGCCACGGAAGGATGCCATTACAACAAGTGCCTTTTCTGCGACTTTTACCGCGCCATGCCTTTTCGCGTGAAGTCTGGCGCTGAATTCGAGGCGCACATCGCAAACGTAAAGTCCTTTCTTGGAAGGGGCATCAGGTTGCGCCAATCCATTTTTCTGGCTGACGCAAATGCCCTCGTGATACCTCGAAGGCGCCTCGTTGATTTCTTTGCAGCCATTCAGCGCTCTTTCGACGTGTTGCCCCCTCGCCTCTCCAGAGAGGAAACTGTAAGCTGGAAGAAAGCTCATCCTTACGGCATGAATGGCATCTATTCCTTTATAGATGCCTTTACCAGACAAAGCCGATCAGCAGATGAGTTCAGAGAACTGGTCGAGCGGGGTCTGCGGAGGGTTTATATAGGCGTCGAATCCGGGCACGCTCCCCTGCTCCGGTTTCTGAACAAACCCGCCCGCCCGGATGACGCACAGGATCTGATCGCCAGAGCCAGAGCCGCCGGGCTGCAAGTTGGAATCATCATCATGCTAGGCATCGGCGG
>CBDUBU010000209.1:0-7366 GCA_965365465.1 uncultured Rhodothermaceae bacterium
CGGTGCTGACCGGCATCGGCCTTGGCATGATGCTGAAGACGCATCAGACCGGCCCGGAAGGGCAGAAGGTTCGTGCAGTCATCGTGACAGATGCAGTAGACATCACGCATGAATATTATGTGGGAGTCACACTGGATCGTCAGAAGAATATGAATGTCATTATGGTTTCCACGGAAGGCGGAGTGGAAATCGAGAAGGTGGCGGAAGAGACTCCGGATAAAATCCAGAAGGTCTGGATAGACCCCTCGGTCGGCCTGATGCCGTATCAAGCGCGTCAGCTTGCCTTCGGGCTTGGTTTTTCAGGAGATGCCTTCAAACAGGCGGTTCGGTTTATCATGGCTCTTTACAAGGCATATGAAGACACGGACAGCTCGCTCGCTGAGATCAATCCATTGGTTCTTACGGGGGGTGGTGAGGTCGTAGCGCTGGATGCCAAGATCAACCTGGATGACAATGCGCTGTACCGGCAGAAGCAACTTGCTGAGATGCGTGATATCTACGAAGAAGATCCGCTCGAAGTAGAGGCCAACGAGTACAACCTCAGTTATGTCAAGCTCGACGGCAACGTAGGATGTATGGTCAATGGCGCAGGACTTGCGATGGCGACCATGGATATCATCAAACTGGCCGGAGGGGAGCCTGCCAATTTTCTTGATGTAGGCGGCGGCGCCAAAGTTGAGACGGTGGAGGCAGGCTTTCGAATCATTCTGAAAGACCCCAACGTGAAGGCTATCCTCGTCAACATCTTCGGAGGCATCGTACGCTGCGACCGCGTGGCTACCGGCGTCGTTCAGGCTGCCAGAAACGTGAAGCTTGAAGTTCCGCTTATCGTCCGGTTACAGGGAACGAATGCCGCCGAGGGGCAGGAAATACTGAAGCAGAGCGGACTGGAAATCGAAACAGCCATTCTGCTAAAGGAAGCCGCCGACAAGGTGACAAAAGCGCTTGGAAGTCAGCAAAAAGTGGAAGCCTGACACATCCGGCGCCGGGCCTTGCTTTGAAAAATGCTGTGCTGCTGATTCTCGCTTCTGTTTCCTCCAGGCCGCGATGCGTGGACCAGGAAACCTGCTCACGCATCGCGGCGCATCAGTAGTAAAGGGGGAGTGATTTATCTCAGTTCGCGTTCGAGCGCGTGCCGCATGTCTTCGACGCTCGTAAGTTTGACGCGCGGACGCCCCAGTTCTTTCCCCCGCGCAATCTCAAGCTCGTCGAGCCGCTGCCAGTCCTCATAGGTGAAATAATCCGGCTGGCGTTGCCGGATCATCTGTTCAATAGATTGAGCATCTAGCATTGAGGGATACAAAATCTTCCCTTGAGACAGGTCTTCGAGCATACAATCAACCGTCTCTACGGCGCAGGGTTTATTGGTGCCGATGACGCCGGTGGGGCCTCGCTTGATCCATCCGGCCGTGTATTGCCCCGGTAATGCTTGTCCGGTTTCAGGATCGACCACCCGGCCTTTTTCGTTTGCAATGACAGCCCAGCGTTCGTTGAACGGGATGCCGGCAATGGGAACGCCCTGATATCCTACGGAGCGGAATACCAGTCCAATCGGCAGGTCTTCATAGTTTTCCGTAGCCCTGGGGCGCAGCTGGCCATCTTTTGTGGCATAGAGTTCGTTTTTCACCAGCCTCATTCCCGCCACCCCGCCCGCTTCGTCCCCGGTTATCTCGACCGGAGAGACCAGAAACCGGAGCACGAGCTTTTTGGTCTTGCCGGAAAGAGGGCGGCGGGCGGATTCTTGCAGCACCTCGACCTTTTTCATGACGTTCTTATCCGGATTCTCCGAAAGTTCCGCTAGGCTGAGTGGATCCAGATCCACTTCTTCGGGGAGTGTGACGACATCGGCATCTTCCAGTTCGCCGAGTTCTTTTACTTCAGGCGTAGTGAAGGCCGCCTGTGCGGGGCCGCGCCTTCCCAGCACATAAATTTCCTTTATCCGGCTTGCGCGGAGCGCTTCCAGGGCATAGTCCGCAATATCCGTCCGGGCTAGTTCTTCGGGCGTGCGCGCCAGAATACGCGCCACATCAATCGCCACATTGCCTACCCCGACAATGGCTACGCTTTCCTGGGAAAGGTCGAACGTGAGGTTTGTGTAGTCCGGGTGCCCGTTGTACCAGGCGACAAACTCGGTAGCTGAATGGCTTCGGTTGAGATCTTCCCCTGGAACGCCGAGATTGCGGTCGGTCTGCGCTCCTGTCGTGTAAAGGATCTGATGATAGTGTTGTTGCAGGTCGGAGAGCATAACGTGCTTGCCGAATTCGACGTTGCCGAAAAACCGGAAATTCGGCTGGGTGGCCACTTTATGAAACACCCGCGTCACCGACTTGATCTTCTGGTGATCCGGAGCAACACCGCCCCGAACGAGTCCGAAGGGCGTAGGCAGCCGGTCGTACATATCAATCTGGACAACCCAGTCCTTCTGCTTGAGCAGGTGATCGGCGGCATAAAAGCCTGTCGGCCCGGCCCCAATGATGGCAACACGTAACGGATTGGATGCACTGCCAGTCTGCGTCATTATATACTCCTCAACGATACAAGGCTAATGGTCAGGAAAAGAGAGCTTGCGCCGCCCCTGCATGATCCACAGGTTCAGATTGCAAATGCTGCACGCCTGCTCTTTATACGGTAAGGCACAAAAAAACGACCTGCAAGTAGCTGCATGGAGCGCTTAAGTGCAAGCCGGGAAAGGCCCTGTCGGGCAGTGAGGGAAAACCTTACACCCAGCGCCGGGTTGCGTGGAGGAGAGGGACTGCGTTGCCGATCTATGCCGCCGTGATGGAATGCTTCTTGATGAAGGAGATAGCATAGCGGTTAAAAAGGCCGGGGCGTTCGACATTGCAAACATGGCCTGCTCCTTCGATCACACGGAGAAAGGCATTCCTGTGTCTTTCGATGAGTGCGCGGACGGAAGGAAGAAACATATGATCTTCTTCGCCCATCAGGTAAAGCACAGGCACGTCTAACTCTTTTTCTTCAAACAACCGGAGTAGCGGGTTAACGCCCCATGTGAGCTTGAACCATCGAAGAAACTCCTTCTGGCACAGCTTCTTTGCATCGCTGATGAAAAGAGAACGCGCTTCCTGGTTTCGTTTGCGCGGCATGATGATCCATGCAAAAAGCTTGTACAGCCATAGATAGGGCACGATTCGTTTGAATACGTTTCCCACCCCGACCAGAAAGCGGGAACGGTAGTCCAGGCGCGTGATGGCTCCGCCGAGGACCATGGAATGGACGCGCTCCGGGGCAAGGTCTGCAATGCTTCGGATCAAAACAGACCCTAACGATATCCCTACGAAGTGCGCTTTTTTGATCTCCAGATGATCGAGCACCTCAAGAATATCCCGACTGATGTCTTCAAAGGTATACGTCAGATGCCGGGCGACATCACGCAGGGTGTGCTGAGAGTGCCCGTGTCCGCGCAGGTCTACCATCAACACATTGAAGTGCTTGCTGAAGGCGCGGATCTGTTTGAACCATATAGACGAACTTCCTCCTGCGCCGTGTACAAAAACGACCCATTCTTTATCCGGCCCCAGTTCGTATGTTCGGTAGTACAGCACAGCGTAAGGGAAAATGATGCACGCACCAGACAGAGAATCCTCAACTACCCGGCTTGCAGCAATACGTCATAAAATTCCGGATTGTTCAGCGTTTTAGCAGATTTTCATTCATCAAACGCTCTGGTTCCAGCAGGCGTCCTGTTTTAGCGTGGCGCAACAGCGGCCGAGTATAAAGCAAGATACATGCCCTTCTATGGATGACTTGAACTATTCATCATTTGGCAGACGCAATCGCCCTGCCGTGCTTCTGTTGCATGGTTTCATGGGCGACATGACGGATTGGAGTTCCGTAATCGCCTCGCTGGAGAGAGATTATTTCTGCATTGCCGTTGACCTGCCCGGTCATGGCGGATCGCACAGCCTTGACGACCCGGAGGCTTACACCATGCCTGGCGCAGCGCAGAGATTAGGTAGGGTGCTGGACAAGCTGCAAATACCTCGCTGCGTCCTGGTCGGGTATTCAATGGGGGGGAGGCTGGCGCTATATTTTGCTCTACACCATGAGGACCGATGTAGCCGTCTTATCATGGAATCCACGACGCCTGGTCTGCAAGGCCGTCGTGAACGCATGGAAAGGATAGCAGTAGATGAGCAGAGAGCAGATTCTCTTGAATCAGGGAACTTTGATGCCTTTCTGGAAGAATGGTATCGTCAACCGCTGTTCGCGTCGCTGGCGCAACATGAAGAACTGCGCGAGCGGATGATTGATAAACGCAAACATAATGACCCGAAGAGCCTGGCGCGTGTTCTGCGGGGTCTTGGCACGGGCAGTCAGCTTCCGCTATGGGGAGCGCTAGCTTGTCTGCACATCCCCGCCCTGGCGCTGGCAGGGGCATTGGATGCAAAATATGTGGAGATCGGAAACTGTATGGCCCTTCTGAATGGCTGCGTCCGTCTCCAGATTGTTCAGAGCGCTGGACACAACATACACGCGGAGCAACCGTCTGCGTACGTCGATGCAATCCAAGATTTTTTAAGAGAACTGTAAGAGAACTGTATGGCTGTTGTTGAATGGAACCAAGTTGGCACGTATACCGACATCAAGTATCACAAGGCTGAAGGCATCGCCAAAATTACCATTAACCGCCCAGAGGTTCGCAATGCCTTTCGGCCCCTCACCGTGAAAGAGATGTCCGCTGCCCTGGCTGATGCGCGGGACGACCACCAGATCGGCGTCGTCATTCTGACGGGCGAGGGACCGGAAGCGTTTTGCTCCGGAGGCGACCAGAAGATTCGCGGAGAAGCTGGATACACCGAGGAGGGAACGGGCGTGGAAAGGTTGAATGTGCTGGACTTCCAGCGGCAGATCCGAACCTGTCCCAAACCGGTCATTGCAATGGTGGCGGGGTGGGCTGTCGGGGGCGGTCATGTTCTCCATGTGCTGTGCGACCTCACCATTGCCGCCGAAAACGCCCGGTTCATGCAGACAGGCCCTAAAGTCGGCTCGTTTGACGGGGGGTACGGGGCTAGCTATCTGGCCCGCATCGTAGGCCAGAAAAAGGCGCGTGAAATCTGGTTTCTGTGCCGTCCCTACAATGCGCAGCAGGCGCTTGAAATGGGCCTGGTGAACACAGTCGTGCCGCTGGAGCGACTGGAAGAAGAAACCGTTCAATGGTGCCGGGAGATTCTGGCAAATTCGCAGATGGCTATTCGCTTCCTGAAGGCGGGCCTCAATGCCGACTGCGACGGGCAGGCCGGCTTGCAGGAACTGGCAGGGAATGCCACCATGTTATTCTATATGACGGAAGAGGGACAGGAAGGCCGCAACGCCTTTGTCGAGAAACGCCCGCCCGATTTCTCAAAGTTTCCCTACCGTCCGTGACCTTGCGCCCATGCTTGCATCGTCGCCATCTCGCGCTGCAATCTGGACGCTGGCGGCGCGGCCCAAGACCCTGTGGGCGGCCTTTGCGCCCGTGCTTATGGGAACCGCCATGGCGTTTGAAGCAGGCGGTTTTCATGCGCTTTCGGCGCTGGCTGCGCTCGTTGGCGCTCTGCTGATCCAGATAGGAACCAACTTCAGCAACGATTATGCTGATTTCCTGAAGGGCGCAGATACGGAAGCTCGGAAGGGACCCTTGCGTGCTACGCAAGCGGGCCTGGTCTCTCCACGATCCATGAAGCGGGCGGCGATTCTGGTTTTTTCGCTGGCCGTAGTAGCAGGGCTATACCTCATCTGGCGAGGTGGATGGCCTATTCTGATAATCGGACTTTTATCCATCTTTTCCGGCGTTATCTACACAGCCGGAAGGCATTCCCTTGCATATCTGGGATTGGGAGACCTTTTTGTCCTTGTTTTTTTCGGACCGGTTGCCGTAGGAGGTACGTACTACGTCCAGGCGCTGGATATTTCGTGGCCTGTGATTCTGTCGGGGGTGGGCGCCGGGATGCTTTCCGTAGCCATCCTGCTTGCCAACAACATCCGCGACATTGACGAGGACCGACTCGCAGGCAAAAAGACGCTGGTCGTCCGATTTGGACGAAGCTTCGGCGCAGGCTTGTATGCTGCATCGGTAGCGGTTGCCGGGCTGGTTCCGATAAGTATGTTTCTCCTTACGGGAAGGCATCCCTGGGTGATGGCGGCTGCGGTGGTTGCGCCTCTGGCGTTGCCTAACCTCAAAGCACTCCGAGACATCACAGACGCTTATGCACTGAATCCTCTGCTGGGCGCGACGGCGCGGCTGCTGCTCATTTACAGCGTGCTGTTTTCCATTGGATGGAATATGTAGCGGCTTTGCGTAGCGGCGAAACGGTTTAAAGAACGCAAGAGGAGGATCACGCAGCGTTTGTAAAATAGCCGGTACAACGCGGTTTTTGCCGGATCTGAAGTTCAATCCGCCTGTATGCCATTTCCATCATCAGCAAATCCAGAGAATGGTTATGCGACAGGACGGGAACGGGTTGTTGCGGGCGCTTGCCTCCGGCTTTACAGGAGCGCTGGCCGTAACCCTCATCAATGAAACAGCGCGTCGTATCATTCCCCATGCTCCGCGCCTGGATGCGCTTGGCAGAAGGGCCTTATCCGGGACGTTGAAAGCGTCGGGAGTGGAGCCGCCGAAGGGAAAGGATCTTCAAAGGGCATCGCTGCTGGGTGATTTGCTTTCAAATACGATCTACTACAGCCTGATTGGCGTAGGCGAGGCGACGCATCCCTGGCTGCGCGGAACGTTGCTCGGCGTCGGCGCCGGCATTGGGGCTGCGCTGCTGCCGCCGGTCATCGGACTGGGAAAGCAGCCGGAACAGAAGACGCCGGCGACCGAATTGCTGACGGTCGGGTGGTATCTGGCCGGGGGGCTGGCTGCGGCTGCCGTGGCTCGCCGCTTCCGTAACTGATAACGCAATCCGCAGCCGACCGGAGCATTGGGGAGGCTGTCCATCTTCGATGAGTTTTCGCAAGAATCTACAGGATTATCACGCGATTACAAGGGAAGCGGGTTGAGGCTGACCATCACGCAGAAGCTGGTAGCGTTGATGTCAGGAAGCATACAGGCAGCCAGTACGAAAGGTGAAGGAAGTGTTTTTACCGTTCGGCTGCCTCGCGCCCAGGCTGTTTTCACCCGCGATGGTTTGCGCCCTGTTCAGGGTGAGGTCTTGAATGCTGTAGCGGTATGATGTGAAAGCCTGATCTGCCGGAGAAGCAAGCCTCTGTCGGGAGGAGCCGTCCAAAAGAAAAGGCCGGAGCGACATTGTGTCGCTCCGGCCTTCTTCAAAGCGTATGCGGATTACTTGAGCAGCAACATCGACCGAACCTGACTCAGGCCATTTGCCTCCAGACGGTAGAAGTATACGCCGCTGGGGAGGCTGCG
>CBDUBU010000210.1:0-7339 GCA_965365465.1 uncultured Rhodothermaceae bacterium
CCTGCGGCTGGAAGAGGCCACACCGGCGCTCTTCCAGTGGGATCCGGAGTTCGTTTACAGGATGCGGGAAGTGCTGATCCCCCCGGACGATGCCGCGCGAGATCTTGAGAAGGTCTGTCATGCGCTTACCCATACCTTTAACAACGACGTTTTTGAACGGGTGGTGTACACGGAAAGCCATGATAACGCAGCGAATGGCTCGGCCCGCCTGCCCTGTGAAATAAACCCGGAGAATGGCGCAAGCTGGGAGTCCCAGAAGCGCTCGACCCTGGGGGCCGCCCTTGTGCTGACGGCCCCCGGCATCCCAATGCTGTTTCAGGGCCAGGAATTCCTCGAAGATGACTGGTTTTCGGACGATGACCCATTGGACTGGAGTAAGCTCGACGAAGAATCAGGTCTGCATCGGCTTTACCGGGACCTGATCGCATTGCGACGGAACCAGGCAGGCATCACGCGTGGGCTTGCTGCTCAGGGCATGGATGTGTATCACGTAAATGATGAGGAAAAGATCATCTGCTATCGACGCTGGGAGCAGGGAGGGCCGGGAGATGATGTTGTCGTAGTCGCTAATTTTGCCAACAAGAGCCACGATCTCTACCGCATCGGTTTTCCGGCTGAGGGTCGCTGGAAGACGCGGTTCAACAGCGATTGGGAAGGATACAGCGACGACTTCGGCAATCACAAGGCGCTGGAGGTTGACGCCGAACCGGCAGGGGCGGATGGGCTTCCGGCAAGCGGCGACATATCTATTGGCCCCTACACCGCTCTCGTTTTCTCACAGGACCCCACAGGCTGACGGGGTCCTGCGCCATAAATTGTCCAATGGACAGAAAGGAGTAGCAGCTACATGGATGAACAAAAGCAAGCACAATCAGAGAAGGCGGCGCGTGCGCTCTGCGACCGTCTGGTGCATTTCTTTGCCGAGCAAGTGCCTCGTAAGGAAGCCATCAATGTAGAAGTCCACATGGGAGAGCAACAGACGTGCGGCGAAGACAATGCATCACGGAGTTCTCTCCGTTTTGTGCTGCCGGACGGAACAATGCTTGACGGACGCCTCTGCGTGGAAAATGTAGGCGGCAATATGTACTGCGTCGATGCGTCTGTTGAGGACCATTCGGAAACGTTCAGTATATCGCTGCCGGAAGCTGAAATGGGAGCCGAGGGTAACTACGGCAAGGAGATCTGCGATTATGTGTTTGAAGAAGTAAAGCGCTCGGCAGGTGAAATATTCCTGCGCGAAACTTCAAGCCAGTCGGGCCAGGCAAGCTGACGAAGCGTATCTCAGTCAGACGAGTTCGAGGCCAAGAGCGGTTCCGCCTCCGGTGCCGTGGCATATTGCAGCCAGGCCGCGAAGCCCGTTGAGCCTCCGCAAGGCATGAACGAGCGTGGTAATTATTCTGGCTCCTGACGCGCCGATGGGGTGCCCTAACGCGACGGCTCCGCCGTGAACGTTTAGTTTCTCGAACGGAACCTCCAGCATTCTGCTGAAAAGTATGTTATTCAGGGCAAATGCCTCATTGTTCTCAAAAAGATCGAAGTCGTTGATTTTCAGCCCGGCGCGAGATAGCATTCTTTTTACAGCGGGTACAGGCGCTTCAGGAAAGCGCCATGTTTCTCCTGCGGCCCAACTGCTGCCGAGGATGCGGGCCAACGGCTTTAATTGATGTTTTTGAAGGGCTGCTTCGCTTGCAAGCAGCACCGCAGCGGCGCCGTCGCTGATCTGGCTGCTGTTGCCGGCTGTCAGCACGCCCTCCGGTATAAATGCAGGTCGGAGCTGGGAAAGGCTGTTTATCGTTGTATCAGGTCTGATCCCTTCATCCGAGGAAAGCGTTTTCGTTTCCCCCCGCGTCCTATATGTTATCGGAACAATCTCATCCGCGAACGCTCCTGTCTGCGTAGCCTCTGCAGCGCGCCTGTGTGACATCTCGGCTGCCTCGTCCAGTTCGGCGCGGGAAACTTCCTTTTCCGATGCCAGCCGCTCGGTCTGTACCCCCATGGCATCGCCGCTGACAGGATCAGTAAGACCGTC
The DNA here is from genome assembly GCA_965365465.1 of uncultured Rhodothermaceae bacterium. Classification (GTDB taxonomy): domain Bacteria; phylum Bacteroidota; class Rhodothermia; order Rhodothermales; family DASSAV01; genus CBDUBU01. The sequence continues at coordinate 2,030 of CBDUBU010000210.1, forward strand.
GTACAGCAGCAGGTCTACCAGTTGTTCAGGCGACCCAAGCAGGAACTTATATCCCCATCGGGCGCGGGCCGAGAGGTAAAAGCCTGTGCCGGACATGGATTCTGTACCGCCGGCCAGAATAAGGTCTGCTTCCCCGGATTTGATGAGCGCGGCCGCGTTGATGACGCTCATCATTCCGGAGGAACAAACCATGTCTACTGCCATCCCGTCTACCTGCACCGGAATGCCGGCTTTGATCGCTGCCTGCCGGGGAATCAATTGCCCATGTCCCGCTCTGAGGACATTGCCGAAGATGTAGAGGTCAAGGTTTTGCCCATCTAGTCCCGCCCGTTCCAGGGCCGCCCGCATGACAGGTGCGGCAAGGTCGGAGGGGGAAAAATCCTTGAGAGAGCCTCCAAAGCGTCCAATGGGCGTTCGGACGGCAGACACGATGTATGCAGCGCTCATGACATGAAAAGTATGCGGTTTCTATTCATACAGGTGCAGAAACCTACGACAATCTTTATACAACGCGCAAACGTTTCCGTACATCTTCAGGATCTGTAACCGGCCTCTCGCAGTAATAATTCCGGCAGATGTAGGCGGTAGCTTTCCCCTCTATTGAAGTCTGTTCTGTGACATAGGGAGCAACGTTCGCCAGCGCCTGCGCAGCATCGTCGGTGCGCAGAAGCAGCACCTTGCGGGGCATATAGGGTTCTCGAACGGCTTCAAGCATGGCGCGCATACCAGGATCGTCCTCTGAACCGGATAGGACAATCTCAAAAGCAGGGCCGAGGGCAAAATCTAGTCCCATCAGCAGCGCTGTGTGGGCAGAGGGGTAACGATTGACCTGAGATGCTGCAAAGGATAATGCATCTGCGGCTTTTTGTTCAAGCGCCGGATTCCCGGTGATACGGGCCAGACGCAGCAGATTCAGGATTGCTATCGAATTGCCCGAAGGGACTGCGCCGTCATACAGATCTTTCTGTCTGATGATAAGTGCTTCACTGGAATCCGAGGTGAAAAAGAAGCCGTAATTATTCTCATCCCAGAAATGCTGAAGCAGATAATGGTTTAACTGTAAGGCTTTCTGGAGCAGAGAGACATCAAAGGTGGCTTCGTACAGTTCCAGAAGTCCCCATGTCATGAACACATAATCGTCGAGATGAGCATGGATGCCGGCCTCTCCATTGCGATAGCGATGCCACAGGCTTCCATCCGGAGCCTGCATGGTGTGACTTATAAAGTCCGCCGCGCGGCGAGCGGTCTGCGCCAGGCGCGTATCCTTCAGCGCTATGGATCCTTTGCTCAGCGCCGCGATCATAAGCCCGTTCCAGTCAGTGAGAATCTTGTCATCCTTGAATGGATGCACGCGCTGTTCCCGATGCAGGAAAAGTTGCCGGCGCGCCTTTTCCCATTCCTGATTCACTTCGCTGTATGAAAGCTGATCTGCTGAAGCCGGACCAGATTCAGCGAGGTGCAAAATGTTTTCTCCTGTCTTTTGCCGGGTAGACTCTTCCTCAAAGTTGCCGCCTTCCTGCACGTTGAAACGGCGCATGACAGGGTTGGCTGCTTCCTTGCCTAGTGCATTGCGAAGCTCGTCCGGCGTCCAGAGGTAAAATTTCCCTTCGCGCCCTTCACTGTCTGCGTCCTCGGCAGAGTAAAAGCCGCCTTCGGGAGCAGTCATGTCGCGAAGGACATATTCGAAAATCTCACGAGCGGTTTTCTCAAAGGCAGGGTGTCCGGTAGCCTGGAAAGCTTCAACGTAGGCCATTGCGAGCAACGCCTGATCGTAAAGCATTTTCTCGAAATGTGGTGCGATCCATTCTGCATCGGTGGCGTAGCGATGGAACCCGAAGCCGATATGGTCAAAAATGCCTCCGGATCGCATCTTGTGAAGGGTGTGAGCAACCATTCGGAGCGCCTGCTCATTGCCGGTGCGCTTCCAGTACCGGAGCAAGAACAAAAGGTTATGCGGCGTGGGAAACTTGGGAGACGTTCCAAACCCTCCGTATCGCTCGTCAAACCGTTCCTTGAGCTGTTGGTAGGCATTATGAAGAGTTGCATCGGTCAGGTCAGCGGCGCCATTTACTCCAGGCGTAGACTGCCGAAGCGCCGATACGATGTGGTCGGCAGCTTCCAGAACCTGTCCGCGCTGGTTTTTCCAGAGGCCCTGAATCTGTGGTATCAAATCCAGCATTCCCGGCCGGCCGTAGCGCGATTGTTTAGGTATATAGGTGGCTGCATAGAACGGTTTTTTCTCCGGAGTCATCACGATCGTCAGCGGCCATCCGCCATGTCCTGTCAATGCCTGGCACACCGCCATATATATCCCGTCGATGTCCGGACGTTCTTCGCGGTCTACTTTGATCGAGATAAAGATACGGTTCATTAACTGCGCCACTTCGTTGTCCTCAAAGGACTCATTTTCCATGACGTGGCACCAGTGGCAGGTAGCGTATCCTATGGAAAGAAAGACAGGTTTGTCTTCTGCTTTCGCGCGTGCAAAGGCTTCATCGCCCCATGCATACCAGTCAACCGGATTATGCTGGTGCTGTAGAAGATAGGGACTCTGTTCGCCGGCCAGCCGGTTTTGATGGGGCATTCTGCCTTTGTTTTGATAAAGTTATCGGGGTTGGCTGGTTAAGAGAGAGGCTTGCCTGAAGAACGGGCCAGCATCAAGTATTTGCCCAAAAGTGCAAGCAGCGATGCTTCCGGCGTGTTAAACCCTTCCGGGGTAATATGCACGCGCAGGCGCGCCTGGAGGGATACCTGAGATGAGAACTTTTCCAGTACGGAGCCATTTTCTGAGAGGAAGGCCCATTCATGGGTCCAGATGGATTGTCGAACCCAGAGGAATATTCGTTCCGAATTCAGCTTGAGTATTCCCCCCAGGTGGTCATGGTTCGAGAAAGTCCCCACTATACGCCCCGTCCGGCGGATGTAGACAAGAGGATTTGAGCCATCCGTTCGTTCGATGGTCCAGAGGCCATCTGAAGAGACAGCTAGCGCCTCTGGATAGAATAAACCTCGGTACCGTAGTGTAGCAATCACCTTGTCTTTGGACCACAGCTCATAAGCTGGACGCATCAGCCGGGGTTGGATCCAGACCAGCGTTCCATTTTCTTCAGTCTGAATCGGATGGAGGGGATGCTCCAGTTCTCGAGGCGATTCATATTCACGAGGGAAGGCATGGTTCGCTGTAGAATTCCGTATGGTGTTTTCCATAGGGGTGATTTAATCTTTATTGTAGCCTTTTTTCTTGCTGCTCCACTCAAATCAAACGATTCGGAACCGAAATATGTCCTCTAAATAGTCAGTAGTTCGTGCGAGTGGTGAAACATTCCATAGTGGTTACCTTGACGTAGCAAAACCGAAACAATCGCCTTATTCTTGCTACGCACGCTGTATGGCGCCAATGTAAAACGTATTAATGCAGTTACGGGTTTGCCTCATAGTTCTCGTTTCATTGGTGTCCTTTGAGGCTGCTCTGGGGCAGGCTTCAGCATACGATGTTCAGTATCGGCCTCCGAAGACGCGCTACCATGTTCTGCCGGGTCTGCAATTCGACATTATCTTCCAGCGTGGGCTGGAGTGTGAGGCCGATAGCGTGGCAACGATTCTGAAGGAGACGTTTCCGGAGACAGCAAACCTGATTGGTCTGCATGACCTCCTGCACATGCCGGTCATCCTGAATCGCTTCAATGACCAGTCAAACGGTTACGTTACGCCCCTTCCATTCAAGCAAGAGATCGAGGGCGTCAGCATCAAAGGGTCGCGGTTGCCGGCAAGGTATTCCTCATGGCTGCGCTTCGTTGCTCCCCATGAACTGACGCACGCAGTACACGCCGACTATCGAACCGGATTCGGGTTAGGAAGCTTGCTTCGCACCTTCTCTCCAGACCTTGCTCGTTCGATTAATCTGGCTATGCCCAGAGGTTTTGCAGAGGGAATCGCGGTTTACCGCGAAAGCCATGTCGAGCCGGGCGCGGGACGGCTTAACGCGGCGCTCTTCCAGATGGAATTCCGGGCAGCTATGGCCTCAGACAGGCCCTGGACGTTGGCGCAGGTGCTCACCCCGCCTTCCTACACACGCCCCTTCGACAGGTACTACAATGGGGGAGGTCATTTCTTTCAGTATCTGGTGAGACAGGAAAAGGATGGCTTCCTGGAAAGGACCATGAATCTGCACAACCGCTTCCCCTTTTCCGGATTCGGTTTCGAGTTGTGGTATGGAACAGGACGCCTTCCGCACCACCTGGGTAGACAGTTCAGGGAGACAGCGCAAAGTCAGGGGAGGGCAAGTATTCAGGCTCTTGGCGCTCTTACGACGCATCTTCTCATCGATGGAGCGCGGGGCGTTATTCATCGCCGCCCCCGCTGGATCGACAACCAGTCACTCGTCTGTTATATGGAGGGTTATGATGTGCGCCCCGGTTTCTACAGGATCGACGCCAAAACCGGGGAGCGGGAGCTTGTGAGCAACCAGCGGATCACCGAGGATTTCTTTTTCAGCCTGAACGGAGATTCGACGGCTATTCAGTTTGCGCGTTACGTTCCCGATCCTCTCGTAACCCTTCAAGCGCTCGCCGACGTTTTTGAACTGGATCTGGGTTCCGGAAACGTGCAGCGGCGCACAAAAAAGGGACGCGTGGCGGCGCCGACACCTTCGCCGGAGGGTGGTCTGTGGGCCTTGCAAAACAACGGGCAGTTCAGCCGGTGGGTGTCTATTGATGAGAGGGGGAGAGTGCGTCCAGTCGCGGAGTTCCCCCATCTGTCTTTCAAGAGCATTCTTCCTTCTCCTGACGGGAGCACTGTTGCTTTCGTGCTAAACGACCGGGCCCGGCAGGGAATCTACCGGTTGCAGGAAGGAGACAGCGGCAACCGTATGCTCTCACCCTGGGTGGTTTTTAGAGATGCTTCCGTTTACGATGCAAGCTGGAGCGCCGACGGCGCCTATCTGCTGTTTTCGGCAGATCTCGGAGGCGTAGCCAATGTGTTTGCTTTTGATGTTGCCAGGTGTCGCCTGCTAAAGATGACCAATGTCCCCTTTGGTGCGCTGGAGCCTGCGCTATCACCCGATGGAAAGATGCTGGCGTTTGTCAACTACGCGCATGAACGGTATGACCTGGTATGGATGCGCTTCGAGCCTGAAAAAGCCCTCGTAATGGAACGTGATAGCGTGGGGTATGGACTTCTTCTCTGGTCAAAACCAGAGAAGAAGTGTGAAGAAACGCTGCTCAATTCCGGAGCCAGGCCGTACCAGGCATTTCGATACCTGAAGCCTCGTATGCTGTATCCCGTTATCCGTGATGAATACGAAGGAGGAGA
>CBDUBU010000211.1:0-7229 GCA_965365465.1 uncultured Rhodothermaceae bacterium
GTTCGTCCAGTTCATCGACGCGCGCGATCTCGCCGGGTGGATCGTCCTGGCGGCGGTGGGGACCGGCTTCATCAGTTTCGGTCTGTGGGTGCATCATATGTTCACCATCGGGCTGCCGGGCATCTCGATCGGGCTGTTCTCTGCCGCTTCCGAGGCCGTAGCCATTCCCACCGGGGTTCAAATCTTCTGCTTTCTGGCGACGCTGCTGGCCGGGCGGGTGGCGCGGTCGGTTCCGATGCTCTTTATTTTCGGAAGCGTGGCCATCTTCGTGCTGGGCGGGATCACGGGTGTGATGGTCGCTCTGGCGCCGTTCGACTTTCAGGCGCACGACACCTATTTCGTGGTGGCCCACCTGCATTATGTGTTGATCGGGGGAGCCGTTTTTCCGATTGTGGCCGGCATTTACTACTTCTTCCCGCTCTGGAACGGCAAGAAGCTTTCGGACAGGCTCGGCAAGATCGCTTTCTGGCTCATGTTCGTCGGCTTCAACATTGCGTTTCTGCCGATGCATCTGACCGGATTGCGGGGGATGCCCCGGCGGGTATACACCTATGCTGCGGACATGGGCTTCGATGGGTTAAACCTGACCTCCAGCATCGGCGCCTTTATTCTGGCGGCGGGCTTTGCCGTTTTGCTCTGGGATACGGTGCGGCCAAAGGGAAAGCAGCCTTTCTCGCCACGCAATCCGTGGAAAGCCGGCACCCTGGAATGGCTGGCCGAGATGCCGGGCAAGCCGTGGGGCGTACGCTCCATCCCGGAGATCGACGGGCGGTATCCGCTGTGGGATCAGCCGAACTTCGTTCGCGACGTGGACGAAGGCCGGTTCTATCTGCCGGACGCCGGGGAGCTCAAGCGGGAGACCCTTGTCACCTCCATCATCGACGCGCAGCCGATCCAGTGCCTTCGCGTTCCCGGACCTACTTTTCTCGCGTTCGGCGCGGCGATGTTCACGGGCGGGGTGTTCATCTTTGCCACCTTCCACTGGTGGGCGGCGGCCGTTGCAAGCGGCGTCCTGGCCTTCGCCATTATCCTCTTGTGGTTATGGAAGGACACGGCTGTCATTCCGGAGAAAGAAAAGAAAGATGTGGGGCTGGGACTGACCCTGCCCCTCTACGCTTCCGGGGCGAAATCCATCGGCTGGTGGGCGATGTTCATCACCATGCTGGGCGACCTCACCGCGTTCGTTGCGCTCGTTTTCGGTTATTTCTTCTACTGGACGGTGCATGAAGATTTTCCACCGGAAGGCGCGTCCGGTCCCGGCGTGCTCTGGCCTGTAACCGCTGCGGTCTTGCTGCTGGCAGCGTGGGGACTTACGGTGCTTGCCCGTCGCTGGAACCGGCGCGATCACGCGGTCGCCTTCTATATCGGCCTTGCTTCGGCTGCCGCGCTGGCGCTGGCAGGAGGGTGGACGCTGCCGGCAGGCGCCTGGCTTTCCGGCATGGACCCGACGAGCCACGTGTACCCTGCCATCGTCTGGGTGCTGGTGCTCTGGACGGCGGTTCATGTAGCGCTGGGGCTGGTGATGCAACTCTACTGCCTCGCCCGCAGAATGGCAGGCCGCATGACGCCCCGGCACGACATCGACATGGCTAACGTTGCGCTTTACTGGCACTTCGTCGCCATCACGGTCGTCATTGCCGTGGCCGTGATGGCCGGATTTCCACTGGTAGCCTGAGGACCCCGGATCATGCCCTACCTTCCCGAAAAGAACGAAAGCCTCTGGATGCTTACCATTGGGCCGGTAGTCTGGGCCGTGCATTTTCTGCTGTCTTACCTCACGGCAGCCCTCTGGTGCGCTAAAGTAGCAGGCCGGGACGGCCCCCTCGGAAGCGCCCGGACGGCGATTGCCGTTTACACGGCGATTGCCCTGGCCGGGATTGGCGTTGCCGCGTGGAAGGCCTTTCAAAGGCACACCTTCGGCCACACGATGGCCCCGCATGACTTCGACAGCCCGACAGACCGGCATCGCTTTCTGGGGTTCATCACCTTCCTGCTGGCCGGTGTGAGCGCGGTGGGCGTGCTTTTCGAGGCCCTGACCATCCTTTTCATTGACACTTGCCACTGATGCGCCGCGCCTTCCTCATTACCGGGTTGCTCATTCTGGGGGCCATATGGCTGGGGCCGCTGCCGCAGTTGGCCCGGCGCGCCTTTTTCGCCCACATGACAATGCACATGGGCGTGGTGGCGGCGGCGGCTCCGCTGATCTCGCTGGGCCTTGCAGGAGGGCGGTTCGATCCGGTGCGCCGGGCACCCGCATGGTTTGCGCCTGTTCCGGCTTCGGTGCTGGAACTCATCGTGGTATGGGCCTGGCACGCGCCCGCGCCCCACCACGCGGCGCGGCACAGCACGACGGGTCTGGTGATCGAGCAAGGTATGTTTTTCCTGGCAGGCGTTTTCATGTGGCTTTCCGCTTTCGGCGGGGGCGCCGCCCTCCGCAGAAGCCGCGCGGGGGCGGGCATCGTGGGGCTTTTGCTCACGGCCATGCACATGACACTGCTGGGGGCGCTGCTGGCGCTCACGCCGCGTCCCCTTTACGCTCATGCGGCGGCAGGCCCGTTCGGACTTACGCCGCTGGAAGACCAGCATCTGGGAGGGGCCATCATGCTGCTCGCGGGCGGCGTTTCCTACCTGCTCGGCGGCCTCTGGCTGACCGTGGGGTTGCTGCGGGACGCGCCCGAACCGGAGGAGGGCGTATGAAAAAACTGCTGAACGCTTTTTTCCTTTTCGTTGCCCTGCTTGCCGGCAAACGCGTTCTCCAGCCTTCCTCCAGGCGACGGGTTCAGGCGGAAGAAGGGGAGAAAAAAAACACGCTGGCCGGCAAGATAAAATGGAAACACAGGCTGGTCACGATTGGCGTTTTTCTGCTCGTGCTGGCGGCAGGCGGCGCTCTGGTGGTTGTGTCAGGAGTCGTTCCGATCAAGGCCAGTTCCGGCCACTGGGCCATCACGCGGTGGTTCCTGAGTTTCTCCATGCATCGTTCGGTCGCTACGCATTCGATGGGCATAACGATCCCTGCGCTGGACAGCCCGGCGATGGTGCTGAAAGGGGCGGGCCAGTACGAAACGGCCTGCCGACCTTGTCATGGAAGCCCGGACTTGCCGCAGCCGCGCATTGCCCGTCAGATGACGCCGCATCCGCCTTACCTGCCTCCGACGATTTCCAAATGGGCGTCTGAAGAATTGTTCTATATCGTGAAGCACGGCGTCAAGTTCACCGGGATGCCTGCCTGGCCTACCTTGAAGCGCGATGACGAGGTCTGGGCGATGGTGGCCTTTCTGCGCCAGCTTCCGGACCTCGACGCGGCGGCTTACCAGCGGCTCGTGGAGGGAGAAACGGCGACGGGTCCGGGAAGGACGCCGCTTCAGGATCTGCTTCCGTCCGAGGGGGCGCCTGCAACCGTGTTGGAAAACTGCGCGCGCTGTCACGGCGCAGACGGACAGGGGCGCGGCCTCGGCGCTTTTCCGAAGCTGGCAGGCCAACGCCCCACGTACCTCTATGCTGCCTTGCAGGCTTACGCTGACGGACGGCGGCATAGCGGCCTCATGGAACCCGTCGCTGCCGGGTTGAGCCGTGAGGAAATGCAAGGGCTGGCTCGTTACTATGCAAATCTTCCGCCGGCAGCAGCAGCATCGCCGGTTTCGGCTCCCGAAATAGCGCGCGGCAGGGCTATCGCGCAGAACGGCATTCCCGGCGAAGGCATTCCCTCCTGCGTCGACTGTCACGGTCCCGGCAACGCGCCCCGCAACCCGTTTTATCCGAATCTGGCAGGACAGTATGCCGATTACATCGTCTTGCAACTCGAACTGTTCAGCAAGGACCATCGCGGCGGCTCGGCCTATGCCCATCTGATGCACCTCACCGCCGAGCGCCTGACGCCGGAGCAAATGCGCGACGTGGCGCACTTCTATGAATCGCTGGGCGCGGCAGCCGAATCCCCGGCGCCCTAGTTTCTGCGGCGAAGATTGTTTTAATTGTGACGGCTGGCCTTCCACGGCTTTTTTCGTACGCGGGTTTCGTCCAAAAACTTCGTACGTTTCGCCGTAGCGTATTCCCTCTCCCTTTGCATTTGCGCCATGCGTCAGGTTGCCTGTGCCGTCCTTTTCGCCCTGACGGGCGCGACCGTGCTGTTTGCCGCTCCGGCGCAGCAACCCCGTCCGCTCCAGTATCTTTTCCCGCGTCCTTTCTCGACGCGCGTGCCGCAGGAGACGACGATTCTCATCCGGTTTGCAACTGATCCCCGCGCCCTCAGCAACTTTGATTCGTTTTTAACCGTGCGCGGAACGGCGAGCGGCGCTGTGCAGGGAGCGCTTTCCGTTGCCTCGGACGATAGAACAGTCATCTACCGCCCCGCTGCGCCCTTCATGCCGGGCGAGGAAGTTTTCGTCCGGCTGCGCCCGGAAATCTCCGGCGGCGCAGGCGCCATCGACACTTCCTATACCTTCCAGGTTTCCCCTTCGGAAGCGCTCCCCCGTGCGCCGGAACTGGAGCCCCTGTCTGTTTCGAGTGAGCAGGCAGAGGCCGGGGCGTTGGATCGGGCCGGCGAGGATGACCCGGTGGTTATGAATGGGGTTTCCGTTCCTTCCGACTTTCCTTTCATGAAGGTGTTGTCGAGCAACAACCCGGCGCCGGGCTATATCTTTCTCAACAACTGGGGTGGGCAGCCTTACAACATGATCCTGGACAACACGGGCGCTCCGATCTGGTACCGGCGCACGCCCGACCGCCGCCGGGATTTCAAGGTGCAGCCCAATGGATGGCTGACCATGCTGGTGCGCGAAGGCTACGGAGGCGGGGAAGGCTATCTCGCGCTGGATTCGACGTATTCCGAGGTGGATGTCATGCGGGCGGCCAATGGATACCGCACCGACGAGCACGAACTGACCATGCTGCCGGACGGGCACTACTTCATGATCGGCGTCCGGGAAGAGCAGGTCAACATGAGCCGGTATGTGGCCGGCGGAAAGCCCAACGCCACCGTTTCGGAGACGGTGATCCAGGAGTTCACGCCCCGTCATGAGATGATTTTTCAATGGCGCGCCTGGGATCATTACGACATCCGTGACCTGGAAATCGACGACCTGAAAGGCGACTACATACGCTTCCCGCACATGAATGCCCTTTCCATAGATGACGATGGTCATATTCTGGTTTCCTGCCGCCACCTGAGCGAGGTCACGAAAATCAACCGGCAGACCGGCGAGATCATCTGGCGCCTGAGCGGTCGTCACAACCAGTTTACCTTTGTAAACGATCCGTTCAACGGGTTCAAAAACCAGCATGACATCCGCGCCCTGGGGAATAACCACTATACCGTGTTCGATAACGGAAATGGTCATACCCCGCCGGAAAGCCGCGCCATGGAGTACGTGATCGATCCGGACAAGAAGACGGCGACGCTCGTATGGCAATACCGGCACGACCCGCGCTGGTACACGAACTGGATGGGCAACGCACAACGCTTGCCGAATGGCAACACGCAGATCAACTATGCGGATGCTTCCCTGCCGAAGGTGGTGGAAGTTCGTCCGGACGGCGAGATCGCGCTGGAAATGGATTTCGTTGACCCTGCGCATACCTACCGGGCCTTCAAGTTCGACTGGCGCGGAAAGGCCACCGTCCCGTACCTCCTTCTGGAAAATTATCCGACGCGCCTGACGCTTCTTTTCAACAAGTTCGGCGATCCGGACGTGGACCATTACAACATCTATGGCGGCGTGCGCCCGAATCCGACCGAATTGATGGGGACTTCGCAAGACCCTTTCCTGCACCTTACGGGACTCGAAAATGAAAAACGCTACTATTTCCGCGTCACGGCGGTGAATGCGGCGGGCGAAGAAAGCGGCTACTCCAACGAGGAATCCGCCGTTGTCAAAATGATTGCGCCCGGCGCGAACATGGTGCTCAACGGCAGTTTTTCGGAGGGCCTGGACAACTGGACGTTCGAGACGAGCGGCGGCGCGCAGGCGGTGGCGCTGACGTTTCCCGGCCAGACGCTGCGCTTTGCCATCACCTCTGGCGGGTCAGAGCTATTCCATATCCAGTTCCGGCAGGGGGGAATGCCGCTGGTAAAGGGACGCAGCTACCGCTTTGAGTTCGACGCCTACGCCGATCAGCCGAGGCTCTTTGAAGCCAAGATCACAAAGGACGGCGCGCCCTGGACCAATTATGGCAAGATTGGCCTGACGAGCCTGACGGCTCAGAGCAAGCATTTCACCTATGATTTCACGATGGAAGACCCGACGGATTTTGCGGCGCGGGTGGTGCTGAATGCAGGCACGGCCAATGCCGATGTGTACGTGGACAACCTTTCGCTCAAGGAGTTGCCTGCGAGCACGTCTGCGGAGGAAGAAGCGCCTGCAAGCAGGACGCACGCACCGCCGGTCAGTTTTCCAAACCCCTTCCACCGGGAGGCGCGCATCCGGTACGAGTTGCCGGAGGCCGGGCCTGTGGTGTTGCGCGTCTTCAATGTGCTGGGGCAACAGGTGCGGGTGCTGGTAGAGGAAAGGCAGGGGCCGGGACCGCACACGGCGATTTTTGACGCCTCCGGCCTGCCTGCGGGTGTCTATTATTATGAACTGGAGGCGGGCGATGCCTCCGGCAAGCAGCGGCGCGTGGCCGCCGGCAAGATGGTGTATGTCAGGTAGAAAAAAGAATAACTTTCACTCCAAAAAGGCGAAGTATGAAAAAAGTTGTGTTGATGCTGGCATTCATGTTTGCGAAGGCAGCGTGGGGCGGTTCTGCAGGCGGTTACGAGTTTATATCGCCGCTTCCAGGCTCCGAGGCCAATACCCTGGAATCCACCATCATCATCCGTGAAGGCGCAGCCATTGCGTCCGGCACGCTGACACAAGACGCCGTTACCGTGTGGGGATCGGAGAGCGGTGAGGTTTACGGCCGGTTGATCCTTTCCTCTGATGAAAAGACCCTCATCTTCAAACCCTCCCAGCTTTTTGCTCCGGGCGAACGGGTCCAGGTGACCATTCATCCCGGCATCCTGACCCTTTCCGGCAGGCCCCTCCCGGCGTATCAGTTCTCTTTCGGAGTGGCCTCCTTCTCGGGGACGCCCAACCCCTACGAATACATTCCGGCGCTGCGCCCGGATCAGGACGAGGAGCCGGATGCGATGCGTAAGCGGAGTTCCGATCCGGTTCCGGACAACTTTCCGGAGATAAAAGTTGAGGTCTATGACAGCACGGCGATTGGCGACGGCTACATCTACCTTTCCGTTT
>CBDUBU010000212.1:0-7148 GCA_965365465.1 uncultured Rhodothermaceae bacterium
CGACCCTCGCGAAACGCATCGAAGTTCGGCCTCGAAATTAGATAATGTAATACATTTGTGGAAGCAATCAACCTACCTGATGGAGGCGCTTTCCGCGCTCCGTTGCCGCTACCTGTCGGGTTGTCCGGAGAGGTACGCTTCGTAGAACGCCCGGCGCGCCTCATCCGGCATCACGCGTGGTTCGATGCGCTTGCCCAGCGCCATCAGGACCTGCCGTTCCCGGCTGTAGGGCGGCCACACGGGAAGGTCTGGCCCGTTGGGGTTGCCGGCAGCCGCGAAATTTACCCAGTAGGAAGACATCGCGTCTGCAAGCTCCCGATCCACCGCTTCCCAGGGCCGGTCCAGCAGGTCGAGGTTGTTGAATACATACGGGACCTCCGACGTGTGGAAGGCGCCGAACTCAGGATGCTCCGGCCACGGAATCGCTCTTTCGAAATAGTAGAGATAAGCGTCCGTCCGGGTCGTCCCGGCGCGTTCGGCAGCAAGCCGCGCCAGCGCAACGAGCGCCAGGTCCCGCAGGCCGGCCTGGTGCGCACGCATCGCCTCCTGATCCGTGTCCGCCGGATACAGTTTCAGGAACGTCTCGGCCTGCTCGCCATAGCGCTCCTTCACCATTTCCCGAAACGCTGCGACCGTCATCCCGCCATAGCCTGGAAAAGCACTTCCTTCGTCGGCATTCATCCCGGTGAGCATCGGCGTGTCGTTCTGTTCTCCGCGTGCATAGATGGCATGAACGGCGTCGGGCAGAAAGTAGCCGTCCACGATGGGAATGAAGCGGGTGGGCGGGCTGCCGGGCGGCAGCGCGGCCAGCAGCGTATCCACCGGCAAGGCGCGAAGCTCCCGGATCGAACGAGCGCCTTTGCGCTGCGCGAAGGCAAGGCCCTCGGCTTCCGCCTCGGCAAGGTTCCGGGACATCGAGCGCGTGGAGGTCAGGCCAAACGAGGCCAGCCCTCCCGGCCCGCTTTGCGCAATGGCGCGGTGAAACAGCCCCTTCGCCAGCGGCGAGGCAGTCAGCAGATAAACAGAGACCGCCCCCGCCGACTGCCCGGCGATGGTCACGTTATCGGGGTCGCCGCCGAAGGCCGCGATGTTCTCCCGGATCCACTGCAAGGCCGCTGCCTGATCGAGCAGGCCGTAGTTGCCCGATGCGCCGTGCTCCGAGGCGGCAGTCAGTTCCGGATGCGCGAGAAAACCGAGCACCCCGAGGCGGTAGTTGATCGTCGCCACAACCAGCCCTTTCCTTGCCAGTTGCTCACCGTCGTAAACCTGCACCGAGCCGGAGCCTTCGCCGAAGCCCCCGCCGTGGAGGTAAACCAGCACCGGGCGTTTCTCGTTCTCGGTGCGGGCCGCCGTCCAGATGTTGAGGTACAGGCAGTCTTCGTCGGCCTCATGCTGCACCATGAACTCTCCCGTCCACGGGTTGCGGGATCGCGCAAGATTTTGCGGGCAGGCGGCTGCAAACTCCTTTGCAGATCGAACGCCTTCCCACCCTTCGGGCGGCTGCGGGGTCTGCCACCGGAGCGGGCCAACAGGGGCCGCCGCGTAGGGAATGCCCTTGTAGACGCTTACCGAACCCTCCGGCAGCCGGATGCCCGAAAGCACGCCTTCCCGCACCCGCGCCTCCACCTGAGCCTGAACGGGCGGCGCCCACAGGCTTGCCAGCACGCCGATTGCAAGAACCCGGCAAACGATTCTCGTATTCATTAGTCGCACCCCGGGAAAGATCATCTGGTGGGTAGAAGCGAACTGGAAAAGCCACGCTCTTTCAAGATCCAGCAAAGCCCGGCGGCTTGTCAATACCGCTGAAGCAGGGCCAGCATCTTCCGGTCCAGCCGATGGCCCTGAAAGTCTTCATAGGCCACATCGTCACGGCCGCTGTCCAGGATGCCGAAGGGGCCGTGAAAATTCCACAGGGCCCAGCCCCACCCCACTTCCTTCCAGAGCGAAAGAAAGTCCTCCATGTACGCGAGCGTCACGTCGTGCGGGGTATGCTGGTAAACCCCCCACTCGCCCACATGCACCTGCACGCCCTGTTCCACGAGCGGCATCCAGGGCGCTATGCGTTCCTGCCGGAGGCGTTCCCGGTCCCATACGTTGTTTTCGGAGAGCACGAGCGGCCACGTCGGGCGCTCCCAGCCCTCGCTGTTCACCCAGCTCGCCTTGTAGTGCGAGACCTGCATCGGGTCATACCCGCGCGTGCTCTGGACAAGTCCGAGGTCAACGACGCCCGGCAGGGGGTCGCGCCCCACGTTGATGCCGTCGGCAACGATGAGCCGGGCCGGATCTTCAGCCCGTATCGCTGCGACGAGGGCGCGCACCACCTCTTCGTATCCCGCCACCGGCATCACGGGCGGCTCGTTGATCAGGTCGAAGCTGAGATGCCGGCTCGGAATGCCGCGATAGCGCCGGGCAAACATCTGCCAGTGATGGATCGCCGCCTGCCGGGCCGCCATGCGGTCAGCCTCCGGCCCCTCGAACAAGTCCATCGGCTCGCGGTCCCGCCCGTTGATGCAGTAGCCGGGAATGCGGTGCAGGTTGAGGTTCACATGAACGCTGTGCTTCTCACCGAACGCAACGGCCTCGTCGATCTCCTCGATGATGCGTTCCTCGATCCTGTACCAGTCATCCGGACTGCTCCAGCACCAGTAGGAGAGCGGGAGCCGCGCGAAGTCGAAACCCCAGTCCGAGATCCACTGGAAGTCGGTTTCCCGGAAACGCGACTGGTTCCGGGGATCAAACTTGTTCGTCAGGTTAAAGCCGCGCCAGCGCGGGATGCGCGGCGCCGCCGCGCCGGGGCGGTTCAGGTGCGCGCAGGCGCTGCCGACCAGACCGGCTGCCGCTGCCGCCGCGCCCTGTACGAATTGTCGACGGTTCATGGGTTTTTGTTCTTGCGCAAGAAACTATCTGGAAACTACTGGCGGGATGCCGATTCCTGTGTGGAAGCACCTTGCAGGTTGCGGCATGAACCGGCATTGGCCCGATGGGCGCCTCGAAGTTCAGTGGATTGCCTGCATAATAAACCGTTCCGGTAGAACAGGTGCAACTGCTTTCCGGATCGCTGTCGCGAAGGCTTTCACCAGATGTTTTTTGACGAGGATTTCTTCATACACCAGCCGAATCGTGCGTGCAGGGACCGGCTCTGTGAAGGCTCTTACGGACTCCGGCGCGTGGGAACCCTCGCCCTGCACCGCCAGCCACGGCAAAAGCGTCATTCCAAAACCTCGGTCAACCAGGCGCTGGAGTGTTTCCAGGTTTCCGCTCTCAAACTGCACGGCTTTCTGATCAGCCGATGCGGGGGCCTCGCCCTGAAGCAGTTGCAATGTCTGTTCCCGGAAGCAATGTCCCTCGCTCATGAGCCAGAGATCATCCAGGTGTAAATCTGCAGCCTGAATGGTTTTTCGCTTGTACAGGCGATGCCCCGGAGCGACATATCCCACGAACGGCTCCTCGAAAAGTGGTTCTTCGATAATCCCACTCGGCGAAGCCGGGCCGGCAATCAAGCCGGCATCCAGAAGATCGCGTCTGATCCGTTCGATGATCTGTTCCGCAAGGAGTTCTTCAAAGATGAGAGAGACGTTTGGATAGCGGCGCGAAAATGGCGCAATGACCAGCGGCAAGAGGTAGGGCGATATCGTGGAGAGAATGCCCACCCGAAGCTCGCCGGCCATCTCTCCCGTGGCCTCCTGCGTGATTTGATGGAGCCGTTTTACTTCCGTCATCACAGTACGCGCCTGAGAAATAACCTGCTTCCCGATCTTTGTTGGAGCAACCGGCCGTGCGGTGCGGTCGAAGAGAATGACGCCTAGCTCCTCCTCTAGCTTCTGAATCTGCGTACTCAGCGAAGGCTGCGTTACGTGGCATGCCTCGGCAGCCAGGCGAAAGTGGCAATGCCTGTCGAGAGCCAGGATATAGGTGATTTGAAGCAGCGTCATGGCAGTACGTTGATAGGTTTTTCCAATGAAGCGATAACAATAAAAGATGAAACCAATAAAGGTGATAAACGAATAAGATTTCAAGCGAAGCAGCCAGAAAAGTGCTGCTCCCCTCGGCGTTCGTAGACGCAGCGATGGACTTGTATTGCCCCTCCTGCGGAAGCGCTAGATTACAGCAGCCAGAGCCTGCTTTGCATCATCACAAGGAGAGAGGTAAGCCATGAATGAGATCAAGCGGATGCTTATCCCTGTCGACTTCGGCAGAGGAGACCGGCAGACTCTTCGGCACGCGGTTGTGTCGGCAGATAGGCTGGGGGCAGAGCTTCATCTGCTACATGTGGTCACCGGGCCTCTCTCCAGAGATGGCGGCATGATGAGTTTTCCGGAGATGGAAGGAATCTGCGCTGGTATGTATTCGGAAGCCATGCGGTGTTACCGGGCCCTGCCGGAACCCAGGCAAGAAGGCGATCTGTCCCTTCAATGTGCTGTCCGGCGGCATACTGAAGTTGCCCGGGCCATTCTGGAATATGCGGACAATCATCAGATTGATTTGATTGTGCTAGGCCCTTATGGATTTTCACAAGGCGGGCGTATCGTTGCGGGCAGGACGGCAGAGAAGGTGATGCGCCTGGCATCATGCGCCGTGCTAACGAGCGGCCTGCAAGGGTTGCATAGTCCAGAGTTGATCAGGCGCATCATGGCGCCTGTCGACTTCTCGTCGCAGGCAGCGCTTGCCCTGGAGCGGGCCAGGAAACTGGCGAAACAATTGCAGGCTCACCTGACGGTGCTGCACGTAGCCAAAACGACCCTTTTCCCTGGCAAACGCCCCGGCTCCGTAATTGTCGAGGCACAGAAGTCCCATGAAGTCTACACGGAGCTAGAGCGGTTCTACCGGAGCGCTAAGGGGCCGGACGTTCCGCACCTTTTCTCGGTGTTGCGTGGACATCCTGCAGATCGGATAGCCTGCTTCGCAGATCAACACCACATACACCTTATCGTTCAGGGTTCTCGTGGACGCTCCGGGATTGAATATGCGATGCTCGGCAGCGTAGCGGAGGCAGTCGTGCGGATGGCGCCCTGCCCGGTGCTGACGGTCAAGATACCTGCGAGAGCCTTTTTGCCTGATTTTAAAAGGAAACAGGAGCGAAGCAAACGTGAAGCGCCGTTTCGAGTGAGCGCGCTGCCAGAAAGAAACCTGAAAACTGAAGCAGTTCTATGAAAGACAAACCTATCTTCATTACGGATACCGACTTGCGCCGCCTCCGCAGGTTGCTCGAATCAAAGGGCAAGCTGGAGGGCCGAGACAAGCAGCATCTGAGAGATCTGAAAAACGAGTTGGACAGGGCCGCCGTCCTGCCCGGCAGCGAAATCCCACACTATGTTCTCACGATGCATTCGAGGTTTCGGCTCAAGGATCTCGACACAGGGGATGTGGGCGAGTACACGCTGGTCTATCCCGGTGAGGCAGACATAAGTCGGGGCAAGCTGTCGGTGCTAGCGCCCATCGGAACCGCGCTCCTCGGATATCAGGAACTGGATACGGTTGAGTGGCGCGTTCCGGCGGGCCTCAAGCGCTTTCAGATCGAGCAGATTCTGTATCAGCCGGAGGCTTCGGAGCAGCCGGCATGGTGATGATTGCAGAGGAAGTCCATGGCGGGCGCCCTGCATTTTCGCACATTCAGGGCTGTGGGTCCAGCTTACAGCCGGTGAACGTTTCAGCGTTTATCTCCAGGATAGCTTCCTCGCCCTTGTTCCAGACCACAACGCCGTCGCCCTCGTATCTGGCTCCGCTGGCGGCGCGCGTCTGGCCGAGCACGAGGTAGCGCCCCCCGAAGCGTTCCGGCAGCCAGAGCGCCAGTTCGCCCGGCCCGGTTCGCACGGTGAAGCTGAATGCCTCGCCCTCGGAGTCCGTGCAGTCAAAAACAAAGTTCTTTCCCGTCTCCTGTGGTTCCATTCTGCCGGCAGTCTCTTCTCCACTGCTTGCGAAGACGAATCGCAGCAGGCGCGTGCCGCTGCCGTCGAAAAGGTCAAGCGTGCCGGACTGTTGCTTCCAGCCTTTGACGGATTCGAGCGCGGAGAGAAACCGGCTTTCCATTTCCATTACCGGAGGCAGGCACGCCATGCGTGTCGCGCCGACCCCGGAAATCGTGAGTGCAGTTCCGTCCGGCTCATAGGCGCCGAAATAGCGGTTGCAGCCGGCAGAACCAGCAACGCGGCCTTCCGGAGTGAAGACAGCCGTGATCTCTGTTTCTTCCAGTTCAGCCGAACGGGCGTCGGCTTCGCTGAAGGCTGCCAGCCGCCATGTTGAATCTGTGAGCGCTGTTCCCGGCGAGCGCGTCGAATCCTGGGCGTCGCCGCGCGGTGGGTTGCTGCCGCAACCGGCGCACATCAGGGCGACGAAAAGGGTAGCAATGACAGGCGTATCCATGAAATTCCGGATTTCCGGGATTGATTTTGTAGAAGTGCAAGAAACTCTCTGGCAAGTAGAAATCGCCGGGTGGATACAAGCAAGCCATGAGCGCCTGACGCTCTTTGCGCATAGATACTCCCCTGCATCGGCGTAACTAAGGGTTCAGGCGCATGACAAAGAGCGTTCTCATTTGCAGAACGGATAAAAATACAGTTTAAAGCGACGCCGTTGCGTCGAGCAGGCGGCCGCTCAGTTGCAGCAGGTCGGTTTCGGCGCGCTTGGCCTCGAAGCGGGCGGTGGTCAGGCGGGCGCCGATGTTCGCCAGCGTCGTCTGGACATCGCGCAGTTCAATCGAAGTGATCGTGCCCAACCGGAAACGTTCCAGGGCAACCTCCACGTTCTGTTCGGCAAGATCGCGGTTTTCGCTTTCCAATGCCACCAGCGCCAGACTGTTCTGGTAGTTTTTGTAAGCGTTTTCCAGATCAGTCTCGACGCGGGTGCGGATTTCCTCGATGCGCAGCTCGCTGTTGCGGATCTGAAGCTGTGCGTTTTCGAGCCGCCGGTTCCGGTTGAAGCCCTCGAACAGGTTAAAGCCTGCCGTCAGGCCATAGGTAAAACCGCCCCGGCGCGTGGTTGGCAAGCCGAGGTCCGAAGTCAGGTCGTTGAAGGCGTAGCCTACCTGAAGGTCGAGGCTCGGCAGCCAGTCGGAACGCACTTCGCGGCGGGTCCATTCGGCAGCCTGCCTGGAGCGTTCCGCCACCAGCAGGGAGCGGTTGCGCTCAGCGGCCTCCGCCTGGAGCGGGGGC
>CBDUBU010000213.1:0-7093 GCA_965365465.1 uncultured Rhodothermaceae bacterium
ATGGGGTCCCATTACCACGTGGGGCTTGTCGGGCGACTCAGGGAGATGGGAGGCTTCGACCACCGCCTCAACGATGTAGAGAGCATAAAAGCCGTCGGTATAGACATCTATGGCGTAATTGACGGAGTGCGCGGCGAGGCGCGCCATGATAAAGGAGAAGGGTTTCTGGCAGCGCTGGCGGAGTACTACGAAGCGGCGCGGCGACAGTCCGACAGGGGCTTCCTGGTCATGCCGAACGACGAGAACAGCACGAGTTCGCGCGGGCCCGACCTGGGCGGGCACTACGACCTGATGCTCTCCAGGCCGGTCTACTGGCGACCCGATCGCAAGCCGGGCCAGCCGCTCGTCGAGCAGCACCCGAAGTACGGCCCCGTGTACAACTTGGGCAGCCCGGCAGACCTCATGGAAATGACGGAGCGCGAGAATGCCATCATTTCCATGCCGCATCCACGGTCTAAAGGCTCAACAGGTTATCCTGATGCCATCAAGGACAAACCGTTCTTCCTGCACGAGAACCTCTACGGCCTTGGCTATCGCTGGGGCATGGGTATCGATGCGTCTGAGATACGGCTCGGCGAGTACCGCGTCCTGACCTTGTGGGACGAAACCAACAACTGGATGGCCGCGCAGGATCGACCGCCGAAGTTCATCCTGGCGATCTCCGAAGCGCGATCCGATATCGGTCATCGCGGGAAACCTCCCTACGATGACGCGTATGGAATGTCGCCGGTCAACTATCTGAAGCTCGATCACGTGCCGACGGTCGACGACATGACTCCGATCATCAACGCGCTCAAGCGGGGCGAGTATTTTGTGACCTCCGGAGAGGTACTCATCCCCTCCTATGCGGTCCAGGGGACAGGCAATGCACGAACCATTACTGCCGAAGTCGAATGGACCTTCCCGCTCGACTTCATCGAAGTTGTGTGGGGCGATGGAGAAAAGACTGACCGGCAGATCATCTCGACGACGGACCTGCCGCCGTTCGGCAGAAAGCGGTTTGAGATCCCGTTCGATGCAACTGGCAAGAAATGGGTGCGGTTCGCAGCGTGGGATGTCGCCACTAATGGAGCGCTCGTTCAGCCTGTCAGCCTGACTGGTTCCGCTGCCGCCACAGGTTCACCAGAGTAGTCCGGCGGCGGCACGCACAGAGACATTTTGCATATCACTGTTCCGCGTCGACTGCCTCAGTTTTTGCTATGGTGAGAAACCATGGTCGCCGTTGCGTTCCCTGTAACTTTCACCGGAACGATTGAAGCACATCAGGTTCCCTCGTCGTACGCAGCGTTTCGCCGCACCTGCGGCAGCGGTATTCCACTCTTTTCGGCGTGGCGGAAGCGCCGTTGAGCAGCATGAACCAGCCGAAAAAGCCATAAACTGCTTTTGCCGTTACAGCAGGATGGTCTGCGGTATACCCGCAGCGGCAGGTTCGCTTTGGGGCGCCTGGACTCTTCTCTTCCATCCTCGCCCTACACCCCCGCCGCCTTGAAAGCCGCATTCACGATGTCTTGCGCCTCAGACTGGATCCGCTTCAGGTGTTCTTCGCCCTTGAAGCTTTCCGCGTAGATCTTGTAGATGTCCTCGGTCCCGGAAGGTCTGGCTGCAAACCACCCGTTCTCCGTCACTACCTTGAGACCGCCTATTGGCGCATTGTTTCCCGGTGCTCGCGTCAGCTTTGCCGTGATCCCCTCCCCTGCCATCTCGCTCGCTTCTACCATTTCAGGCGAGAGGTCCGCCAGAACAGCCTTCTGGGCCGGCGTGGCGGGCGCATCCATGCGCTCGTACACCGGGCTGCCATAGCGTTCCTCCAGGGCTTTGTAATGCTCGCCGGGGTCTTTTTCGGTGACAGCCGTAATCTCTGCCGCCAGCAGGTCCATGATGATGCCATCCTTGTCCGTCGTCCAGACGGTCCCGTCCTTGCGCAGGAACGAGGCTCCGGCGCTTTCCTCACCGCCGAACCCGTACGACCCGTCGATCAGCCCATCGACGAACCATTTGAACCCGACCGGCACCTCGGACAGCCGCCGCTCCAGACCACCGGCCACCCGGTCCAGCATCGAACTGGAAACGAGCGTTTTCCCGATAGCGGCATCCGCACGCCAGGAAGTCCGGTTCCGGAACAGGTAGGAGACAGCAACCGCCAGGTAATGGTTCGGGTTGAGCAATCCTGCGCTCCGCGTCACGATGCCGTGCCTGTCGAAGTCAGGGTCGTTCCCGAAAGCAACGTCAAACTGGTCCTTGAGTCCGATCAGGCTCGCCATCGCATAGGGCGAAGAACAGTCCATGCGAATCTTGCCATCCTTGTCCACGGTCATGAATGAAAACGTGGGGTCTACATACTGGTTCACGACTTCCAGGTCGATGCCATAGGTTTCGGCAATCGGTTCCCAGTAGGCAACGCCTGCTCCGCCCATCGGATCGACGCCGATCTTGAGTCCGGCGGATGCAATGGCTTCCATTTCGATCACACTTTGCAAATCCCTGACGTAGGGCATCACGAAATCATAGGCGTGGGTCGTATCCGCACGGAGGGCGCGTTTCAGCGGCATCCGCTTCACGTCTTTCAGGCCGCCCGCCAGGATCTCGTTGGCCCGGTCCTGAACCACCTTCGTCGTGCCGGTGTCGGCAGGCCCGCCGTTGGGCAGATTGTATTTGATCCCGCCATCTCCCGGCGGGTTGTGCGAAGGCGTAATCACGATGCCGTCAGCCAGCCCTTCTTTTCTGTCTTTGTTGTAGACAAGAATGGCATGGGAAACCACCGGCGTCGGGGTATACCCGCGCCCATCCTGAATCATCAGTTCCACCCCGTTCGCGGCAAACACCTCGACCGCCGTGGCCCAGGCCGGTTCCGACAAGGCATGGGTATCCATCCCGATGAACAGAGGCCCCGTTACGCCGGCGCCCTTCCGCTGCTCGCAGACCGCCTGGCAGATCGCCAGGATATGATCTTCATTGAACGAGTTGTCCGTGGAAGAACCCCGATGGCCCGACGTTCCGAACCCGACGCGTTCCGTCGATGCCTGTGCGTCCGGCTTATGGGTGTAATAGGCTGAAATGAGACGGGGAATGTTTACCAGCATTTCGGGGGGAGCCGGCTTTCCTGCCAGTTTATGCAGCGCCATGGTTCTGATCTTTAGACTTTTATAAGTTCGGGGGAATTCCTACTATCGCGCATCCGGGTTGTCCTGCGGGAACCGCCCCAGGAGTACAGGCCGGGCGAACAACTTACAACAGTTGCGTGCCATGCTCAACTACAGAGTCCTGTCGTTTTTAGCTGTTTTCGCGCTCGTTGCATGTGGGCTGCCCGTGCAGGCGCAAATCAGCGCCCGTATGCTCCGGTATCCGGATGTCTCCGACACGCAGGTCGCGTTCGTCTATGCAGGCGACATCTGGCTCGTAGCGCGCGAGGGCGGCATCGCCCACCGGCTGAGTTCTCCTGCCGGGGAAGAGTCGTTCCCCCGGTTCTCTCCGGATGGTCAATCCGTTGCTTTCAGCGGCAATTACGATGGAAACATGGATGTTTACGTGCTGCCCGTCACGGGCGGCGAGCCGCGCAGGATCACGCATCACCCCATGCCCGACCGCGTCCTGGACTGGTATCCGGACGGGAACCATATCCTCTACGCTTCCTCCATGGAAAGCGGACGCCAGCGTTTCAACCAGTTCTTCCGGACCCCGGCGGCGGGCGGGCTTCCGGAAAAGCTGCCGGTGGCCTACGGCGAGTTCGGCGTCCTTTCCGCCGATGGCAAGACGCTGGCCTTTACGACCATGACGCAGGATTTCCGGACCTGGAAACGGTATCGCGGAGGCTGGTCGCCGGACATCTGGTTGTTCGACCTGGAAAAGCAGACGGCGGAGAACATTACGAACAACGATGCCAACGACTCGCAACCGATGTGGCATGAACGTACGCTCTTTTTTCTCTCGGATCGGGGGCCTGAGCAGCGCAACAACCTTTGGGCTTATGACCTCGACACTCGAACCTCGGAGCAGGTCACGCACTTCGACGCCTTCGACCTCCACTTTCCTTCTGCGGGTCCTTCCGACATCGTTTTCGAGGCCGGGGGCAAGCTGTACCTGCTGGATCTGAACACGCGGCAGCAACGGGAGGTGCAGGTGGATATCGTTACGGATCTGGCTTCCCGGAAACCCCGAACCGAGAACGCAGCAGACCTGATTCAGAACGCATCCATTTCCCCGACGGGCAAACGCGCCGTCTTCGAGGCGCGCGGGGATGTGTTTTCGGTCCCGGCAGAACACGGGCCGGTTCTGAACCTGACAGCCAGTTCCGGCGTCGCGGAGCGTTACCCGACCTGGTCGCCGGACGGAAAGCAGGTGGCCTATTTCAGCGACCGTTCGGGAGAATACGAACTTACTGTCCGTCCGGCAGATGGAACCGGAGAGGAAACGACGCTGACGCGCCTCGGACCCGGATTCAGATTCACGCCCCTGTGGTCGCCCGACAGCAAAAAAATCGTGTTCGTCGATCAGGCCATGCAGATACATCTTTTCGACCTTACGTCGAAAAGGGATGCCGTCATCGACCGGCAGCAGTGGATGTATTACGGAGGTCTCTCCGCCTTCAGGGCAAGCTGGTCCCCCGACAGCCGCTGGCTCGCGTACGCCCGCGATCTCGAAAACCGCAGCACAGCGATTGTCCTCTATGACGCAAGAAACGGAGAAAGCCATCAGGCGACTTCCGGATACTACACGGATGCCTCCCCTGCTTTCGACCCGGAAGGAAACTATCTCTTTTTCCTTTCAGGCCGCACCTTCAGTCCCAGTTACAGCGATCTGGACAATTCCTGGATCTATCCGAACACCGTGAACATCGTTGCCGCGCCGCTTCGCAAGGATGTGGCCTCGCCGATGGCTCCGAGAAACGATGTAGAAACAGCGGATACCACATCCACAGAAAAACCGGAAGCGAAAAAAGAGGCGGCAGAAGAGCCGCGCCCGGTCGAGATCGACCTGGAAGGCTTTGAAGAACGACTTGTCGTCCTCCCCCCCAAAGCCGGAAACTACGCAGACCTTCGGGCCGTCGAGGGAAAAGTGCTTTACCGCCGTCTGCCGAGAACGGGCGCAGGTGAAGAGAAAGCGCCCGTCGTCTTCTACGACCTGAAGGAACGCGAAGAGAAAACCATCCTGGAAGATGCGGACATGGCGCAGGCATCCCATGACGGCAAGATGCTGCTCGTTCGCGTGGATGATCGGTATGGCATCCTCGAAATCAAACCCGATCAGAAGCTGGAAAAACCTATGCAGACGGGCGAGTTGGAAATGACGGTCGATCCATTGGCGGAGTGGCGCCAGCTTTTTAGCGATGCATGGCGTTTCGAGCGCGATCTGTTTTATGACCCGAATATGCATGGCGTCGATTGGAATACCCTGCGTGAGCAGTACGGCGCACTCATCAACGACGCGGCTACCCGCTGGGATGTCAGCTACGTGCTCGGCGAGATGATCGCTGAACTGAACGCCTCGCATACCTACCAGGGCGGCGGTGATACGCCCTCGGAAGAAAAACGGAACGTAGGTCTGCTAGGCATCGACTGGAGACTGGAAAACGGCGCTTACCGGGTGGCGAAAATCATTAGCGGCGCGCCCTGGGATAGCGAGGTCCGGTCCCCTCTTGCCCAACCGGGCATCAACGTCGGGGTCGGCGACTACATCTTGGCCGTCAACGGCAGGCATCTGAACCCTGAAAAGGACCCCTGGGCTGCATTCGACGGACTGGCCGGGCAGCCGGTCGTCCTTACGGTCAACAGCCGCCCGACGATGGAAGGAGCGCGGCAGGTGGTCGTGAACACCCTCTCCGACGAAACCCGCCTCCGACATCTGGCCTGGATCGAGGCCAACCGGAAGCGCGTCGATGAAGCGACCGAAGGTCGTGTCGGCTACATCTACGTGCCCAGCACCGGCGTCGATGGGCAAACCGAACTGGTTCGCCAGTTCCAGGCGCAGTTCACCCGCCCGGCCCTGATCGTAGACGAACGGTTCAACAGCGGCGGGCAGATCCCGGATCGGTTTATCGAACTGCTGAACCGGCCGGCGCTAGCCTTCTGGGCGGTGCGCGACGGGCGCGAGTGGCAATGGCCTCCCGTATCACACTTCGGCCCGAAGGTCATGCTCATCAACGGTTGGAGCGGCTCCGGGGGGGATGCGTTCCCCTTCTATTTCCGCGAGGCGGGACTTGGCCCGCTGATCGGCACGCGAACCTGGGGCGGCCTGATCGGTCTTACCGGCGCGCCTCCGCTGATCGACGGCGGCGCGGTCACCGTTCCTACTTTTCGCATGTATGGCCCGGATGGAAAGTGGTTTCCCGAAGGCTACGGCGTCGAGCCTGACATTCTCGTCGTAGACGACCCCGGCGAGATGGCAAAAGGGCGCGATCCCCAACTGGAGCGCGCCATCGAGGAAGCGCTGCGGTTGCTGGAGGCGCAACCCGCCCCCCGCCCTGAACGCCCTGCCTATGAGGACCGCTCGGTGAGCGCAGGCGCAATCGGTGAATCAACAATGAAAACAGAACGCTGAATAAGGCATCATCGTCCTCGCCCCCAGGCAATTACGCGCCCCCTTTCACCGTTGCTTTAGCCTTTCTTTGGGCCTGAATGCAAGAAGCCGTAGACCATTTAGGGAAACCAGCACGGTGCTGCCTTCATGGCCGATTACGGCAAGGGGCAAGGGCAGGCTGGAAACCAGAATCACCCCGACCATCAGCAGAATCATGGTAAAGGCAAACCCCAGGTTTGCTGCCAGTGTGCGCCGGGTTTTATGACTCAGAGAAATGAGGTACGGAATGTTCTTGAGGTCGTCACCCATGAGCACCACATCTGCTGTCTCCAGCGCTACGTCGGAGCCGGCGGCGCCCATTGCAATGCCGAGCGCAGCCTGAGCGAGCGCCGGGGCATCGTTGACCCCGTCGCCCACCATGGCGACAGAGCCATACCTGCGCTCCAGTTCTTTCAAAAGGCGCATTTTGTCTTCCGGAAGCAGTTCTGCGTAAAACTCCTTGATGCCTGCCTCCGAAGCGATCCGCCGTGCCACCCGTTCGTTGTCGCCGGTGAGCATCACGACATGCTCCACACCCAGA
>CBDUBU010000214.1:0-7085 GCA_965365465.1 uncultured Rhodothermaceae bacterium
TCCTGCCAGGGCCGTTTTGCGGTTTCTGCGGCCCAAAACGCACTTTCATGCCCCTCGCCGCTTTATTTCTTCTTCGCATTGCTGTTTTCAATGGTTTGTCCGGTTGACTTCAGCAGCGTTGAACTGCCTTGAGCACCTGCCGGTCTCATGGCATAGATGCTTCACTTCGTTCAGCATGACACAGTGGGGCGGAAGTCCTTATCCGAGGTGTCATTCTGAGCAAGGCAAAGGATCTATGTTTTGAGGCTTGCAGGCACTTCGGCAAGGAGGTGTGCTCTACCAGGGTGTTTCCCGGATGGTTCCCTTCGGCGAGAAAGGTAGGGGAGGGCAGAAAGGAAAAACAGGTTATTCTGATAACCTGCCTGGTTTGTGGCAGGACCGCGTGTTCGAGGGCATTGCGAGGAGCAGAGGCCAGGGTAGGACGGGAAGATCGACAAGTCTCATTCGCCGGAGGGGTATGTCACAGCGTCTTACCCAACGGGACCTCAGAATACTCTTTCTGATTTTGCTATCCCCTCTTCATTCAATCAGCGAGACGACAGGCATTGATTCTAGCGCGAAGCCAAAGTAACCGTTCTGAAAAATGCAAGGCAATAGTGGATCTCCTTGCGTTCGTTCCGGTCTCATTCATCCACAGGGTAGAACTTGTATGTAAGTGGTGAAAAGTGAAAAGTTTGCGCATGACCAGCCGTGCGCTTTTAGATACCGGGACATTCGAGATATGAAGTCAGACCGACTGTTACAGATTATGGATGCGAGAGGCGCTCCGGGTCTTATTGAGATTGCTTCCAGTCCTGAAGGCGAAAACGTAATGTACGTGCGTCTACCTTCGGGCGACCGCAGGCTTCTACCTTCTGAAAATGTGCATGAGCAGGTTGGTGGAGCGTATTTGTTCTCCGGAGACTTTGACAGCCTGGATCAAGAAGAGAGGCTGCGAAAGAAAGAGGATTCTGCTCCCGTTGTAGTAGAAGAAGAGATTATTCCTCTGGCGGAAGAAAGGTTGCGTATTCACAGGCGCACGGTAGAGACAGGCAGGGTGCGAATCGAAAAGAAGGTGCATACCCGAAGCGAAACTGTAGATGAGCCTCTTCTGCGCCAGGATGTCGAGATCGAACATGTCCCTGTCGGGCAGGTTATCGACGGTCCTGTCTCTATCCGACAGGAGGGCGAGACGACAATCATACCAGTGGTTGAAGAACGGCTGGTGATTCGTAAAGAACTGGTTTTGAAAGAGGAAATTCGCATCACACCGCGCAGAAGTGAGACGCGCGAACCGCAGCAAGTTGCGTTGCGAAGCGAAGAGGTGGTGGTTGTGAGAAACAAGTT
This sequence comes from uncultured Rhodothermaceae bacterium, assembly GCA_965365465.1. GTDB lineage: Bacteria > Bacteroidota > Rhodothermia > Rhodothermales > DASSAV01 > CBDUBU01. The sequence goes on from CBDUBU010000214.1 coordinate 1,327, forward strand.
TCTCACTGAGCCGGAGGAGGCTGCAGATGATGAATCGCTTCCTTTTGAAGGCTCCCCCACCACATAAATAGAAAGAGAGAGGCAGCTACAATGCTGCTGAAACGAACAACCCAAGTAAATCTGAGGTGCAGGAAATGGCCAAAACAATTGTTGGACTTTATGACGATCACGAAACCGCTGAAAAGGTAGTCAACGCCCTGACGCAACAGGGAGTAGATCGTGACAATATACACGTTGAAACAAGGGGAGATCTGAAGGCATCTCGCCTGACTTCAGGGCGCGACAGCAATACGAGAGAAATAACGAGCGCACTTACGAAACGCGGTGTGCCTGAGGAGGAAGCGCTTTTTTACGCAGAAGGAGTGCGTCGCGGCGGCAACCTGGTTGTGGTTGAAGTTGCGGACGAGCACGTTCAGGTAGTTGCTGAGATGATGCACCGGCACCGTCCTGTGGAGATGAAACGGCGACGCACAAGCTGGGAAGAGCAGGGGTTTGCAGATTATGACGAGCAGGCTTCTCGTTACACCGAGGAAGAGATTCGTAGGGAGCGGGAACGTTACCGCGCGGAGGCAGGCACGCAGGAAGAAATGGTGCCTATCGTAGAAGAAGAACTGCGCGTTGGCAAGCGCACAATCGAGCGGGGCGGAGTGCGTATTCACTCCTATGTCGAAGAAGTGCCTGTCGAGGAATCCGTCCGGCTCCGTGAGGAGAAGGTTGAGGTCGAGCGTCATGACGTTGATCGGCCTGTGCGCGATGCCGATCATGTGTTTGAAGATCGTACGATAGAGATGCGTGAAACGGCCGAAGAAGTCGTGGTGGATAAGGAAACCCGGGTTACCGGGGAGGTGGTCATACGCAAGACGGCTGAAGAACACGAGGAGACGGTTCGGGATACAGTCCGTCACACCGAGGTTGAGGTTGAAGACCTGAAAGGAGAGGTCCGCGAAACGGGAGCGAGAGATTTCAACGCTTTCCGCGATACGTTCAGGAACCACTTCCGTTCTTCCTATGGTCAGACTGGACAGGACTACAGCCTGTACGAGCCTGCCTACCAGCACGGGTACACGTATGCAACCGACGCCCGCTACCGTGGGCGCAGCTATGCAGAGGTCGAGCCGGAGATGCAGCGCTCGTATGAGGAACGGCATGGACGAGGCACGTGGGAAAAGGTGAAAGATGCAGTTCGCCACGCTTTCGACAGTTCCCGTAGATAATTCTATCTCCGAACGCCTGAAGGAGTCGTAGGAACCTCGCCTGAACAGGCTGGCTACTGCGACCCCCTTCAGGCGTTTGGATAAAACACCTGGGCGCCTGAAGCGACGGCTGCCCGGTATTGAACGCATCATTTCCACGGAAAAAACAAAAATCTATTACGATGGCAAAAATACCTGTAGAAAAAGACAAAGGCACTCCCTGGTGGTTGTGGCTGCTTCTGCTGCTGCTTGTCGTGGGTGCAATCTGGGTGCTACTTGCGCTGCTGGACGATGAACCTGATGATGATGTCGTGGCGGTCGCACCGCAGGAGCAGGTTGAAACTGTTCCTGTAGCAGGCGTCATCACGGATATCGGCGCCATCCTGAATGCGGAAGATCCTGCATCCCTGGTAGGGCGCCGGGTTGAACTTGACAATCTCGAAGTTCAAGCGCTTTCCGGCGACAGCACGTTCTACGTGAGTTCGGAAGAGCCAGGGAGCGCCGACGGCCGCATACTTGCTGTATTAGAAGACCTGGGAGAATCCCAGTTAGGGGCCGCCGGTTCAGACGGGAGATACAATGTAGATCCGAACGACATGATAACCGCTACGGGCACTGTGGCCAGTCTAGGCAGCAATTCCCCCGACACCTGGGGGCTTAGCGGCACTGACGCTCAGGAATTGTCGGACAGACAAGTATACCTGCGTGTGGATCGCCTTACCTTTGAAAGCCGGGCGCAATAGGAATTTAGCGGCATCCACAGGCAGTTCGTCCTTTACAACTTCATCTCGAAAAGATTATGGCTATTGAAAGATTAGATAACCTCTCCGACTGGCATCTGGTCCACGATGATCAGGATATTCGGGGATGGGAATTGCAAGACCGAACAGGGAGGCGGCTCGGAACGATCCGTCATCTCATCGTAGACACCGACGCCGAGCTTGTATCGGCGGTTGTGCTCGATAACGGCGCCGAATATGCGGCCGAGCAAATAGAAATCGGCAAGAATGTCGTATATCTTCGCACGGAGGCCGTTGCAACACCAGAGGTAGATGAGGTCGTGAAAGTATACGATAATACGTATGCCTGGCAGCGTTCCGAGGCGATTGGGCCTTACGAGAACTACCAGGATGCGTACCGCACACACTACACTTCGACCTATGGTGCGCAGGGAGGGACTTTTGAGGACTATGAGCCTGCCTACCGAACTGGTTACGGTTATGGGGCTGCACGGCGGTATGAAGGCAAAAACTTCTCGGATGTCGAGGCGGAGATGCGCAAGACCTATGAGGAGAAGCATGGCGAAGGTTCTTACGATAAGCACCGAGACGCCTTACGGCATGGATTCGACCGAACGCGCACGCGGCAGTAACTAAAAGATCTGCCATGCAAGCAGAAGCACCAGGGCGAGCCGGCATGTCGTCCTGAAGCTTCGTTTATGAATCAATCGCAGCACGGATGCTTGGATGACGTTCAGGCATCCGTGCGCATTTATACACACTATACAAAACGAGCAAGGCGGCATACCTTTTTCCCTGGTCCGGTAAAAGGAACTGCGCTCAGAACCCTACAGCTATCCTTGCGTTTCCAGACTATGAATTGCACAACCAGAAAAGAGATTGTATGTCAAGTCCCGGATTGAGTAAGCTGAAAAATGTTTCCCTTCAGGATCAGAAAATGATCCAGGATATTGAGACCATGCTTGGCCCGGAGCCGTCTGATATGGGCTTCGTGAAGAATCTGTTCTGGGGCAGGTTCAGAAGCGATCTCATCTTTCCTTACCCGAAGGAATCGCCGGAGGAACGCAGCAAGTGCGATGCACTGCTCGAAACGCTTGAGCAGTATTTGCAGAACGAGCATCCGGCGATTCAAATAGACCAGGAGCAACATATTCCGCAATGGTGCATCGACCGTCTCTTTGAAATGGGCGTAATGGGCCTGACCGTTCCGGAGCAATACGGCGGACTGGGACTTGGCGTAACCAGTTACAACCGTGTGCTGGAAATGATAGGCAGCTACTGTGCTTCGACGGCGGTTGTCGTTTCGGCGCATCAGTCGATCGGGTGCAAGGCGATCATGCTTTTCGGGACGGAGGAGCAGAAGCAACGTTTCCTGCCTAAAGTGGCGCGAGAGTATCTGTCCGCCTTCTGTCTTTCCGAACCCAATGTCGGGAGCGACGCAGCCGGGCAGGAAACCCGGTGCTTCAAGTCTGAAGACGGCGCGTTTTACGTCCTCAACGGCGAAAAGAAATGGAGCACCTCGGGTGCCTTGAGCGGCGTTTTCACGGTGATGGCAAAGCAGCGAAAAACAGACCCGAACACAGGGCAGGAACGTGATGTTGTCACAACGTTGATCTGCACGCCCGACATGGAGGGCATCGACATTTTTCAGAAGAACAGGAGCAAAACGGGCATCCGGGGCACATGGCAGGCTCGCATCCGATTCACCAACGTTAGGGTTCCGAAAGCAAATCTGCTCCATGAGGAGGGGAAAGGGCTTCTCGTAGCGCTCACCTGTCTGAATTACGGGCGATGTACATTGTCTGCGGGCGTGGCCGGCGCAGCCAAACGCGCTATGAACCAGAGCATAAAATGGGTGCAGACGCGCTATCAGTTCGGGCGTCCGCTTGCAGCGTTTGAACTGGTGCAGCAAATGGCAGCGCGTATGGCGGCTTATACCTACGCCATGGACGCCGTGCTTTACATGATGACGGGGATGCTGGATCGCGGGGAGCAGGACATCATGGTCGAAACGGCCATCACCAAGGTATTTTGCTCGCATCATGGATGGAATGTCATTGATGATGCCATGCAAGTGATGGGGGGTGAAGGGTACATGACAGAAAACGAACTGGATCGCATCTGGCGTGATAACCGCATTCATCGCATCGTTGAAGGCTCCAACGAGGTGATGCAGTCTTTCGTGTTCGGATATGGAGGCAAACAGTTGGCCGAACAGATGATTGCCATACAGGAAGCCTACGGATGGGATGGGACGGATTCTTTTTCCTCCAATCTGACGCGCCTGCTTTCCAATGCAGCCAATGTTTCGCTGCTGAAACGCGCCGTTCCACTGGCTGCCCAGCTCTTCCTGGGCGTAAAGCCTGGGTCTCCGCAAATCACCGGGGTTCATCCGGATCTTGCCGGTTATGCAGACCGTCTGTCGGGGCTTGTACAGCGTCATTCACACGCTTTCAAAATGGCAAGCAAGCGGTATCGGGAGCAGATCATACAGCGGCAGGCAGTGCAGGCTCGCGTGGCTGATACTGCGGTCTATCTGTATGTTATGGCTTGTGCGCTCTCCAGGATGGATGCGCAACTGCGCTCGAACGAGCAGGGGCCTGCTTTCGAGCGCGATAAGGCGGCGTTTGCACACTTTTTCGACCTGGCCGAACTGTCTATTTATGGCAATATAGAGGCGTTAAAACGCAACGCTGACATGAGTATGCGAAAGGCAGCCGCTGCGGCCTTGCGGCACAACGATACGCTTCCAAACGGCGCTTTTTACATTCATGAGGCATCGCCTGTCGCAAGAGGGACCGGAAAGGCTGTTCCCACAGAACATATCAAGCAGTTTCCCGGAGGCAAGCAATTCATGCACGGGGGAGACGGTCACGCCTCGGTAGCAGGCCCGGATGCCAGAGCAAGAGAGCAGTAGCCGTTCTGTTGCAGCACATACTTCATGGCTTTAGGCCGGTGCATCGAAAACATTGGTTCCGGCAGGTAGTATCGGTTTTCTTACATTGCTATTGATAGCGGGAAAGGAGTTGTATGGGGCAAGGTTACGATTATGACGCCGTGGTTGTAGGGGCTGGCCCCAATGGACTGGCGGCAGCGGTTGCACTGGCACGCGAGGGGTGTTCGGTGCTGGTTCTGGAAGCCAACGATGCCATCGGCGGCGGCGCCCGGTCTGGCGCGTTAACGCTGCCGGGCTTTGTCCATGACCTTGGATCATCCATTCATCCGATGGGCGTGGCATCCCCTTTTTTTCGCTCCTTGCCGCTGGAAGAACATGGGTTGAGCTGGATTGAGCCGGATCTTCAGATTGCCCACCCCCTTGACGACGGAACAGCCGCTGTGATGCACCGCTCTATTGAAAGGACGGCGGCAGCGCTAGGCAAGGATGAAAAGGCATATCGCTTCATCATGGAGCCACTGGTCAGCAAGTGGGAGCCATTGATTGAGGAGATTTTACAGCCGCTGATTCATGTCCCGCGTCATCCGTTGTTGCTGGCGCGGTTCGGCCTACTGGCGCTGCAGTCAGTTCAGGGTTTATCGAGGCTTTTTTTCAGAAACGAACCTGCCCGCGCCCTCTTTGCAGGAATAGGAGCGCACTCGATTCTGCCGCTGGAGTCCGTGGCTTCAGGCGCTTTCGGATTGGTGCTTGGCCTGTTGGGCCACGCGGTTGGATGGCCTATGCCGCGCGGAGGAGCGCAGCAAATTTCGGATGCCCTGGCATCCTATCTGCGTTCTCTCGGAGGAGAGATTCAGACGGGGCGGCGGGTACGGAGCGTAAAAGATCTGCCTTCCGCGCGCGCCACATTGTTGGACGTTACGCCCCGGCAGG
>CBDUBU010000215.1:0-7073 GCA_965365465.1 uncultured Rhodothermaceae bacterium
GAACTCGACCCCGACGTACCCGCCTCCCAGGATGAGCAGATGGTCGGGAACGCATTCCAGTTCCATGATGGTAGTCGAGTTCAACACCGGAACCTGATCGAGACCCTCCACCTTCGGCACACTCGGACGCGCGCCCGTGTTGATAAAGATCTTTGGAGCGGTGAGCCGCCGGAGGCTGTTCCCATTCCGTTTTACTTCGAGCACATGACTGTCGCAGAAGCGCGCTTCTCCGTCGTAGAATTCCAGCCCTCTGGTCCGGGAAATGGCATCCCGGATATTTTGAATGGACTCCTCGACAATGGCGCGTTTGCGATTCCGCACCGCCTCCATGTTTACGCGAACGCCTTCCGTCTGCACCCCGTAGTTGCCGGCCCGCCGAGCGAGGTAGGCAATGCGGGCGCTGGCGATCATCGTCTTGGTGGGCGTACATCCGTCGTTCACACACGTGCCCCCGACGTGCTCGCGCTCGATCAGGGCCGTTTTCCATCCCGCTTTTGCCAGCGCTACGGCCAGCGGATAGCCTGACTGTCCGGCCCCGATGATGATCGCGTCGTACGCGGTGTGCTCCATGGCCGATAGGTTGCTCGTTCAGAATGCTGCGAGTGCGCAACCTACCTGCAAGCGCGCTCCTTTTCAACCCTGATTGACATGGACCATACAATAAAAGAGGCAACCCTTCAAGGATTGCCTCTATGCTCTGGCGCGCTGCCTCTTCATCAGGGAGCGCCGGAACGTATGTATCCTGCCTTATGAAAGGCGCGGTTGCAGGGTCAGAAACAGGCGGCTTCGGCAAGCCACTTCGCCGGCAAGATCGGCCATTTCGCCAGCGTTACGTAAGGTTTCTTCAACTGTACGGGCGTGAACCAGGAGGCTTCCGGCGAGGGCACGGGATAGGCATCCCACACGCCCTGTAGCCGGACCTTCATGCTCGCCACACATTGCGTATGCACCATGTGAACCTCGGTTTCTTCACGGAGCGCATTTCGTTCGCGCAACAGGTGAAGTTCGCGCCGGTTGACGATCTGTTGCCGGCACACCTCGCAGACGACAGCCGATTGCGTCTTTGCAGGTGCAGCCGAAGCGGAGAAGCTGGTCGTGCCCATTGTTGTGCCCGTATGCCTGGTGGACTGGTTGCCTTATTTTAGATAGCAATTCCGGAGTTGTCTAGCTATAGGGGAAATGCTTTTCCGCGTGTAGGGGAGAACCTTACTTTATTAATGTATACGTTTACACAGGGCTACAACTATTCCTATTGCGGCTGGAATACGGCTAAAAAATGTGAATTCAGTTCACCATCCAGTTTCTTTTTGTGTTCACTCCCTCACATAAGAAATGGTCTGGCTTTTTGAAATCATGAGCGGACAGAGGGAAGGCCGGTCTCACCGCGCAGATGCCTTCCCTTTGTTCAGTATGACACTTCGGGAGAGGATATAATTTGAAACGCAACCAACGTGTCATCCTGAGCGAACGCGAAGGATCTATGTCTGATGTTTTGCAGGGGGCTTGACAGGAGGAGCAGCGCCGCAAGTGAGTGCGCGCCAGATTGTTTTCAGGTTCCGGGAGACATTGCGGCGCCTGTAAGGCTAAAGCCGCCCCGTCATCTATTGCATCTCTTCCGCCATTTTTACGGCGTTATAGACGTTGACAATGCCGCCTGTTGCGGAAAGCTGTCCGAAGTCGATCAGACTGCCCTCGGCGCCGGGCTGTTGAACCTTTGCCTCCGTGTAAGGCACGGCAGAGCGGAGCAGGATGTCGCGCACCTGCGAAGCCGTCAGTTCCGGGTAGTAGGCCATCAGGAGGGCAGCCGCGCCGGTGACGACAGGGGCCGCCATGCTGGTGCCATCCAGCCGGTCATATCGGTTTCCCGGCATGGTGGAATAAATGCTGACGCCGGGGGCAAACAGGTCTACGTTGTTTTTGCCGTAATTGCTGAAATTGGCTGCCAGCGCATCGCCGCGCTCCCACGATGAAGCGCCTACCTCAATCCAGTTCTCCGCTTTTTCACCCCCGGTGAGGTAATAGCGCGTCGGGTAGCTGGCCGTGCTGTCGATGTTCTGCGCATCGTTCCCGGCGCCGTGAATCAGCAGCACGCCCTTTTCCTGTGCGTACCGCACGGCCTCGTCCACCAGTTCCTTTTCCGGAGAATACGCTTTGCCGAAACTCATGTTGATGAGTTGAGCGCCGTTGTCTGCTGCGTACCGGATGGCGTTGGCAACGTCTTTGTCCCGCTCGTCGCCATTGGGCACGGCGCGCAGCGCCATGATCCGGACGGCGGGCGCGATGCCGTCCATGCCGATCTGGTTGTTCCGCGCCGCCGCAATGATGCCCGCTACGTGGGTGCCGTGGAAGGCATCCGGGCCTTTCACGTCGGCATTGCCATAGCCCTGTTCCGTAAGGTCGCCGTAGTCGTCGCCTACGGTCGGGCGCGGGTCGAAGTCAAGGTTCAGGCCGTAGGCAAGCCGGTTGTCCACGTATTCTTTCTGCTCCTGAAGCGTTTTTTCATTCAAGCCCATGCCGGCCATTCCTATAAGGATGCGCTGCGCCTGCTGGATCTGCTGGTCGTCCGATTGAACGGCGGCAACCTGGTCCAGCGTGAAATCCGTCGTTCCGAGCACGCCTGCCATGATGTTGTTCGCCTGGCGAAACGCTTCATAGGCCCCCCCGATGCCGGCGGCGTACTGGCTCATTTCCTGGACCCGGGCCTCGTGCTCTGCCCGGAGTTTCTGGTAGTAGTCGTATTCAAGCCTTTCTTCCCGGGAGAGGGAAGCCGGATCTGCGTTCTCGTATTTTGCCCGCAGCCGCGCCACCTCCCGCGTCAGTTCCAGCGTATCGTACTTGACGTTCTCCCCGTCGGCTCCGCCGATGAAATTCCATCCGTGTATATCGTCTTTGTAACCATTGTTGTCGTCATCAACCCCATTGCCCGGTGTTTCATCCTCATTGATCCAGAGTTGCCCCTGCAAGTCCTCGTGGTTGATGTCCACCCCTCCGTCGATCACCGCGACAACAACCGTGCGCACTGGTTCTTTGCCTTTCAGGAGGGTCTGGTAAGCCTTTTCGGCGCTGATCCCGAAGAGCCGGTCGTCGGTGAGGTCGCGCTGATACCAGTCCTCCGGCGCCGCTTCTGCGAAACCGCTCGCCGTTTCCTCAGCCGGAGCCGAGACGCGCTCGGCGGGCGGACGCGAAGCATCGGGACCTGTGGCCGTAGAGCGGGTCGTCGAGCAGCCTGTAACGAGCAAAAAGAGCAGTACGAAGGCAAGAAGCCTGTCTGGTTTCATGGCAAGCGGAAAAAGATGAAGCAGGGAAGTGGGGGTGTTTGCCTGGGCATCAAACATCCTGAAGGAAAAGTCTCAACCAAGCGCTCCCGCTTGCAGTTCCCCGACGGGCCTGATCTATTCAAGGGAAGTTTATCAATGCGCAGACCTGGGGCAACTATTATTCAAGGATATCAAGGCAACAACGGCCTGGCTGCGCTTCCTGAGAGCGCGGTAATGCACAGGCGTTTCTTTTTTCAACGGTTCCACCTGCAAATCCGACATGGTTATGCTTGAGTCAGCTTCCGGCTTCCGGCGTCTTTTTGCGCTGCTACTGCTGCTGGCGCTGCCCGCGCCCACGTTTGCGCAACGCGCGCGCGTTTTTGACCTCGCCTCCCCGGATGACAGTCTGGCGGTCAAGGTGGGGCTGGATACGCAGATCTGGTATTCGGTTTCAAGAGACGGCAAGGAGATCGTTTCGCATTCGCCGGTGTCGATGACGCTCTCGGATGGACGGGTGCTCGGAGAGCAGCCACGCCTGAAAAAGCAGCAGACCCGAACGGTGCAGGAAACGATCCGGCCCGTGGCCTTCTTCAGGTCTGAGATCCCCAATCATTTCAACGAACTGCGCCTGGATCTGCGGGATGGGTATGCCCTGGTCTTTCGCGCATACGACGACGGCGCGGCGTACCGGTTTGAAACGAGCCTGAAGGACCGGATTCGGGTCGCCTCAGAGGAGGCAACCTTTCAATTTGCGGCTGACCACGACCTGTTCGTGATTCCGGTAAGCAGCTTCAACAACAGTTATGAAGATCTCTACCGGCAGGAGAAGATTTCCGAACTGGCAAAAAGCGAGCGGTACGGTCTGTTGCCCCTGCTGGTCGTGGCCGGCAATGGCCTGCGTGTCGGCATTACGGAATCCGATTTGTATGACTATCCAGCGCTCTACCTGATCGGCGATCCGGCGCAGCCGAATACCCTTACGGGAGTATTCCCGCCGTATCCACTTGCCGAGGCCCCGGACGGGCACATGAACTTCACCAGCTATGTCACGAAAACGGCAGATTACATAGCGGATACCGAGGGGACGCGCACCTTTCCGTGGCGGGTCATGATTGTAGCGGAGAGCGATGCCGCGCTGCTCGGCAGCGACCTCGTCTACCGCCTTGCTTCCCCGCCCGACCCTGCGATGGACTTTTCCTGGGTAACGCCGGGTAAGGTTGCCTGGGACTGGTGGCACGCGAACCTGATTCGCGGCGTCGATTTCCAGAGCGGCATCAACAACGAAACGTACGAGTATTACATCGACTTCGCCGCCCGGAACGGCATCGAGTACATCAACCTGGATGAGGGTTGGTCGGATCAGTACGATCTCACCAAGCTGAACCCGCAGATCGACGTCAAACACATCGTGGCCTACGGGAAAGAGAGGGGCGTCGATGTGATTCTGTGGTGCGTGGCCCGTGTTCTGGAGGCGCAACTGATCCCGGCGCTGGACCAGTTTCAGCAATGGGGCGTCGCAGGAATCAAGGTTGACTTCATGCAGCGCGACGACCAGCCGATGGTGAACTTCTACGAACGGGTTGCCAGAGAGGCCGCCGAACGGCGCATTCACGTCAACTTCCACGGCGCCTACAAACCGACCGGGCTGAGCCGGGCCTACCCGAATGTGGTCAACCACGAGGCCGTGCGCGGGCTGGAGTATAACAAATTCGACTCGACGGGCACCACGCCTGCCTATGCGACCACCCTTCCGTTTGTGCGGATGCTGGCCGGGTATATGGACTACACGCCCGGCGCCATGACCAACGCCCAGGCGCAGGACTGGCGCACCAACTTCCGGCGTCCGATGAGCCAGGGAACACGAAGCCAGCAGTTGGCGCTCTACGTCGTTCTGTTCGCTCCCCTGCAGATGCTTTCGGATGCGCCCTACCGCTACGAGGAAGAACCGGAAATTCTTGATTTTCTGAAGTCCGTGCCGACCACCTGGGACGAAACCGCGCCTCTGGACGGCGAGGTAGGGAAATACGCCGTTGTCGCCCGTCGCAAGGGCGACGTATGGTATGTGGGGGCCATCAATGGCGAGGAAGCGCGTAAGGTGGAGGTCCGGTTGCCATTTCTGGATTCCGGAACGCATCAGGCTGAAATCTTCAGGGATGGCCCCAATGCAGCCCAACTCGGCGAGGATTACGTTCGGGAGCAGAAAGCGATCTCTTCGGAAGCGCCGTTGATGCTCGATCTGGCACCCGGAGGCGGCAGCGTGATCGTCATTCGACCGGGCAGGTAGCCGCGCCTGCGCCGTCTCTTTTACCATTGCCCGATGAGAACCTGGAAAGGCTTCAGTTCTACCTGGAGCCGGTCAGGATTTTCCCCGACGCCCGCGACCTGCGCCTTTTCACCCGAAAGAGGATCGTTCAGTTCGAGTTGACGGGGAAAGGGTTCCTCCTGCGGGTCGAGGTAAACAGCCGTCCGGCGCGGCTGGTCGCTCAGCGATATGAGAGCGATCACGTTGTTGCCGTCCAAGCGGCGCAGCACCGTAAACACGTTGGGGTCGTCCGAGCGGACGGCGTGCAGGAGCAGGTCTCCCCCGGCCAGCGCCGGGTATTGCCGCCGGGCCTCAAACAGCTTCCGGTAGTGTGCAAAGACGCCGGGGTCCTCGTCGGGCGACGGGCCATGTCCGGGATCTCCGGCAAAGACTTCCGGGATGCCGGTAAAGGCATGGATCGCCTCCATCGCCATGAAACGATCCGTATACCCGTTGAAGTGGTAAAACCACGAGGTATCGTGGTTGCGGGCGAAAAACACCCGATTGGCGCCTTCGGGCAACATGGCATACACGCGGCTGAGGTGCGCCTTGTAGTCCGCCGCCGTCGCCTCGCCCTGCTCCATGCGCTCGATGAATTGCTGGACCGCCTCGGTCTGGTTGTCGTGGCCCAGGTTGGAGACGGAATAGAAAACAGGGCCGAATACCTCGCTGAGAAGCACAGCCTCCGGTTTCACCCGGCGCATGGCTTTCAGCATACGATCCATGAGCGCAGACGCCGCCGTTCCGCTCCGGTATGCCGGGTAAGGCAGCGCCGGGTCCCAGGATGGCCCCTTGAAACTGGCAGCATCCACCCGGTAGCCGTCAATGTCGTACGTGCGCAGATCATGCAGGACCAGATCGACCATGTACTGCTGGTAGGCTGGAGCCGCCCAGTCGGTCGACATACTTTTCCAGGTCGCGTGCGGGACGATGTTTCCCTGCTCGTCATGCACGAACAGGTCGGGCCGCTCCTGCATCATCGGGGAGTTGGGGCTGAACCCATGTATCACCATGTCGGACAGCACCCGCATTCCCAGCCGGTGCGCTTCCTGCACCAGTTCCTGAAGGTCCTGCTGCGTTCCCAGCGCCGGATTGACAGCGTACAGATCGATGGGATGGTAACCGTTGTGCTCGCCGGTCCAGTGCGGCATCAGATAAAGGGCCGTGAATCCGATCTCACGGTAAAATGGAAGCCTGGATGTGATCTCTTTGAAGCCGCCGGAATAGTAGCGGGGAAACACCTCCAGCAACACCATGCTCCGCACCCAGTCGGGCGTATGTGGATTCAGCGGCATTGTTGCTTCCACCATTGCCTGGTACGCTTGCAAGGCATCCCGCAGCGTGCCTTTTATCGCTTCGATGCGCTGCGTGTCTGAGGGGATGTCAATGCCAGACGGAAGGCGGTAGGCCCTGTAGTTTTCAAAAACGAAGTTGACCCGTTCTCCATTGCTCGTCAGGATGGGTCGGTAGTTGGTCTCCCCGCCGGTGTCCATCCAGCTTGCGACGGTGGCATT
>CBDUBU010000216.1:0-7047 GCA_965365465.1 uncultured Rhodothermaceae bacterium
CCCGCCCCGGTCTGCAATGGCGCCCACGTAAGGAGACAGCAGCGCGACCATAATGGCTGTCACCGTCACCGCGCGGGACCATAGAGACGTGCCGACCACCTCGTCAGATGCCATCGCCTTCGTGAAGTAGGTGGCATAGATAAAGGTTACAACAAGCGTCGTGAAAGCAGAGTTGGCGAAGTCATACAGGGACCACGCGAAAACTTCGCGCCGGTTGTAGGTGCGCATTGCCTGCCTCTTTCAGCTTCCGGTAAGGATAGGAAAAGGGCAAAGGTAGCGAAAAAGCAGGCCGCGATCTATCGGGAAGCGCTTCGGAAAAGAAAAGGAAACCTGCCGGAATTCAACTCATGCTCGTCGTATAGGCAATCAGTTCCTTGAGCGGCAGATCCAGCGTCCAGGACTTCGGGGTGGGTTTCACCCAGCGCAGGCGCTCGGAAAGATTGTGCTTCCACTGTTCAACGTTTTGCAGCGACAGCTTGCGAGCCGATCCGTCCTCCAGATGCAACACGGCGTTCCATTTATGAGACGGTTCACGCTGCCACTCTACACGAGAAACGCGGTCCAGAGGAATGACCTCGCGGCGCTGCCCGCCGGGATGCCATCCCGACAGTTCGATCCTGTCCGGAAACAGACGGGCGCGGGTAAAAAACAGACGATCCTGTTCGTACTGGAAGCCTGTCTTGAGTAGAATGGTGCGGTGCTGATACGGCCGGCTGTTCATAGCTCCCTCTCCGTCACTGATGAGCGCTGCTTACTATATCTACACGCAGACGCAGCTTAATAACGAATGGAAGCAATTATTTTGCCCGCTTTTCTTTACAAGTCGAGAGTTCGTCACAATCCGACGCTTTTTTCTTCTTTCGGAGAGGATCTGCCATACTCCACGCCTAGATGCCCGCCTTTGTGGAGCATGACACACCGGAAGGCGCCGCGTGGCGCGGCTTCGCACCGCTACATTTACGTAAAGGATGCTTCCTTTTGTTCAACACGATGGGCAAGGCGGGGTCAACCGGCGCCCGGCGCTAATGCAGAAACGATTCAATCATGGCGTTCACAGCTTCCGGGTCTTCCCACTGGGGAAGCAGCCCCGTCTGGATCCGTTGCACCTGAATCATGTCCGGATTGGCAGACACTATCTCCTCCAGCCGATCAAATCGCTGGACCGTACCGGGAGCCTTTTCCGGAATGATGAACAGCGACGGCGCCTTCAGCTTCGCATAGGCTCTGCGGGCGTACTCATTCATAAACAAGGCGCCTTCCACAAACCACCGAGGCGCATGATGCGCCCCCCGGACATGGGACGTGAGGTACGCGCGACGGACAAGTTCTTCCGGAATGTTCGCGTTTTCTGCAAACACCTGCCGCTGGTAAAACCCCTTGATCGACTCCTCGCTGGTCAGCCGCGCGAAAAACAGTTCAAAGGCCCCGATCCCGCTTGCCACTTCGATCAAGCTGCGCTGCAACAGGGATGCCTCCGTATCCTCTCCCAGGGCCGTCGGCGACACACATACCAGCTTGCGTACGAGGAAAGGAAACGCATTGGCAATAGTCGCTGCATACTCGCAGGCGAGCGAGAGCGCCACGACATCCGAAGGTTCCTGCACGTCCTCGCTCAGAAATCGCCGCAACTGACGCTGGAAAAGGCCCGGACGGTAATGCACCGGAGGCCGTTCCGAGCGCCCGAACCCGAACCAGTCCAGCGCATAAACAGGCCGGCTGGTTTGAGATGCGAAGTGCTCGAAAAAAGGCTTCATCTCGAAACTCGAAGCCGCCGCGTTGATGCTGTGCAGCAGCACGATGGGCGTTCCCGAACCGGGACGTTTGTAGAACCGCGCTTTTCCCTCCATCAGTTCCAGTTCCCCGACTTCCGCGTCAAGCGCAGGCGGCAACTGACCTGCCGATGGAAACTTGGTCCGCCGTGACTTTTCGAGCACGGCTCCTGTCAACAGCGCCCCGACAGCCACCGATCCGGTGATCAGAGCTTTCGTGCGCGTCTGGTTCATCCAGGCATCCCCATTGCTCGAATTACCGGACAACCATTTTTTTAACACTGAGGTAACGGCCATTTATGCAATATCTGTTTCTTCTATAACTTTTCGGGTTCTTCTATATGATATACACCCGCCGCGCCCCGAGGATCTAATGCATCAGCCTGTGCAGACGAGATTTTTTCATTATGCACAGATCCGTGGGTGAAAAGGCCGGAACCTGTTACATAATCTCTCGCTTCAACCCGACAGCATTGACTTAGTCTGTCTCTTTGCGTATTCTTCAAACTTCAATCTGACCACCAGCCGCATTTTACAGTGATCGCTTCCCGTTCTTCCCGCCAGGTATGCTTTTGTTGTGGATGTATGTGTATGACATCTACCGCCCTTTGTGCCTGCACGGGAAAATGTAGCGACCACACGACCTGTCCCCTCTTCTAAAGAGAATCCGGTCTGAAGTCTCTCAGACGCAACCCACTCCCTGCAAGCAGGCGAGTGGGTTTTTTGCTTTAGGCGCGTGCTCTGCAAAACGCGCGTTTCCTCCTCCCAACCCGAACAATCAGCCCTAAAACTGCGCATTCGTATGCCGATACAGAACTCCGACCATAAACGTCCTGCCGTCACGCTTCCCCCCGCGCTTGCAAAGGAACCCCAGCCTGCCCTGCCGCCGTCGGCGTCCGACGGCTCCTCGCCTGCGCCGAGCAAGGTGGAAAAGATCAAGAAAGGCAGCCAGGGACTCCGGGGCGGCCTCAAGGAACAGGCCTCCCTGGACACGGATCATTTTCAGGACGCCGAAACGCAGCTCCTCAAGTTTCACGGCGTCTACCAGCAAGACGACCGGGACAATCGCAAGGGCGGCAAGGAATACATTTTCATGACGCGTTCCCGCCTTCCGGGAGGCCGGCTTTCGGCGGAGCAGTACCTTGCCCACGAGCAATTGGCAGACACGTTCGGGAACGGAACCCTCCGCGTGACCACGCGCCAGGCCATCCAGCTTCACGGCGTCATCAAGGGCAACCTTCAGCAAACCTTGCGCACGCTGAACGAACAACTCGTAACCACCCTCGGAGCCTGCGGCGATGTGGTGCGCAATGTGATGTGCTGCCCCGTCCCTTCCAGCGATCCGCTGCGGCGTGAAATCGAAACCATCGCGCAACAGATCTCGGATCGCTTTTTACCCACGACGAGCGCCTACCACGAAATCTGGCTCGACGGAGAAAAAGCAGTTCTGGAGGAAACGGCCTCCAACACACCTGACCCCATCTACGGCCAGTCCTACCTGCCCCGGAAGTTCAAGATCGGGATTGCCTTTCCGGGAGATAACTGCGTGGACGTGTATACGCATGATGTGGGCCTCATTCCGGTCGTTGAGGAAGGCGTTTTGAAGGGCTTCAACGTCATCGTCGGCGGCGGGCTTGGCATGACCCACAAGAAGCCTTCTACGTTTCCACGGCTGGGCGATCCCCTGGCCTTTGCGCCGAAAAAGGAGATCATCGGGGTCATCGAGGCCATTGTGGCCGTTCAGCGTGACCACGGCGACCGCTCCGACCGGAAGCACGCCCGCATGAAATACCTCATCCATGACTGGGGCCTCGAACGGTTTCGCCGTGAAGTGGAAACCCGCCTCGGACGCAAGCTGCTGCCCCCGGCTCCTGCGCCGCCGCTCGAACACCACCTCCACCTTGGCTGGAACCGGCAGGCCGACGGCTTCTGGCATCTCGGCGTCTCCATCGAGAACGGACGGATTCAGGATGAGGGCGATTACCGGCTCAAGTCCGGCTTGCACGAAATCATCGCCACCCTGCGCCCCGGCATCCGCCTCACGCCGAATCAGGATATGCTGCTGACGGGCATCCGCACGGAAGACAGACCGCTCGTGGATTCCATCCTCCAAAAGAACGGCGTCCTACCTGCTTCGGAACTGAGCACTGTGCAGAAACTCTCGATAGCCTGCCCGGCCATGCCGACCTGCGGCCTTGCCATCACCGAGTCGGAGCGCGTGCTGCCCCAGGTGATCGACGAGATGGAATACGCCCTGAAGGAAATCGGCCTGGACGACGAGCCGATCTCCGTCAGGATGACCGGATGCCCGAACGGCTGCGCTCGCCCCTACGTGTCGGACATCGGATTCGTAGGCCGATCCCTGAACCAGTACACCGTCTTTCTGGGAGGCCAGACGAACGGCACGCGCCTGAACCGTCCGTACCGCGACCTCGTACCCCTTGAAGAACTGGTAGACTCGCTCCGCCCGCTTTTTCTGCGTTTCAAGGAAGAACGGGCAGACGCCGAAACCTTCGGGGACTATTGCGACCGCATCGGCATCGACGCGCTCCGGGAATACACGTCAACCGTGGAGGTCCCTGCCGATGCGCGTTAACCCCGGAACCGTATACCTCGTGGGAGCCGGACCCGGCGACCCCGAACTGATCACCGTGCGCGGCCTTTCGCTGCTCCGCGCGGCGGATGTGGTCGTCTATGACCGGCTCGTCCATCCCGACCTGCTAAACGAAGTGCGGCGCGATGCGGAACTGCTTTATGTAGGAAAAGCAGCCCACCGGCACGTCATGACGCAGGAGCAGATCAATGCGTTGCTCGTGGCACGGGCGCAGCAAGGGCGCGTGGTGGTGCGGCTCAAGGGCGGCGATCCTTTCGTGTTCGGTCGCGGCGGCGAAGAAGGACAGACGCTCGCGGAAGCAGGCATTCCGTTTGAAGTCGTGCCCGGCATCACCAGCGCCGTCAGCGTGCCGGCTTATGCAGGCATTCCTGTTACCCACCGGGGCGTGGCAACGTCCTTCACGGTGCTCACCGGCCACACGTGCGACCCTGCCGCCGCCGATCTTGACTGGGAGGCGCTGGCGAAGGTGGATACGCTCGTCATCCTCATGGGCCTGACCCGCCTGCCGCAGATCGTCGCGCGCCTGATGGAACACGGACGGCCCGCGTCCACTCCGGTCGCCGTCATCGAACGCGGCTGCACACCGCAGCAGGTGGTCGTAACCGGAGACCTGTCCACGATAGCCGGACGGATCAGCCGCATTGCCCCCCCGGCCATCATCGTCGTGGGCGAGGTGGTTCGCCTCCGCGAAACCCTCGCCTGGTTCGACCCTTCCGCGAAAGCGTCGGATGAACCGGACCTCTGGCAACAACCTCATGCACCGGCGGCTTTTGCAGCTTCGCTGCGACAGCCCATCCCGCACGCGCATTCCCACCCAGGCAAACACCAGCCCTACGATAAAGATGACCTCATCCACCAGGAATAACCAGGCGCAGACGGACTGGACCCCTGAAGCCTTGCAAGTCGTCAGCGAAGAGCTTGAAAGAAGCTCTCCGCGCGAAGTGCTGCAATGGGGCATCCGGAACTTCGCCCCGGACCTTGCGCTTGCCACCGGCTTTGGTCCTTCGGGTGTGGTGCTCATGCACCTGATTTCGTCCCTGAAACCGGAGACTCCCGTTTTTTATCTGGATACCGACCTCTACTTCCCGGAAACGTATGCGCTGAAAGACCAGATCGAACAACGCTTCGGCATCCGGTTCACGGTTGTTCCGGCCAGTCTTTCGCTCGACGCCCAGGAAAACCTGTACGGGCCGGCGCTGTGGGAGCGGGAGCCGGACAAGTGCTGCTTCCTGCGCAAGGTGCTGCCGCTCAGGCATTTTCTCTCCACGAAGAAGGCATGGGTGTCGGGAATCCGGAGGGACCAGGCCGCGAGCCGCGCCGGAACCGGCATCGTCGAATGGGACAGCGCCAACCGCCTCGTCAAGCTCAACCCCCTCGCCAACTGGACCTCCGCCGACGTGTGGAGCTACGTACGGACCTACGACCTTCCGTACAACCAGCTTCACGACCAGGGCTATCCCAGCGTGGGGTGCATACCCTGCACCGCGCCGGTTGCGCCGGGTGAGGACGAGCGTTCGGGCCGCTGGCGCGGGCACCAGAAAACCGAGTGCGGCATTCACCTGAAACTGCAACTGTAGACGCTTCGGCGCTGCCGTCCTGATCGACACGGCCATGAAAGTCCTGCCCATTTTCCTGAACGACCTCTCCGCACGGCGCTGCATCATCATCGGCGGCAACCACGAAGCGGAACGGAAGGCGGAAGAACTGCTTGGCTGCGAGGCGCCCGTGACAGTGATCAGCCCGCACGTGACCCCGCAACTGGCTGCATGGGCCGACGCCGGGAGGATTACCTGGCTCGCACGACCCTACCAGCCCGGCGACCTTGCGGGGGCTTTTCTGGTGATCGCCTCGGAAATAAATCCGGAGCTTTCGAGCCGCATCTGGCAGGAGGCGCAGGCGGAGAAAGTCCTGATGAATGCCATGGACGACGTGCCGCACTGCTCGTTCGTTTCCGGCTCCGTCGTAAAGCAGGGCCGGCTCACCGTTGCCATTTCCACGGCAGGGGCCGCCCCGACGCTTTCCGTACGTCTCCGACAAGAGTTTGAGCAAAAATTCGGGCCGGAGTATGCCGAACTGCTCGAACTCCTGGCGGCGCTCCGCGAACCCATGCGCCTCCGGTACCCGGACTTCAAGGAACGCCGCCCGCTCTGGTACAGCCTCATCGATTCCGACCTGCTTCCGCTGCTCAAGCAGAAGGAATACGAGGCGGCGCTGGAACGCATCGCGGCGCTGCTAGGCCCTGCCATAGCCGCCCACGCCCGCGCGAGCCTGACGCCGAATACGGCAGGAAATGCATAACGACAGAGCCGCAACCTGCCCGAAGCCATGTCTTTTTCAGTGCTGCGCCCCTCCTCATTCTTGTCATGCTGAACGTAGTGAAGCATCTATGCCCGATTGCCTTGCGGCGCTGCTTTCCGCTCTTCCAGACAACTCCCCGAAACCGCACACCGATGGAAAGACCCGGATGCCGAGAGGGGCTGCAAATTTTGCCCCGGCGTGTGTTGCACTTCTTTCTTAATTCCCATAGGATTCAGCTTATAGTCAAAACAGCCTCACGTTGCATCAGTAAGCAGGCAAAAGTTGAGCTTGAGACCTTCCGTTCAACCATACTTTTCGTATGAAGCGGCTGTTCAGACGGCAGGCCCGCAGGCGCCTCCCGGCAGT
>CBDUBU010000217.1:0-7030 GCA_965365465.1 uncultured Rhodothermaceae bacterium
TCAGGTTGTTCTGAGGCATGTACGAGAGCAGCTTGCGGATCGTCTCGATAGCATCCTCCTCCGTCGGGGCGGCCATGTGCGCTACGCCGCTTTTGACGGTATGGATGGAAGCGCCGCCCAGGCGTTCGGTGTCAACGTCCTCGTGCGTGACCGTCTTGACGACCTTCGGGCCGGTGAGGAACATATAGCTATTGTGCTCCACCATCACCGTGAAGTCCGTCAGCGCCGGGGAGTAGACAGCGCCGCCTGCACAGGGGCCGAAGATGCCTGAAATCTGCGGGATGACGCCGGAGGCCATCACGTTGCGCAGGAAAATCTCCGTGTACCCGGCCAGGCTCTCGATGCCTTCCTGGATGCGCGCGCCGCCGGAATCATTGAGGCCAATGACCGGCGCGCCGTTCTTGACGGCCATGTCCATGATCTTGCAGATCTTCTCGGCAAACGTTTCGGAGAGCGAGCCTCCGAAAATCGTAAAATCCTGTGAGAAGACGTACACGAGCCGCCCGTCGATGGTCCCATAGCCTGTCACCACCCCATCGCCCGGATATTTTTTGCTGTCCATGCCGAAGTTGGTGCAGCGGTGCTCCACCAGCATGTCAAACTCCTCAAAGCTGCCTTCGTCCAGCAGCATCTGGATGCGTTCACGCGCGGTGAAGCGTCCTTTGGCGTGCTGCTTGCGGATGGCGTCTTCCCCTCCTCCGAGAAGCGCCTCTTTCCGCCTTTCCATAAGACGGCTAACTTTTTCCTCCATGTGCGTCATATAACCACCGGACAGTTTTTATTGGAAGGATTCCCTCCTGACAGATCGGCACGGACAATAGCGCGCCTGCGCCCGTCGTTAAAGCGACAGGGGCCGGAAGCCGGCGCGTATTCCTTTACCCACGCAGCCTCGTCAGGCGTTGTAATAGACCTGATAAAGCGTGGGTTGCCCCAGCAATGCATCGACTTTCTGCTGCACCGCTTTGCGCTGCTCGTTGTTCGACCATGCATTCCAGTGATCCAGACTGGACCACGTGCTGATGACGAGGTATTCTTCCGGGTCGTCACGGTTCATTAAGGTCTCGCCCGAGACATATCCGGCCTGGGCGAGAGCAAGGGCGCGAAGTTCCAGCAGCAACGGCTTGAGTTCATGGGCCTTTTCGACCGGAACGCGACGGACTAGAATAACTTTGATCGCCATAACGTCATCTAACTTTTTAGGGGCAGCCTAGAGGTTACGGAAAAAGAAGGTGCGTTTTAATGAAGAGAGGGTGTGTTTTGTCAGATTTTTCTCTCCTTCCGCAAGATTTTAATATGCAAAAACTGCACACAATAAGCTCGACTTTGTCCAAGAAGCATCTATGCACAAAGAACGGCAGGCGCTCACGATATTATGAGGGCCTATGGCCGGAGTTGCTCCCGGCATGAATGCGTGGTTAAGGGTTTACAGCTTCAAGCGCCAGCACCCAATCCTGCAAAACGGGAGAGAAAGGCGCCTCCCAGGTTCCTTCTTTTGTCGCCTGTACCTCGCCGATCACATGAATGGCGCCGGTGATGGGATCAATGTAGGAGGCGCGAAACAATTTTTCGGGGGGCAGCTTCTGCACAACAGGACTGTTGCCCCAGGGCGGCACGCCCTTCGGCAGGTAGAGCATGACGAGCTTTCCTGGAATCCCGGCGCAATAAGGTGCGTAAACGTTTTCAAGGTCAGCAGCCGGCTTCACGCAATCAGGTTGGGTTTCCATCTGCCACCAAGGGAACCGTTCCAGAATCCGCTTTCCGGCAGCCACCGCAGCGGCCCCCGGCCAGCGATAGGCTTCCTCCCAGGGCGCGTTGCCCCACACCTGCCCGAGAGGAGAAGGTCCGAAGGGGGCCTCACGGGTGTTCATCTGCCAGATGGCGTCAGCGCCGTAGCTGTGGCCTGCTGCTTCCGAAAGCATGGCTGTCCAGAACAGAAAGCGCTGGATCTTTGCGCCGCATCCTCCGCCATGCATCCCTTCAAAACAAGCTTCTCCGATCAGCATAGGCCGATCGGGGTAACGCAAGCGCACCTCGATCAGATCCTCAAGGGTTTGCCTGGCTACGTCAAAGTCCTGGTGGCCTGTTTGAAGCATTACAAGGTCCACCGGATTCATATCCGAAAGCGGCTCCAGATCGCCGGAACCAGGGCCAGGATGGACGGTCAACAGGTGTTTGTAGGGATCTATCTGCTTTATATATTTTGCCACTTCGGCCCATCCCTCCCGCTGTTCCTCGCGGGCTGCCGCCAGATCTTCAGCCAGATACCAGGGCAGCGTTACCTCTCCTCCCAGGGTCCATACGACGGGATAGGCGCCGTACCGGGCGATCAGGTAGCGCCAGTGGCGCTCCATCTTTTCTACCCCCATCATCGGCAGATAGTAGCCCCAACTTCCCACGACGTTAGGAACCAGTCCCATCTGCACGAGCCAGCCGATGCGAAGATCTACCAGGTCGAAGTAGGCCGGATTGATCGTTCCAAATCCCTGCGTCCAGGGGTGTCCGGCTTCGTTGGCGCCGCGCTGATCGAAGGCCGGCATATCACATGGAAAACCTGAAGCAAACTGAATTACGGAAAAGCCTTTCTGCGCCCGGTCAGCAGTCAGGAGTTGAAACCCATCCGGCCAGGAGAGGCGCATGGTCATGCCTGTCCACCAGGAGTCGGCCAGCCAGAAAAAGGGCTTGCCGTCCCTGTGTTCGAGATACCGCCCCCCTTCATGCACGCGCACCGGCCCATGTTTGAAAAGCGGGTTCTCGCCTTCATAGGGTTCCACGATCAGGATGCCCCGCCGGTCATGCAAGTCCTTGTCTGAAGAATTGGAAGCAACAGTTCTGAATCGGTAAGTTCCAGGCTCAGAGGCGCTGTAACGCACGCGCCATTGTCCTCCCCCTCCCCAGAATGCAGGAATCCTTGTTTCAGACCCGTCAGGAGCCACGATCAGAACATCGAGCGTCAGGTCGAAAAAAGGGTTATCATAGGCAACATGGGACGTGTAGGACCATTCTATAACCGTATTCTGAAAACCATGAAGCGTGTTTGACGGCCCCGGTTGTGCATACAGCGGCCATGCCGCCAGGCTTGCAAGCAGAGCGCAGAGCATACAGGGAAGAATGCTTTTTCTCATTGGATAATCTTTCATGGGGGAGGCAGGAACTTGTCGGTCTCCGCTAAGGCTAAGGAAGGTTGTACGGACCAGTTCAAATCCGTCTTGCGCTTGCGATCTAGATTTTTTCCGCGTTTGGGGTTTAGCTTCAGACGTACAGGAACGCAGGTGTTACTGCTCTGTCCGGGCAAGGTACGAAACGCCCCCCTGCACAACACCTGGTAAAGCCTGATGCTTCAGGCAACGCATTTTACATGAATCAAACGATTATCACTTATCTGGAAATGAGGGCGGCTCCGGCAAATCCGGCTCCAGCCCTGCCCGACGGCGTGTCGATCATGCAGGCGGTGCAGCCCACCGTTGGCTTCTACCGGTTCCTCTACAACGAGGTAGGGAAACCCTGGAACTGGAAGGACCGGAACAAGCTGGAGGACGAAGCGCTCCGCCGGATCATCCAGCATCCGGAGGTCGCGCTTCATGTGCTTTATGTGCAAGGAACGCCTGCCGGCTTCGTGGAACTGGACTACCGGAAGCCTCCGGACGCGCAGGTTGCCTATTTTGGACTGATGCCCGACTTCATCGGGCGGAAGCTCGGACGTTTTTTCCTGGAATGGGCCGTTTCCGAGGCATGGCAACGCAAGCCACAGCGCCTGTGGGTTCATACCTGCACGCAGGATCATCCCGGCGCGCTTCCGTTGTACGAGAAGGTAGGGTTCAAACCGTATGCGTCAAAAGCAGAGCCGCTTTAGAAATGCTCAACCGGACGCCTCCCTGATATGCGGCTGAACTCTTGCCATTATGCTGCGTATCGTGGTTTCGCAAAAGTTTTAATTTTCAGAGTGAGGTTGCTGTGGAACAGGCAAAGCAAGGAGATGACGTGCAGATGCATTATACAGGCAAACTGGAGGACGGAACCGTTTTTGACTCCTCGCAGGGAGGACAGCCGTTGAGCTTTACCCTGGGCGCCGGGCAGGTGATTGCCGGGTTCGAGGAAGCTGTGGAGGGCATGAAACAGGGAGAGTCGAAAACCACCCATATTCCCGCCGAAGAGGCGTATGGCCCGCACCGCGACGACCTGGTGATCGAGGTGCCCCGCGACCAGATCCCTGCCGAGCTGAACCCGGAGGTCGGACAGCAGCTTCAGCTGCGACAGGAAGGCGGCCAGGATATTCCTGTTGTCGTGCGTGAAGTTACGGAAGGATCGATTACCCTGGACGCCAACCACCCGCTGGCCGGGAAAAGCCTCATTTTCGAGATCGAACTGGTTGAGATAGGATAGATCCATTTTTTCTGTCCGTATATCAGGAGCGGGAGGCCCCGGCGCGTGTGGGCTTCCCGCTCTCCTTCATTTTCCAGGCTCGGATAAGATTAAAGCATGGTTCGCCGCAGCTTCTCTGACGTTTCCCTTCGTTCTGAAGGTACTTCCCCGTGGTTGCTGCTCGTCCTTTTGGGTCTGCTGAACCTGTTGCTGCACCTCGTCACAAACGGCCTCTGGGGATTTCACCGGGATGAACTGCTCTACCTGGCGCTGGGGCGGCATCTCGATTGGGGCTTCTGGTCCAATCCGCCGTTGATCGGATTTTTCGGCTGGCTGGCGCACCTGGCGCCGGAGGCAAGTCCCTGGGCGGTGCGTCTGATTCCGGCGCTGGTGAGCACGGCGATGGTAATGCTCACGGGACTGATGGCGCGGGAGATGGGAGGCGGCAGGGCCGCCGTGGTCATGGCGTGCCTGTGTATGCTGCTCTCCGCGTTTCTCCGGGTGGGGTTGCTCTTTCAGCCTGTCGTTTTTGATGTCTTTTTCTGGACGCTCTACGCCTTTCTTATCCTTCGTTACCTGAACACGGAGCAACCCCGGTGGCTGTGGGCGCTGGGGCTGGCTATCGGCCTGGGGCTGCTGAACAAGTATTCGGTAGCTGTTTTCGTGTTCGGGGTGCTGCTCGTGTTGCCGTTTACGCCGCAGCGACGGCTGTTTACGCAGAAGACGTTTTATGGGTCTGTATTGCTGGCGCTGGTCGTCTTTCTGCCGAATCTGCTGTGGCAGGCCCGGCACGGGTTTCCGGTGCTGCATCATATGCAGGAATTGCACGACACCCAACTCGTCCACGTCCGCCCGCTCAATTTTCTGCTGGATCAGCTTTTTTTCCATTTTCCTGTGGCAGTCGTATGGGTGCTCGGGCTGGTTTTTCTGTTCAGCAAGCACGGCAAGCCCTCCCGGCTTCTCGGCTGGATTTTCGCAGCCGTTATCCTGCTGTTTCTGGTTCTGGGCGGCAAGAGCTACTACACGCTGGGCCTGTATCCGATGCTCTTTGCCGGAGGCGCCTGCTGGCTGGAAGTCCATGCCCGGCGATGGATACAGGTCATTGTGTTTGCCGTGGGAACGATTGCGGCTGCGCTGCTCTCTCCGTTTATGATCCCGTACCTGCCGGTCCCGGCCATGGTCGCATATGGACACGCTTTCGTGGAAACCACAGGCATCGATGCTCCCTTGCGCTGGGAGGACGGAAACGTATATCCGCTCCCGCAAGATTACGCCGATATGCTGGGGTGGGAGGAACTGGCCCATCTGGTCGAAAAGGCTTACCTTGCTGCGCCGGATCCCGGGCGCACGCTGGTTTATTGCGAGAATTATGGTCACGCGGGCGCCGCCACGCATTTCCTCCAGAAGGAGGGTTTGCCTGAACCCGTCAGTTTCAGCGACAGTTTTCGTCTCTGGGCGCCTCGTCGTCTGCCGCCGGATGCCAACACGCTCATCTATGTGAACGATGAGCTAGGGGAAGACATTAAAGCCCTGTTCTCCGACATCGAACGGATCGGCTCAGTCCAGACGCCCTATGCCCGTGAACAGGGCACAGCCGTCTATCTGTGCCGGAATCCCCGGACCAGCCTGCCGGATTTCTGGCGTGCGCGCTTGCTGGAAGTGACGGGAGGTTTCTGACTCCAATCATGCCACAAAACCCTGATGCCGATGATGGCTCCCCTACTCCTTGCCCTGTCGTTGCTGTGTGCGTGTCAGGAAAAAGAGGTTCCACCTGCACCTGTAGATACACACCGCACCGTTGCCGTCACGATTGATGACCTGCCGGTGGTGCGCGGAGGCAGTCTGGAGAACAGGCGCGCCCTCACCGCACGGCTGCTATCGAAAGTTACGGCCTACGACATCCCCGCCATCGGGTTTGTGAACGAGGTCAAGCTCGGAGAGCCGGCAGCAAGCGCCGACGAAATCGCGCTGCTGGAGCAATGGCTCGACGCGGGCCTGGACCTCGGCAACCACACGTATTCCCATCACTCTCTGTTCAATACCGCGCTGGATACCTTTCAAGCCGATGTGGTGCGCGGTGAGCAGGAAACCACGGCGCTGCTGAAAAAACACGGGCGCGAGATGCGGTATTTTCGCCACCCCTATCTGAACACAGGTCCCAATCTGGAGACGAAAACAGCGTTCGAGGCATTTCTTGCAGCGCGAGGCTACACGGTTGCCCCGGTGACCATCGACAACGACGAGTGGGTCTACGCGGCCGCCTACGATAAGGCAGTCGGGGACACGGCGCTCAGGGCGCGGATCGGAGCGGACTACATCCGTTACATGGACGAGGTCTTTGCATTCCATGAACAGGTGTCGCGTGAGCTGCTCGGACGCGAACCGGCGCAAACCCTCTTGATCCACGCCAACGCCCTGAACGCGGACTACTTCGACGCGCTGGCCCGGATGATGCAGGCGCGGGGCTACCGGTTCATTTCTCTGGAGGAAGCGCTACAGGACCCGGCTTATGCGCGGCAGGACACCTACACCGGCCGCGCCGGCATTTCATGGCTCCAGCGATGGCGGATCACACAGGGGCAGGAATGGCTTCCGGGCCTGGACGTTCCAGAGTGGGTGGATCAGGTTGCCTTTCCAGAGCGGCAGTAGCGCGCAGCCGAACGAGGAATGC
>CBDUBU010000218.1:0-6982 GCA_965365465.1 uncultured Rhodothermaceae bacterium
GCTCGCTCGACCTCGACCGTGTCCTGTATGACCAAGAGGCGGTTCGGGAAGCCATTCTAGAAGGACATATCCCGAACGAACACGATGCCGCCTTCGCTTACCTGATGCGCATAAAGGATGAGGTGCTGGCCGAAGCGGCGCGGTAACGCCGAACGTAATATTGCGGTGAACAACTTCCTCAAGGTTGAACCGGAACGCCTGCGCCGAATCTAAACAAGCAGGAAACCGACTCCGACGCGGCAATCATACCTGTATCATACGAAAGCATTCCTCATGGATATCCTGCGCATTATCCTCTCTGTCATTATCCCTCCGCTCGGCGTATTTCTTCAGGTCGGGCTGGGGTTTCAATTCTGGCTAAACATCCTGCTTACGCTGCTTGGATACATCCCCGGCCTGATCCACGCCATCTGGATCATTGCAAAACGATAGAATGCCGGAACAGAAAAGCAGCGCTGCGCCTGTCATGGGGGCGCAGCGCTGCTTTTGCGGCTGCCGTTTTTTCGAGCCGGGTCTACTCGTCCTCCGCCTCTTCCGGAAGGGGACGCACGTCCCAGGTAAGCATGGTTTCGATGTCCACGTAATCTTCCTCCCCTTCAGGATCTGTGAATATATAATCGCCGAACTGGTCGCGCTGCGCCTGCGGGATGCGCCGCCATTTCATGCCCTCCCGATCCTCGAACTCGTCCGGATACGGATTGTCGAGGCGGTAGTTGGGATGATACGAGCGGTACGTCTTGGATGCCTCATAAAGAGCGGCCCGCCGAGCGCCCGCCTT
Source organism: uncultured Rhodothermaceae bacterium (assembly GCA_965365465.1). GTDB lineage: Bacteria > Bacteroidota > Rhodothermia > Rhodothermales > DASSAV01 > CBDUBU01. The sequence goes on from CBDUBU010000218.1 coordinate 779, forward strand.
TGTGATGCTTCTTCCTTCTACTTTGAAAGGAGCAATGGTGATGCTGGCTTCAAAAAGCCCGTCTTCAACCTCCGTATACTCCGGTCGCATGACCTTAAAATCGTCAGGATGGGGATAAGCACTGCGTTCGTTGAGATCGTACATACCTCTTTTCCTCTGGTTGGGTAATCTTTTTTCTGCTCCGGAAACCGTGGTTTCGCAGACTGCGATACCCGTGAATCTACTGTACCTGTCTACACTTTACTATCCCGAATCGGATCCGTTCTTTCAGATAAGTCGGTTCAACCGTTACGGATTAATAATTTTTTTGGTTGTACTTGATTTTCCTGCCCTGTCGTTTCTTAATTCAACCGCAGACCGATGAAATCATACGTTATGGTGGAAGATTCTTCTTGCACCTTTCATCCACAAGCAGACCCAGACCTATGACTGTGACTACATCATTTGATACTGAAGAGATGGCCGACATGCCTGTGTTCATGGCCGTCGAGGACGAGGACGACGACTTCGTCGATTTCGAGGACGAGGACGACGACTTCGAGGACGATGATGACTTCGAGGACGAGGATGAGGACGACTTCGAGGATGAAGACGAGGACGACGACTTCGAGGATGAAGACGAGTTCTATGAGGACGACGACGACTTCGAGGACGAAGAGATCTGAGCACAGGAGCCTGTACTCACCCTTCAAAGCCCTGGCCCGGTAAGGCCGGGGCTTTTTATTCCCTGGCAGGATGGCGCAGAAGATACTCGTTATTGAGGATCATTCGATGGTGCTCAGTATCCTCATGGATATTCTGAACGCTAACGGGTTCGAGGCGTTGGGGGCAGCCAGGGGAGGGATCGGACTTGAACTCGCACGCGAGCATCGCCCGGATGTCATCGTAAGTGACTACTACATGCCGGACACGAACGGGATAGCCGTGCTGGCAGAGGTGCGCGCCCACCCTGAAACGGCGACGATTCCTTTCGTGATGATGTCGATGGAATCAGGAAGCTGGCTGCAGGAAAAGGCTTTGAAAGCAGGCGCGGATGCGTTTCTGTGTAAACCTTTCGGATGCGACGAGCTTACTGCAACGCTTCATGCCTTGCTGGAAAAGACCCGGCGCACGCAGCGCAGTTGAACAAGGAGGGGTCGGCGCGATCAGCCGCCAGGCATGGCTAACTCCTTGTCCACCACCGCCGCTCTTTTTGCGAGGGCATCATCGGCGGTGCAGAAGTAGTCAGTCTCAGCCTCAACTGCGACCGCCAGGTGAAGTGCATCAGCGTCGTCACAGTCTAACACAGTGTTCAGAATGCATAATGCTCACAATCAGCGTCAGACGGCGCAGCCGGCCCGGCCGCTGCATTACGTTGTTAGCCTAGTTTCTGTTGTAGCCATGCTCGCGCGTAAGAAGCGCATGTTTCCAGTGTGCTTCTCGGGCACGCACGATGTCATCTGGAGTAGACATGAGCATTACCTCCAAAAGTGCGAAACGAAAATGCTCGCGTGCGTACTTTAGGCCCTTGCTCTGGACAAGATTCACCAGTCCCTCATTCCATCCATGTCCGGTTTCGAGGTAGCAAGCCCAACGTGACCATATACCAGCGTCACCATAGGCCGAACCAATGTATTGTTTGCCGTTCGACTTGTCCGAGATCACGTATATGCCCTTGATGTTCTGAAGCGCAGCTTGCCAGTCAGCACGTTTGGTGAGGAATACTGCTTCGAGAGTACCGAAATCATGGTTGATGTGCTCAAAGCCTGGAAAGCGCTCACCAGAGTAAACCTGCGGGAACAGTTCCGTGACCGTAAATTGACCAAGATATGATTCAAGCTTGAAGGCCCGGCCTCGCATACCCTGATAGCGGTGAAAAGATGCTAACAGACGGCCGACATACTTTTGGAGCCGGGCGTCCGACTGAAGCTTATATCCATCGCTGCGCCTCTCGATGACATCGAAGGCTCCGCCAAACAACCAAGCGTCTGACCTCGGGTAGAACTCTATAAAAGAGAGCACACGTGGCCTTGTCCAGTCATTCCTTCTCCCCCTCCACTCGTTCCAGCCAAGCCAGTTGTTGGGATGGCTGACAAACTTATCTAGTGGATGCTCTCCCTCCGGGTTTTGACATGCCAGGTGTAACTTGTATTCCTCCGGCGCCGAAATAGTCAGGATGTCGTTCAGAAGAATCATTATGGAATCATGTCAGCGGTTAGCCGCTCACCCACCCATGTGGGTCGCCTCTAAAGTGGCGCTGCCCGCGCAGCCAGGGCTTCAGCGACCGACGTTGTTCGTTACGGGGCCATGTTTCACGCGCCTTCAGGCTCCAGGTGAGGCGTATAACCGGCCTCGTCGATGGCCTGTGTCACGGAGGCGCGGGTAGTCCTCTCCGGATCATAGCTGACTCGGGCCAGACCGATCTCTACGTTCTCGACTTCCAGGCTTTCCACTTTTTTCAGGGCTTCTTCCACAGCGCGAACGCAATGGGTGCAGCTCATCCCTTCAATGCGTATCGTCTCCGTCCTTCTGTTCATGGCGTATTTTCTTTTTCCCAGGTGAGATTTCGTCCAGCGTAGATATAATCGTCGAAATCAGGTCGCCGGTTCCCTTGAGAGCAAATCGCTTGATGCCTGCCTCGAAAGCACGTCCCCGGATGTGCAGGCTGTCGTCCATGGTCATCAGCAGGAAGGGGATGCCTGCGGTGAGCGGGTCGCTATGCAGTCGCTCAAACACCTGAATCCCGTCGAGATCCGGCAGATGGAAGTCGCTGACGATCAGGTCGGGCAGGCTCCGTTGCGCCTCTGCTATGCCCGCCGCGCCGTTGAGAGCGCTTGTAAAGGCAATCCCGAAGGTTTCGAGTATCAGCTCCGTGGCTTCGAGAAACATGGGGTGGTCTTCAATGACCAGAATCGTTTTCTGCATAGGCTTCAGCGGTTGCCATCGGACAAGATTTTCAGGCGCAGGAAATGCCCCTTGATGCCTGACCTCCGAATGGGTTGACAGAAGGTAAGGTTCCCCTCGTGAAGAATACGCAAAACAGAACCGGGAGCATTACTTTTCAAACTGGCTCAATCATCGCCCCGGTGCGCATTCGCCGTATGCGTCGCAAAAGAAGCAGAAGGCGGTTTGACAATGCCGCCGGGAAGCGCGAATTTGAAGCGTTTTTTCTCACAGGCTCTGCAAAGGTAGCGTTATGCTCTCGTACAGATGGTCTCCTCTCGTACTCAGTATACTTCTCGTTTCCCTCGGCCTCTTTTCCCTGCATTGCAAGCAATCAGACGGCTGGACTCCTCTTTTCAACGGTGAGAATCTGGAAGGATGGACGGCCGGCGAAAATGCCGGGTCTGTTTCCGTGGTAGATGGGGAGATCGTCTGCAATGGCCCGCGCACCCATCTCTTTTACACAGGCGACGTGCAGAGCGCCGACTTCAGGAATTTCGAGTTTAAGGCAGATGTGATGGCCGAGCCGGGCGCCAATTCCGGGATCTACTTCCACACCGCCTTTCAGGAAGAAGGATGGCCTGCAAAAGGCTATGAAGTCCAGGTCAACAATACAGCTACCGGCGAGGGCGATTACGTAGAACTCAAAAAGACGGGAAGCCTCTACGGTGTGCGCAATATCTACAAACAGATCGCGGGCGACAACGAATGGTTTCAGATGGAAATTGCCGTCCGCGGCAAGCATGTCGTCACGAAAGTCAATGGCGCGGTGATAGCCGACTACGTGGAGCCAACCGCCATCGTCGGGGAGGAAGGACGCAGGTTGAGCAGCGGCACGTTTGCCCTGCAATGCCATGACCCCGGCAGCAGGGTTCACTACAAGAACATAGAGGTAAGGCCCCTGCCGGACGACGCAGGAGCAGAGGAGCAGATCGCAGCGCCTGTCGTCGATTCGGTATATACACAGATTGCGGAACTCAACCGGGCCAACTTCCCTATCGTCGATTACCACGTACACCTCAAGGGGGGGCTGACGCTGGAAGAAGCGCTCGCCAAATCCCGACGCGACGGCATCAACTACGGCATTGCGGTCAACGGCGGGATCGGCTTCCCGATCACCACGGACGAGGGGATCTATGCGTTTCTGGACAGCCTGAAAGGCCAGCCCGTGTTCGTGGCCCTGCAAGGCGAAGGACGCGAATGGATGACCCTCTTCTCGGAAGAGGCCATCAACCAGTTCGACTACGTTTTTACCGACGCTATGACATTCACCGACGACAAGGGCCGCCGCACTCGTCTCTGGATGCCGGACGAGGTTTTTGTGGAGGACAAGCAGCAGTTCATGGATATGTACGTAGATCGCATTCTCTCCGTGCTGAACAACGAACCCATCGACATCTACGTAAACCCCACGTTTCTGCCGGAAGTGATCGCCGCCGAGTACGACCAGCTCTGGACGGAGGCGCGGATGCAGCAGGTGATTGACGCAGCCGTAAAAAACGATGTCGCCATCGAGATCAACTCGCGCTACAAGATTCCAAGCCTGGCCTTTATCAAGAAAGCCAGAGAGGCCGGCGCCACGTTCTCCTGCGGCACGAACAACGTAGATCCCAACATCGGGCGCTCGGAGTACTGCCTGGAAATGATTAAAGCGGCGGGACTTACCGGCGCAGATATGTTCGTCCCGAAGCCCGCAGGCGAGCGCGAACACCGCAAACTGCCTCCCATAGCCGAGGCGCGTTGAGGCTGTAGCGGCGCACCGGGGCAGGGTGTTCTTTTCTTGCCTCCGTCAGAACTGCCTGATCTCCTCCTTCAGCGCGGCGATGCGCTCGTAAATGTCCAGTGGCACGGCGGCGTTGGGGCTGGAAAGAGCAATCTCGTACAGCCAGAGCGCGTACTGGAAGGACGGTTTTGCCGCTTTACCCTGCTCATCCAGAAGAAAAGCCCGCTCCCGGAGCAGGTCAGCCAGCGCTAATGCCTTTTCCGCTGCCAGGTCGCTTTCGGCAGCGCACAGGCCCTCCACCTCTTCACGGTTCAGGCCCGGTTGGAGCAGAATGTCCAGGTCCGGCAGACTTCGCAGGGTTTCATCGATCTCTCGCAGCGCCTGTTCGTACTGCCGCGCCGAACGCAGAAATAACACCCGCGCCAGCGCCTGAACGAACTGGTGAATCTGCCGGAGCAGGAAGTCGCGGGTAATCATCGAAATGCCTGATTTTTTGCGGCGCGGGGATCTGTTCCAGTATGCATTGCCGGACCTGAAGAAACAAGGTGTTTCTCGTTGACAGCGCATCATTTCTTCTCCCCGGACCTCTGATTTCGCTTGAACCCGGGCGGCCTTCGGTGTACCTTGTATCTATGAGGTGAATGCCGCCAGACGCCGCGACAGGAAGTGTTTTCGTAGCGAAACATCCGGACGCGGGGAGAGAAAGAGCCAGGACGACCGGAACTGCCCTGCCTGCGGGTCTTTTTTCAGGAATCAAACGGCGCGCCCACACCGGGAGCCGTGAACCTTTAATCCTGAAGGTGAGACGCCATGGCAAAAACACCGGAACAGATCATCAACGAGCAGGTCGCCCGCTGGAATCATCACCAGTCGGATGCCTCGCGCAAGGGCAACCGGCGCACACAGCGCCACTGGCCCATTATCACGGTATCCCGGGAATTCCAGTCGCACGGCGATGCTGTATCCGAGATCCTGGGGCGGCGCACCGGCTTTGCCGTCTGGGACAAGGAACTGCTGCACGCCATCGCCGAGGATACCGGAGCTGATGAGCGCCTGCTGGTCCTGCTCGACGAACATCGCCGCAAGTCCATCGACGATGCCGTACACAGCCTGCTTGTAGGCGTGCAGAGCACCAACCTGCACTACCTGCGCGGCTTGGCTCGCGTCGTACGCACGCTGGCGGCGCATGGCAAAAGCATTATAGTCGGACGCGGAGCGCATTACCTCTGCGACCCGGCGCTGGTGCTTCGCCTGCGGATTGTCTGCCCGGTCGAGCAGCGCGTCCGCACCTATGCCCGCGAGAAAAACATAGACGAGCGCATGGCGCGTCGTGTGATCGAGCAGATGGACATGGACCAAGCCGACTTCATCCGCCACCACTTCCACCGGGAAATCACGCTGCCTTCGGACTACGACCTGGTTGTCAATGCAGGCGTCCTGAACCCGGAACAGATGGCGGACCTAACGCTGCAAGCATACGAAATGAAGATAGGCGCTTGCCCGGTTGAATCGGCATAACAGCCTCCCCCGACGCGCTGCCATCAGGGGGCGTGGAATGC
>CBDUBU010000219.1:0-6941 GCA_965365465.1 uncultured Rhodothermaceae bacterium
CCGACTGCACGGTGTACGTCTGTCCGCCTGCCTCAGCCACGAAGCGATCCGTCCAGGCCGGAACACGCAGAAGGAGTCCGAACGCGCCTTCTCCGGCAGGCGATACGGTGAGGGCAGCCTTCCCGTTCGCCGGGAAATCCGTTGCTATTTCGACTTGCACAGGGATGCGCCGCCCTTCTTTCTCCACGCTCAGGTCATGCCGTCCTGCGATGTATTGAAGGAGCGCCGGTTCGCCGCGCAACACGCCGGATGCAAATTCCGGGATCAGGGCGATCCCGCGCGGGATGCTCGATGCGCAGCAGCTTATATCCGGCAGGATGCCGTGGTTTACCTCGCCGTACCGCTTGCGTCCGATGAGCGGTACGAAGTAGCAAACTGCGCCGGTATGGGGCGACTGAGCGCCGAGCAGCGCGTTGTACAGAATGCGTTCGAGTTCGTCCGCGTACTTCATCTCGCCGGTAACCTGAAGCAGATGCGTGTTGAGTTGGAGCCACGTGACGGTCACGCATCCTTCACCGGCGGCAATGTACTTCGACTCCCAGTAGGAGCCGCCGACCGGGAGGTCATGATCTTCCTGAAAGTGCTCTCCGAAACTCGATGTGCCGGTGACGTAATGCCGGTTCGTCATGATGTCCTCCCAGGCATTCCGGGATGCATTGAAGAACCGTTCGTCGCCGGTGACGCGGTAAAGCTCCATCAGGCCCACGAGGTTCGAGAGCATTTCGTAAGCCTTATTGTTTGCGGTTTTCCGGACGCTTCCGTGACTGAGCAGGCTGCTGAGGATCTTCGGGCCGTGGGGTTGCTCCCATGCAGCGAGGATGTAGTAGCAGAAATCGAGATAGCGCTGTTCGCCGGTGAGCCGGTAGAGCACGACCATCGGCTCCAGCACACTCGTAGGCGCCATGCCGACGTGCGTGCCGGATGTGATGAGGTCCTGCTTGCCTTCCCCGAACGTGTCGTAAAGCAAGTCGCCCACTTTTTTCGAGGCCGCAAGGGCAGGTTCATAGCCGGTGGCCTGATAGTAGGCCAGCAGGCCGATCAGGTTGTATTTATGACTCCAGACATCCCAGCTCGTCCAGCGGTTTGCTTCGACGTACGTGCCGAGGTATCCGTCCGGCAGTTGCGTGGCGATCAGCGTTTTTGCTGCATAATCCATACGCTCCCTGAGCGCTTCGTTGCCCGTCAGTCGCCACATCAGGCTCGCGGCGTGCAGGAACTTCCCGATATGTTCGCCCACCCAATCCTGCACGCCCGGCCGGTGCGCGTAGGGGGCCAGGATGGCATCGAGATCTATCGCCAGTAACCGCTTCTCAAGGTTGATATCCATGCGTTCGGCTACATAACCGCTGTAAGAGGTCAGGCCATAATCCGCCGGGACGAAGGCAGTCGCTGCGTTGTCGTGAACGGTTGGCTGAACCTGTGCGCGAACGCCCGCCGACAGGGGCCCGGCGAGCAGGAGCGCGAGCAGGCAGGCGGAGGATGCTGCGATCCTTTCCATGGCAAGTGTTGAAGGGGTGAAGAGAGGTTTGATGGCAAAGAAAAACGGCAAGCCTTCAGGGCACACGCATCAGCGCCTTTGTCACAAAGGCGCTGCTTGTCCGGAGGCGGCAGAAATAGACGCCTCCGGCAAGCCCGGCGCCGTCGAGGGTAACCGTGTGCCGGCCCTGTTCCCGGCGGCCTGCATACAGCGTCCGCACTTTCCGTCCGAGCGCATCAAAAAGGGCAATCTCAACGTCGGCGGCGGCGGGCAGATCGTATGTGATCGTCGTCGCCGTACGGAACGGGTTCGGGTAGGCCGCCTGCAGCGCGGCTGATCCGGGAAGGTCGGGCGGCGCCTCGGCAGCGGTGGCCGTTCCGCCGTTTCGCCCGTAGAGATAACCGTAGAGCAGCGCCGTGTAACCCATCGTCTGCCAGATCGTGAACTCCGCCGACATGACGGGGTAGCGGCTGTCAAACCACAGCTCCGCCAGCGGCCATGCCTCATGACCGGGCTGCGCAGACTTGTAGTGCTCGCCGGTCGTCCACGATCCCGACCATCCCCAGGTGAAGCGCGGGTGCTCCGGGCCATAGGGAACGATGCCGGGGACCGGCTCTGCGCGGCCGTCATACCAGGCGTCCATGTGAAGGATCTGACGCGGGCTGCGGTCGCCGATGCCGGTCATCCACGTCATGTTGAGCGGGTTGGCTCCAAGAAAGTAGTCGGCGGAGGTGTAGAGATAGCCGAGGTAGGTCCGGGCGCGATCCGGGTCGTTGCGGGCGAGGTAATGGCCTGCGATGAGCGGGTCGAGGCGCGGCGTCGTAAGGCCGCCGACCACGGTGGGGAAGTCCCACCGGTTGGCAACCGGAAGGGGGCGTTTTTCAGCCGCCGCTACGAGTTCGTCGGCATAGCGCAGGGCTGCCTGCCGGAGCCGGTCCTGAAGCGCCCGGTCCACTTCGGGCCGGTCGATCAGGGTGTAGGCCCAGACGGCATACATCTGGTTGTAGGCTCCGTCCTGAAACAGAGGCGTGGCAGCCGTGGCGATCCGGTTGTCCGCGCGGAACTGGTCGTGGTATCCGGCTTCGCCCGTCAGGGCAAACAGCCACACCGCTGCCTGCATCCGGAGGTCGCGCATGGTTCGGGAGTCGGAGCGCCTTCTGTCCAGTTCGTCCGGTTGCAGGTTGGCCTGCGCCCAGGTATACGCCCCCTCTGCCTCCGTCAAATAACCGGCGGCAAATTCCGGGCGGCCTGCCTGTTTGAGGGCAACGGCAAGTTGCGCGGCAGCGGAGGCGGTCCAGAACGAAGCCAGCGGCTCCTCGCCGTACTGATACCAGGTTTCGTAGGGGTCCATCCAGGAAGGAAAATCGTTCGGGTGCCCGGTCGTTTCGAGGCCGCCGGAGATGCCGCCCGTCGGACCTTTGAGCCGGAGAAAGAAATCAACCTCGAAGCGGGCCTCGTCGAGAAGGTCCGGGATGCCGTTTCCGCTTTCCGGGAGGTTGAGGTCGCCATCCCTGAAAGCATCAGGGTGGAAAAGGTAGGCCAGCAGAAGTTGATCCACGACCATGAGATGCTCCGGGTGGCGGTCGAAGTCGCCGGCATCGAACCAGCCGCCCCACGCATCGGGCATTTCGGTGGCGGTGGCCTGCGCTTCGATTTCCTTGAAGATCGCATCCTGATTCTCCGCATCCATCCAGCGGAAGTTCGAGTACAGCACGCGGTGGCCGTTCACCCCCGGCATATGGTCCACCGGCTTCGGCCAGGCGCTGTACGGCTCGGTGCGGGCCGGGCCGCTGCGCTGGTGGTAAAAGCCGCGCAGGGACACATAGTACGGCTCGCGGTACACGTCCTCCCGGATCTCGAAGGGAAACGAGCGCCCCACGCCTTCCACCACGAGATAATAGACGCCGGGCCTCGAAAAGCCGGAAAAGTCACACGCCCACACATCCGAGTTGATCCAGTAGTCGCCGTGGAGGTTGTCCGGGGCGTTGGCATGGTGGAAGGCCAGGGCGCCGGTAAAGACCTTTTCGGAGGTCGTGGTGTCCGCAAGGTAGCAGGGGCGGCCTTCATAAGCGCTGAAGTCGGCATTGCCGAGGCTGCCCATGAAATGAAACACGTAGCCGGCCTTCACCGGAGCTTCGGGTGCGTACCCGACCTGATTCACATGAACCGCCTCCGACCGTAAGGCAAACGCATCAAAGGTGAACGTCACGGCATCCCGGTTCGCGGCGAGGCCCTCCGCGAGTCGGATCGTGTAGGTCCGGCCCTGTTCCAGCGCGTGCGGAAGCACGAGATATACCTGATGCTCATAGACGTACGCCTTCGGATCGGGCGCAGGGGGCCAGGTGGGCGTCTCGACCGTTTTGCTCTTGCGTCCGAGGCGCTCCGGTCGCAGGCCGCCGGCGTAGCGGGCATCATCTTCGCTGGAGATGAGATAGGATGTGAGCAGGTCCGCGAGAGCCGTATCGAGCGAGTCTTCCACGATGATGACCTCGCGGTGCGTGCCGCCGGGCCGGTCATGCGGGCTATAGTCGATATAACCGTCATCGAAATGGAGTGCGATGATCCGGTCGGTTACCGGGTACACCCTGACAAGGTCAGAGGCCGCTGCCGGACGGTTTATCCCGATCAGGCAGGCGACAGGTAAAGCAAGGATAAAAGCGGCGCGGCAAAGCTGACGGTGCATAAGGGAGGATTCAGGAATATGGAAGAAAGGAAAGCTGCCGCAATATAACGACTTGAATTTTCCCTTCCCGTATACTAACGTGAACGTTGGGTCGTTCAACGCTCAGGGCTGCTGTTGCTGCCCTCGCCTGGCATCGGTCTTCGGATTCCCGGAACGATTCGGCGCCTTGCCCTGAACCAGGCGCCGGCAGGTTGCCGAAATAACCTTTCCTGCTTGCCTGCTGCTTCCTACCTTTGCCCCTGAACGAGAACGCAGGCAGCCGCTATGGAAAGAAGAAACCGAATGCGCTGGTGCGCCGGAACGCACCGGGAATCCGAAGATCGAAAATCCGTTTTGCGGCGCCCTGGCGAAACCCTGATTTGGGCCGCAAAAACCGCAAATGGCCCCTGGCAGTAGTAAAAAGGGCATTTATGCAATGCGAAAAACCGCAAAAAAAGGGCAATGAAACCGCAGAAACCGCAAAATGACGGCTTTTGCGCTGGTTATGACCCGCCGCCGTTTCTTCAAACCCCCTGATCCGCATCCGGAACAAAGAGCAACCCCCGCCGGGTTCGCGGGTCTATGGGTCAGGACCGCCGCCCTCCCCTTTCATCGTCTCGAATAAGCTTTCATGAAAAAGCACTGGCTCAAGATTCTGATAGGCCTTCTCATTCTCGTGGCGATTGCCGGTGTGCTGGCCCAGTCGGGCGATGAGGAGGCGCAGTCGCTGATCGTGAAGCCGGTGGTGGGGCCTTTTCAGGTCACCGCCTCCACGACCGGTGAGTTGCAGGCGAAAAACTCCGTAGAAATCTACGGCCCGGTCGGTGCGCGGCAGGTGGGCATCTGGCAGATGAAGATCGACCGGCTGGTGCCGGAGGGCACGGTCGTTCAGAAAGGCGAATTCGTGGCCGAGCTGGACCGCTCCGAACTGGGGACGAAGATCCAGAGCGCCCAGGTCGAGCTTCAGAAGGCGCAGTCTCAGTACGAGCAGACCATGCTCGACAGCCTGCTCACCCTGAGCCAGGCCCGCGACGAGCAGGTGAACCTGCGCTACGCCATGGAGGAAGCCCGGCTGACGCAGGAACAGGCCCGCTTTGAAGCCCCTTCCGTCCAGCGACAGGCCGAGATCGAGTACGAAAAAGCCGAGCGCAGATACAGCCAGGCGGTCGATAACTACCAGACGAAGGTGAAGCAGTCCGAAGCGAAAATGCGGGAGGTGGAGGCCAACCTTTCCAAAGCGCAGAACGAACTGGACAACCTGATGCGGGTGTCCGGAGATTTCACCGTCACGGCGCCGGAAAACGGCATGGTGATCTATGACCGCCAGTGGAACGGCCAGAAACTGACGGCGGGCGGCACGATCAACGCCTGGGACCCGGTCGTGGCCGAACTGCCGGACCTCTCGCGTATGGAGTCGGTCACGTATGTCAACGAGGTGGACATCCAGAAAATCCAGATGGGCCAGCCTGTCCAGATCGGCCTGGATGCCGACCCGGACAAAAAGCTCACCGGCTCCGTCACCGAGATTGCCAACATCGGGGAGCAGCGCCCGAATTCGGATGCAAAGGTTTTTCAGGTGAAAGTGCTGGTCAATGAGTCCGACACGACGCTGCGGCCTTCCATGACGACCAGCAACGTGATCCTCGTCGCCGAGATCCCGGAGGCGCTCTACGTCCCCATAGAAAGCATCCACACGCGCGACTCGCTGAACTACGTTTTCCTCAGGCAGGGGCGCGGCATCATCCGGCAGGAAGTCCGGCTCGGACTGCTCAACGAGAGTGATGCCATCGTGGAGGCGGGCCTCTCGCCGGAGAGCCAGATCTACCTGTCGATTCCGCCCGACACCAGCGGCCTCTCTTTTGAACCCCTCAGCCTGCCTGAAGAAAAGGTGGAACTGGCCGAAAGGGAATAGGCTGACCCTGGCCGCCCGTTTGCTGAACCGGATACCCGGTATACCTCGTGCTCGATAAAATCTACTACAACTTTGCCATCGCCATCGATGCGATGACGCACAACCGGATGCGGGCGCTGCTGACCTCGCTCGGCATCATCTTCGGCGTGGCTTCCGTGATCGCCATGCTGGCTATCGGCAGCGGCGCCCAGCAGGAGATTCTGGAACAGATCCGGCTGCTGGGCGCGAACAACATCATCGTCACCCCGGTGGTCGAGCAAAAAGAAGGTTCGGCTTCCGATGCCGAGGCCGACCAGCAGGCGTTGCAGGGACAGGAGGAAAAAAAGCCGTTTTCACCCGGCCTGACGCTGGCGGATGCCCGTAACATCGCCGCCCACATTCCGGGGGTCGTTGCGGTCAGCCCGGAAGTGGTTGTGGAAACCACGGCCTTACGCGCTGGGCTGCGGCGCAGTACCAAACTCATCGGGGTGGACGCGCCGTATTTCGAGGATGCGGGCTTTGAACTGGAAAAAGGCAAGCCGTTCACCGCGCAGCAACTGACCGATGCCATGCCCGTTTGCATCATCGGGCAGAAAGCCAAAACCCGCTTTTTCCCCAAAGAAGAGGCCGTCGGGGGCCGGATCAAGTGCGGCAACCTCTGGCTGACGGTCGTGGGCGTGCTCAAGGAACGCGACATTGCCGCGCAGCACATCGAACACCTGTTTGAGCTGAGCACGGGTGTTGCGGCTGAAGGTGTCGTGCTGCATGGCCAGCCGCTCGGTCGTCTCCTCCAGCTCAGACAGCCGCTTGGCCAGGTCCTGATGCGTGGCAGCCAGCGCGCGCACGCGCACGAAGGTGCGCATGATCTCGATGTTGATTGCGATGGCGCGGGAGCTCCCCAGCACCGAGGA
>CBDUBU010000220.1:0-6919 GCA_965365465.1 uncultured Rhodothermaceae bacterium
TCCTGAAGCACATGATACAGGAGCGCCCATATTCGCGTCGTAGCATCCGGATCGTACCCGCCGGCAAGCGTGAAAAGCGCCCGTCCGTGTGCGTAGTCATCGGCCAGATGCGATAGCAGTCGGAACAGCGTTTCGTAGGCGCGGGAAGTCAGCAGCAGGTCGGCCAGCGGGTCGTGGAAATGCGCGTCCGCCCCGCAGACCACCACCAGCACATCCGGCTGAAACCACGAAAGGGCGTGCGGCGCCACCCGCTCGAACACATCCAGGTAGCTGGCATCCGTCGTGTTGGGTTCGAGCGGCGCGTTGAGCTTGAAGCCTTTTCCGCCTCCTTCTCCCAGTTCGTAAATGGCGCCCGTGCCGGGGAAAAGGTACTGCCCGGATTCATGCAGGCTGATGGTCAGCGTTTTCGGGTCGTCGTAGTGGAGCCATTGCACGCCGTCGCCATGATGCACGTCGATGTCGATATAGGCCACGCGCAGCCCATGATCGGTAAAGTGCCGGATGGCAACGGAGAGGTCGTTGTAAATGCAGAACCCGGAGGCCAATTCGCGCTGGGCGTGGTGCAGCCCGCCGCCGAGTTGCAGCGCCTTTTTGGTTGCGCCGGAAGTAATCATGCGAGCCGCGTGCAGAGTTCCTCCTACAAGGAGCCGCGCAGCCTCGTCCATTCCAGGAAAAACCGGAACGTCCATCGTATTCAAACCGAAACGATGCGCGTCCGGCAAGGGGTTCCCGACCGAGGCGCTTTCCACCTGTGCGACCAGCGCCTCGCTGTGCGTCGTCAAAACTTCTTCGCGCGTGGCGATGGGAGGTTGAACCAGGTTCGGCTCGCGCCCCAGCGCGTGCAGCAAGTCCAGCAGCATCTGGAGCCGGACAGGGCTGAAGGGATGGGAAGGACCAAAATTGTAATCCTGGTACTGTTCGTGGTAAACGGTGGCAACACGCGACATAAAACCTTACAACTACCGATAGGCCGGCATTAGCGTAAAGGCGACGGTTGGAAGGTCGCCCACGAGCAAGATGTCCTGACGATCCGGGCGGCTTGAAAAGAGGCGAATTAAACGATCCACGATTTCCGGATAGGCCACACCACCTGGAATCCTTCCTCACGGAGGAAATCGGCGAGCAGATGCGTATTCAGGGTGCTGACCCGGAGGATTACGCGAGGGGCTTCTCCAGCTTCAGGATAACTCAGCACCGAATGGATTTCAACGCCCCGGCTGTCCAGCAGGGCTGTGAGCCGGGCCAACTGCCCTGGTTTTCCACTGAGCTGCACTGCCAGGCGACCGGAAGGCTGCATCAGGCCGGTGAGCCGCACAATGGCATCAAGCAAATCCGGTCCCGTGATGATGCCGGAGAGCCGGGCGCCCTCCATGACGGGCAGGCACCCGATCTTCCGCTCCTGCATCCGCCGCGCCGCCTCTTCTACCGGGTCTAGTGGCGTAGTGGTAATCGGATTGCGGGTCATAACTTGCTCGACCCTTGCTTCATTCGGGAACGGATGGGGTTGCAACGCGCTGGTAGCCAGGCGCAGGTCGCGGTCTGTGACCACGCCTACCAGGAGATCGCCGTCCAGCACGGGCAGGTGCCGGATGCCGTGTTCCTGTAACTTCCGGTAGGCCGTTGCCAGGCTTTCGCCCTGATGGGTCGTTATGACCGGGCTGTGCATGATGTCTCGTACGAGCATGGCGCCAGGGGGAATTGTGAACAGGATGTAAAAAAAGCAGGAGGCTATGTATCAGGATCGTAGCATCATTATACGAACGAACCGGCCTTGCTGCCCGTTGGCAACATACAGGATGACGGTTTTTTATCGGCAAGGCTGCTGAAACAACAGGGAGCCGCCGCGTCTTTCCGCCTCCGGTTTGCGCCGGCAGGCCAGGCGCGTGCTTGCCTGTTGCGAGGGCCATCGCGTACATTTATATGAGCCTGACCGTCTACGGACGCGAGGGGCACGGTGGCCGGACTGTTCGTGATTGGCGTCTTGATACGCTGGTAGAGGCCGTCGTCTGTGGCCTGCCTTGCAGGTCGGCGCCTGAAAACAGGTTACGCGCGGCGCGTGTGCAAACATCGCCGCACGTCTATTTTCAGGCGCTCTGAAGCGAAAGTTGCACAGACTGGTGATATGACCAATGCCTGCCAACTACAACAACAACAGACGGAAACGAATAAAGAACACCCTGTCACGCCTCAAACGAGGCAACCGCGAGCTGCGGGCAAAGGCAGCGCAGTACAGAAAGACCGCTTTTCTCTCAGGCGCGGTCGCGGTGGTTCTGGCTTTGATACTCGGTTTTATGGTTGTGCGTGAGCCGGTCCCAGATCCGGTAACGCTCGGAGAAGGTCCGGCAGGGGTGATGACCTCCGAAATGGCGCAACGGCTCGATTCTCTGCGTCAGGCAGACTCCCTGCGGGTCGCAGGCGCTCTTGCCGAAGCAGCCCGGAAGAAACAAACCCAGGCCGCGCAGGCGCGCGGCGCGGATGCCGGCAGCGGCCTGGCAAGCTACTATGGTACGGAACTGGAGGGCGAACCAACAGCCAGCGGTGAAGGATTTAATCCCGCCGCTCTGACGGCTGCCCACCGCACCCTGCCTTTCGGCTCTCGCGTGCGAGTCACGAATGTGAGGAATGGAAAATCCGTGATTGTCCGGATTAACGACCGGGGACCCTTTTCAGGAAATAGGGTAATTGACCTTTCCCACGCGGCGGCCAGAAGCATCGGGATGCTCAAGCGTGGCACGGCCCGCGTCCGGATCGAACTCATGCGCTCCAGCTAACCCTGCAGTAAAGGGCATCCGGAAGCTCCACAACTGACAGGAATGTGGTATTCCTCCAACTGCAAGGATGCAGCACGCTCCCTTACACTTTTCATCTGTCGTTCCCGGCAGGCGCGAGACTAGAGGCGCAGCCCGGCCGATGGAGCGTAACGACTAACGCAAGTAAGTCCCTCGCGTTACGTACATAGGGCAAGCAAAAACCGGAAAAGCTGTCTGGCCGAAGGTGAAGCGGTTCACCCTTCAACGACGCATTCCAGCAGGGTGCATCTTGGCTTTTTCCGCACGGTGAGCGAGGCGCCCAGCTTGTTGGACCGGTACATCATCACGCGCATATCCAGGTCTTCCGAGGCTTTCAGAGCGTCGTCAGAAACCGCAACGCCGTCGTCTTTCACTTTGAGAAGCACGCGCCTGTTCTTTTTTGACAGATCTATCCAGATATGCCGGGGTTTTCGGTATTTGATGGCAATGTGCGCTGCCTCCTGCGCAATGCGATACAGGTCTGTAGACAGTATGTGGCTTTCTATGAGAACCGGGGCGCCGTACGTGTAGCGGCAGGGGATGCCGAACACCTTTTCAATCGTAGCAGCCAGCCCTTGCAGCGCGTGCAAGAGGCCGTCGGGCCGTGAATCTACAGGAGTGATGCGGCGGTACAGGTTCCGCGAGAAGGAGACGGCCTCCCCGAGCATGGTGTTGATCCGCCTCACCGGCTCGACGTGTGAAGAGTTCTCCTCTTCCAGTTTTTGCAGATGCGCGCCACTGAGCAGCGTGACGCCGGCCAACTGCTGCGCAAGGTCCTCATGGAGGTCGTACCCGATCTTGTGTTGTTCGCCCTCGCGTATCCGTTCTATTTCACGCTCCAACCGTTTTCGCTCCGTGACATCATAGAACATAGCCAGAATGCAATGCTCGCCTTTGAGTTCAATGGCCTCCGCTGATGCCATGACATAGCGGGTATCCCCGTTCTTGACGCGAATCGCCAGTTCGAACCCGTGATAACTCCCCTCTGCCAGCAGCCTTTCGATGATGCGGTCGCGGTTGGAAGGTTGCCTGTACAGACAGAGTTCGTTGAAGGAATGGCCGATTGCTTCCGCGTGAGGGTACCCGGTCATCTCAACGAAGCTTTCGTTCACATCACGGATGATGCCCTTTTCAAACGTTGTTATGCTGATGGCAACAGGGGCCAGGTGAAACGATTTGGAGAAGCGTTCCTCGCTTTCATGTAGTTCCTGCTGGCTTGTCTGTCGCTGAATGGCTGCTCCGAGCGTGCTCGCTGCAATGTTCAGGGCATCAAGCTCTGTTTCCGTCCAGATGCGCTTTGAAAAGCATTCCTCAAAGCCGATGAACCCCCACCACTTGCTTTCCACGAAAACAGGGACGACTGCCAGAGAAGCCACGTTGCGATGGGCAAGCAGGACGCGCTCGGATTCAGGGAAGTTGTCGATAACACCGTGAATCGGTTTGCCGCTGCCGAGGGATTCCTCCCATCCCGAAAGCCCGAATGCGCTATAAGCAAAAGCTTCAGGTCCCGGATGGCTAAGCTCCGGCTCCAGGCTGCTGTCGCTCCATTCGCGAAGCTGAAGGGCAAACAGGATGCCGCCTGCAAGCTGGTTCCTGTAAAGGTGGACGCGGGAAACCTGCCCGGCGCGACCGAGCCGCTCCAGCACCTCGTCCAGACACTGTTTCCAGGAAGGAGACTTGAGAAATTGTTCAGCGGCAAATCCGACTGATTCTAGGATCGCATCTCGGTCCAGAAGCGCCTTTTCTGCACGTTTTCGATCCGTAATGTCACGGATGACGCTGAGAACAAGGATGCCTTCCTCCGTCTCCAGAGGGCTAAGGCTAACATCCACCGGGAAAACCCCGCCGTTGCTCCTGAGACCTGTCAGCTCCAGGTTCACCCCCATAGGACGGGTAGCAGGATACTTTCTGTACTCTTGATGGTGTTGCTGGTGACGCTCCCGAAGCGGTTTGGGGATAAGCATTTCCAGCTTATTGCCAAGCATCTCCTTCCGGTCATAACCGAAGAGGCGCTCTGCCCGTTCGTTGACGAGCGCAATGTATCCCTCTCCATCTACAATGACCATGGCCTCTGGATTGGCCTCAAGCAGCCTGATGAACCATTCATTCTCGGCTACTCGCCTCGAAATCCTCTGCCGCTCCGGCATTGAGACGGCGGTCTCCGTATCGCCTATGTCAAGCGCCTTGTTCATGCCCGGAAAAGTTCATACTCAGAGGATTCATCGTCTGGCAACGCATTAGTCAAGTTTGATGAATGTACAAGACAACAAAGGCAGTATCCAGTATTTTGAGCAGAAAGCTGCATGTATAAAATACGAGGATGTGCTTTCCATTCATGCAGGCTAACCAGTCAGCCGGGTACTTTCCGGTTGAGCTTGTTTTTGCCCTGCATGATAAACGAAAAACCCCGAGATCCCTGCTTGATCTCGGGGTTTGATGCTTCCCGACTAAAGTGTTAAGGCGTTCAGTCTTCCTTCAACGTATAAACGCTTTTCAGCAGTTCTTGCAGCTTGGTTCTGCCGCGGTTGATACGGCTTTTGACGGTGCCGAGCGGCAGGCCTGTGATTTCAGCAATCTCCTCATAGCTCAGTTGCTGCACGTCCCGCAGGACGACAGCCTCCCGGAAGTCCTCTGGCAATTGGGCCAGCGCTTGCTGGATAGCTTCGTCATGGATGCCCCGTTCGGCATGGCGATCCGGCGCCAGCGTTTCAGCAGGGATCTCCATTTCATACTCCTCGCCATCCCGGCTCAGCGAATGAAACGAGTACGTGCGGTGCCTCCTGCGGCGCCGGTACTCGGAACGCGCCAGGTTGCCTGCAATCGTGTAGAGCCAGGTAGAAAACTTGGCGATCGGGTGGTAAGAATGCCGGTTGCGGTGAACACGCAAAAATGTATCCTGTAGCAGATCCTCTACCTGTTTGTCGTCTTTGACGAAATGATACAGGTAATGGAAAAGCTTCTCGGAGTAGCGCTCAACCAGAATATCGAAAGCCTGCACCGTGCCTGCCTGGAAATGAGCCATGAGTTCCTCATCGCTCAACTGGCGCAAGGCCAGCCTTCGGTTTCCATGCTGGAGAGCGGCGCGTTTGGCTTCTGCAGTCATGTGTTTTTCGGTCATGCTTGTTTTATGTCCAGACATCAATAGCTCGAAACTGAAAGTAGCAGCAAACGTTAATTTAGGTTGCACAGATAATTATGACAAACATCGTTCCATAAAGCAGCCTCTGCCAGACTGTCGTAAGACACGCATAGACCTTGCCTGATTTCAAAAAAGGCGCGTTTTCCTGGCCATCTAGTTCCTGTGCCGGTCTTTTGAAGTCCTGCATTTATGCCTCCCGGCTGTTCACTAGACAGGGGAGGTAGATTTATGTCCAGCAAACAAGACGCTGTGCCCTTGAAGATCACGCCGCTCGCACTTGCCGGAATGAGAGCAGGCGCGGGGAGGAGATGGCGTTTCATGTTGAAAGGTCGCCCCCCGTTCCGAGCGAACTGGTCAAATCCTCTATTGTGGCATACGTGCGGACCTCCAGGCGCTCAAACTGTTTGATAATAACCGCTGGCGCTCCGGCGCTTTGAACACGCCGGAGAACTTCAGTTCTGGTAGCCGGGAAAGGCAAGTCTTCCAGATAAGAGGCTATGATAGCCATAGAATCCCCACTGGGATGATCGTTCATGTGGTCTTTGGGGTTCATAATCAGGTTCTCTAAGGTGGGCAGGTTGCCTTCAGTACCTTCCATGCCTGGCGGAAAAGTGTTTCTGAGGATAGATTATTTACAAAGGTCAAAAGCGTACAATATAAGGATAGCGGTAGTAAACAGGTGCAGCGGCCAACGATAGTAAATATAATTGAAGATAGTATGAAGTCGGCAGGCGCTGGAACCCGATTCATAAGCTGACGTTTGACCCAAGCTTTGCAGTAAATGCGGAGCAGGTTTGCAGTCGTTCTTTTAAGAAACAGCGAATTGAATCCAATACGGAAACCTTTGTAGTGAAGTTACGTTTAGGATAATAGTGAATGCGAAAAGGGCGAGGCTCTCACCGGGCTTCGCCCTTTTGCGCCCTTCTTCAGAAGGGATGTTCTTTGAAGAGATGGAAGCATAGCGAGTCCTTGTCGATTCGGCGCTCTGCCG
>CBDUBU010000221.1:0-6892 GCA_965365465.1 uncultured Rhodothermaceae bacterium
CGCTGTTCTCCACCGGAACTGCCGCAACCGCGCAGGCCGTATCGTGCGAGCATCCCGCAATGGTTTCAACGTTTCCCGTTGTGGAAGCCTTTCCTATTCGTGTTCCAGACGGCACGATGACGGGCCAGCCATCAACAGGAATCTGGAAACGGCGCATCAAGTCGGCTGCCCACTCCCGGCTTCGGGCATCCACAAGCTGGGTCGTGCTAGCCAGCGAAACCTCGGCTACGGGCTTACCGCTGAACCGGTAGTTGAAGTAGTCGGCAATCGGCAACCGAATGGACGTGCGCGAAAACAGATCCGGCTCCTGCTCGCGGTCGGCAAGGATCTGATAGAGCGTGTTGATTTCCATGAACTGGATTCCGGTCGCCGCATAGATGTCCCTGGCAGGAACGAGGGCAAGGGCGCGGGGCATCATCCCTTCCACTCTGGGGTCCCGGTAGCAATACGCGGTTCGAATCGGTTCATGGCATTCATCCAGCGGAATGTAATCGACGCCCCACGAATCCACCGAGAGGCTCCGCAGTCCGGGCGCTGCCTGCAAGGCCCGTTCAAGCCCTTTTTGCAGCTCGCGCCACAGCGCCTCCAGATCCCAGTACAACCGCTCCCCCTGCTCGATGATCGGCGTGGGAAAACGGTGGATCTCCTCCATGTCCATGCGCGCGCCCTGTAGCGTACCAAGTATAGCCCGCCCGCTGGAAGCGCCCAGATCGAAAGCAAGGTAGGTAGTGCTCATCAAATTTTCGGCTGCCGGCCGCGCAGATCCTTCCCGAACCTCTCAAGACAATTGCTCCAGCATACGCTGGCGGTAATGCTCATCCATCCTTCCGTCGATGCGCCGCACCTGATGATCTTCAAAGAAGACGGGGCCTCCGAGCGCGCTTGCCCCCACAAAAATGCGCGCTGCTTTCTCTGTCATTCCCATTGCCGCCACAACCTCGGAATGGCGCTTGCCAAGCGCAATGAGTCCATGATTTTCAAGCAGGATCGTCTTGGGCAACAGGCCGTTTCTTTCGCGGAAAGCATTGACCTCCGCTGCAATCGTCCTGCTCAGCACGAGACCGGGATCAACATAGGGAATCAGGACCGACTCAAACCCGCAATAGACGATCTGATCCGGAAACATCCGCTTTGTGGCAAAATCGGCGGCGCGGGGAGAACACAGAATCTGGTTGACGGCTATCGCGTGTACGTGCCCGACGAACTGAATACCCGGCAACTGTAGAAACCAGGCATGAAAAAGGGATTCGACGGAGGGCTTCAGCGCTGCCTGATCCACCCTTGAATCCAGCAGCAACTGCTCGATCTCGGCATCTCCAAGCTTGTCTCCACGCTCCATCACATCCAGGAGCGGCCTTGAATCCACTTCCACCAGATGCTCCGGGCGCAAGGCAGAAAGGCTGGTTCCACTGGCTTTCACCAGAAAATACCGGTCATCGATCTTGCCTGAAATGTTGCCTTCGCCGAGAATCGCCATGTGCCTGCTGTCTCCTGCATCGGCGGCCAGTTCCAGCAATTGCTGCCTTATCGTCTCTTTGTCTGCCATTTTTTCACTTCTTATGTCCGCAGGAACACAGGGCTTCCTCGCCTCCTGGGAGCGATTGACTTTGTTCTACCTTCATAACAGCCCGCTAAGGGGCTTTCCAGCAAAAAGCGCTTCCCCGGCCCCGAGATCGCCTCTCATCCAGGCAATGACCGGCGATTGATTGCTTTTTGCTTTCTAAACCTGCTGCGTGGCGCTCATCGCATCGCCAACTTCCATGTCTTCCACATCAAAGGGACTTAGATGCCGGTCAAAATGCTTTTCGAGTGTACCGTAATGAACATCTTCGTTTTCCCGGAGCGCCTCCAGAAGTCGATTTTTGAAACGGAGGGCGCCGCCCTCCCCGCTTGCAGTAAGCACAGAGCCGAAGGTGACATGAAGCACCTGGCGCGCATCAAACTGATCGAGCACGGAAGCAAGCTCCTCGTCGCGTAAAGCGTCCGGGTGCGTCACTTTGCTCAGATCCGCAGAGACATGATAGGTCGCCTTATCCGTCTCATAATGATCTATGGAAAAAGAAAAAATCTCTCTGAAAAGCGCAGGGTTCGTCCGTGCTATGGCGCGGAGCGCTTCGAGGTAAGACGTTCCTGCCGTTTTGAGGTGAAACAGATCACCCGCGTGCCGGGCAAACAGCGGATAGATGCTGAACTTATCCGAACCGGAATGCAGGCTTAACTTGTACGGCCCCAGATGCCGCGCAATGGCGACGTGCTGAACCAGTGTTGGCTCGAAGGAAGCCGGATCTCCTATGTAGTCCACTCCTTTTTCCATTCTCCCCACAAAACGGGGCGCAAGGCTGACCCATTGCACACCCAGCCGTTTCAGTTCGTGAGCTACAAAAAAATGCTCATGCACGGTGGTCGGCGTCTCTGTCTCGTCCACCGACATTTCCAGTTCAAAGGGCCGGTTTCCCATCACCCCGGACAGGTACGTATACATCCATGCCGTATGCGCAACTGCTGCGCTGTACTTGACAGCCGCCCGCACCAGCGTCTCCTCGTCAAAAGTCAGATCGAAATCTCCCACGTGAAACGTCTGGTCCACGTAGAGACGGCGCATTTCAGCTTCCGAGGATTCAAGCCGCTCCCACGGCAGCGCCTCAAACTTTTCGTTCAACGTCCCCATTTCATCTGAATCAGCGTCGTTGTCAACATAGGCGCTGGGGTCGATGGTGAAGAACGTAAATCCGGCTGCCACGCAGCGATCGATGTCCTCACTGGTTTTGAGATGGTCCGCATCAGCCCCGAATCCGTCGCGCCAGCCTTCTTGAAACACCCCCCAGGCGGCATCGTCCATCACCTCGTCAGGGGTTCGGTTGGTGCGCATCATCTCCCGAATCGACTGCTGCGCCAGAATTGGAGCCAGGCTATGCTTGCGGACGGCGTGCAGATGACCGGGGGTTGCCAGCCCCAGCCGGTCTCCACAACCGGCGGACTTCATGAGGCCCAGCACGCGGGGTGCCGTAAAGGGGAGTGCTTCCCGCAGGGCATCAGCATTCTCATGCGTGAGCGGGCATAGCTTCAAGCTGTACGCTTCGCCTCCTGTCGCGGCTTTCCCTTCATCTCCGGAAAAATCTGAAACAGCCTCCTTCGCAAGAATGCCAAGCCGCTTTCCGCCCGACTGTTTACCCAGGAAATAGAGACGCCCGTTTACCGCCGCAATGGAACGCGGATAAACATTCAGTCCGGAAAGCCTTCCCAGATGGTCCGCTGCCTCTTGTGCATCATGCTCTGAAAGCGCCGGCAAGAGGTCTGTGGCGCGAAGCAATTCGTCGATGTAATCCATGTCAAATCCGCTCCGTTCTTTTAAACGCCGCTATAAACGGAAAAGCCGCCGTCTACCGGGATAACCACCCCGGTCACGAATTTTGCCGCGTCGCTGCACAACCAGATTAGCGTGCCGAGCAATTCTTCTGCTTCCCCGAAACGGCCCATGGGCGTATGGGAAATGATAACTTTGCCCCTTTCCGTCAGGCTGCCGTCTTCGTTCAAAAGCAGCGTGCGGTTCTGTTCTCCCACGAAGAAGCCTGGCGCCAGCGCATTTACGCGCAAGCCGGAACCATACTTGAGCGCAAGTTCCATTGCCATCCAGCGGGTGAAGTTCTCGACGGCTGCCTTTGCCGCCGAATAGCCCACGACGCGCGATATGGCGCGGGAAGCTGTCATGGACGAAATATTGACGATGGCCCCCTCCTGCTGCTTTGCCATCACCTCCCCGAAAACCTGTGTGGGAAGCACCGTGCCCAGCAGGTTCAGATCAAACACCTTGCGAAAGGCATCAATCGGCAGATCAAAGATGGTGCTCTCCGGAGACAGGGTGGCCGCCGCCACATTGCCGCCGGCTGCATTCACCAGAATGTCGATGCGCCCCCACTTGTCGAGTACGGCATCTCTTGCGTTTTGAAGATCTGCTCTGTCGAGCACGCTCCCGGTCTGGCACATCGTGGCTCCTCCCAGCTTCTCGCACTCGGAAGCTACTCCTTCGGCCCGCTCCCGGTGCAGGTCGAGAACGCACACGTTTACTCCGATATAGGAAAGGCCATGCGCCATCAACCCGCCGAGCGCGCCACCGCCGCCCGTGATGACGGCTACTTTTCCCTTGATGTCAAACAGTCTATCTACAAAGTCCATGCTGATTCCCTTTCATGTTGGATCTGGATCGAAACCGTAAAAGGCGTTGCGCCGACCTGTTTTGTTACGCACGCGCCTGTTCCACGCTGCGGCGCAGCATCCGGGCATTTTCCGTGAGCTGCGCGTAGTTTCCTTCCGAGATAGCCTGCTTGTCCAGAAGCGCGCCTCCCACCCCTACGGCCACGGCGCCTGCCCGAATCCAGTCTCCTGCATTGGTCAGCGAAACGCCGCCGGTCGGCATCAACCGCAGATGCGGCATCGGCGCCAGCACCGCCTTGAAAAATGCCATCCCGACCACGTCTGCCGGGAATACCTTGACGATGTCGGCTCCCTGTTCCTGCGCGATCAAGGCTTCCGTCGGCGTGAAAACGCCGGGCATGGCGGGGCAACCGCGTTCGTGCGCCGCCTCGATGATCTCAGGCTTGAAGATGGGGCTTACCACGTAGCGGGCGCCCGCATCCATGGCCCGATGCGCCGTGCCTGCATTGAGCACCGAGCCTACCCCCAGAAGGATTTCGTCTCCCAGCGCCCGCGACACGTCTTCAATGACTTTCAGCGCGTTCGGGACCGTCATCGTTATTTCAATGGCCGATACGCCGCCCTGATGGATGGCCTCGGCTACCCTGACCAGCTTCTGCGAATCGGCCATGCGGATCACGGCGATCACACCCGCATCCATCAACTGCTGCACCAGCTTCATTCGCGGCGCTGAGGCCGCCTGTGTTTCAACGGAATTCATTGGATGCTGCTTTAATGAAACAGGTTTGTAGTTGCAAAAAACCTGTTGATTGACTACACGGGCAGGGACAAACCCCATGAATCCGTGCATGCAAAAACAGATCAGGTG
This sequence comes from uncultured Rhodothermaceae bacterium, assembly GCA_965365465.1. GTDB lineage: Bacteria > Bacteroidota > Rhodothermia > Rhodothermales > DASSAV01 > CBDUBU01. The sequence continues at coordinate 5,021 of CBDUBU010000221.1, forward strand.
CGGAGGAGCAGGCCGTACGCACCACGCCTTCCGCACCTGTTTTCAAAACGATACCTGCCGCCGGGCCTTTCACTCACCGGCAAAGGCAGCATCGAAAGCCACGTTGGAGGGAGCAAAGTCATAGGACTTCACATTGGCGCATGACTCCTTCGCCCCATGTTCGCGGTCCATCCCGATGTCTTCCCATTCGATGGAGAGCGGCCCATCGTACTGAATGCGATTCAGCATACGTACGATTTCCTCGAAATCGATGCGCCCACGCCCGATGGAGCGAAAATCCCAGTACCGATCCCGGTGGCCGAAATCGAGATGTCCCCCAAATACCCCTGAAGACTTTGCCACAGAAGACCACCATACGTCCTTCATGTGAACGTGATAGATCCGGTCGGCAAACTGCTCAATGAAAGCCACGTAGTCAACCCCTTGATATCCCATGTGGCTCGGATCGTAGTTGAAGCCGAACGCTTTCCGTCCGCCTATTGCTTCTATCGCGCGCCGCGCCGAGGAAATGTCGAAGGCAATCTCCGTAGGATGCACTTCGAGCCCGAAACGAACGCCTTCCGCATCGAAAACATCGAGGATCGGATTCCAGCGGTCGGCAAAATCCTGAAAGCCGGCATCGATCATGGCCGGGGTATTGGGAGGGAATGAGTACAGCAGCGGCCAGATGCTGCTCCCGGTAAACCCGTTGACGGTCTTTACCCCCAGTCTGGCGGCGGCCCGCGCCGTGTTTTTCATCTCCTCGGCAGCGCGCCCGCGCACGCCTTCCGGATCTCCATCTCCCCAGACCCTTGCCGGGATAATGGACCGGTGGCGCTCGTCTATCCGGTCGCACACGGCCTGCCCGACCAGGTGGTTGCTCACCGCCCAGACCTGGAGACCGTGTTTGGCTAGCAGGTCACGACGACCCTGGCAGTATCCGTCTTCTTCGAGTGCGCGATCCACCTCAAAGTGATCGCCCCAGCAGGCGAGTTCCAGTCCGTCGAAGCCCCAACCTGCTGCCTTTTCCGCCAGCGTCTCCAGCGGCAGATCCGCCCATTGCCCTGTAAATAATGTTACTGGTCTTGCCATAGTATTCTCAGTTCTTTCAGTAATCAAAAATCTTATCCCGGCACGCCCCGAAAGCGGTGCGCTGGAATGCACACCGCCCGGAGGCGTTCAGCCATTTCCTGCTTTTCAAGGTCAGACCGACGTTCTGGCAGCCGCCTGTGCATTCTGCAAGTCAGCTTGCGTAATATGCTCCACTTTGTAGCCGCCTGCCTGCCGGTCGCGCCAGTACAGGAATCCGAAGATGACGATCAGCAAGCAGGTGAACGGCACGATATACCGGAAAGAGATACGACCGCCGAAGTTGTCGGCAGGGCCAAGCACGGCCCCCGCCTGCGACACAGCGACCAGGTCTGCCTCGGAACCCGTGGTGCCCAGAATCGCCACCTGGCTATCCGTGATGGCGCGAAGAGCATTTGCCGTTTCACCCTGTGGCAGGGTGCTGGTTGCCTCATAGGCGCTGAGCACACCCTGCGCCGCATCCAGACCCCGTTGAATCTGGTCTCTGAAGGCGCCCTGCGCCTGATCCACAAGCGCAGGATAGGTCTCCGTAACGTTCTGCATCACAGCCAGGGTCTGCTGCGTATGCTCCGGCTCCACGAGGTACTCATGCACGTATTCATCGGCAACGGAACCCATCCACGGTGAGGTAACCGCCCCGACAACGAGCATACCCATTGCCCCCATGAGGCCGAGGCCCAGGGCGCCGGAACGCGGAATACGCTCCGATACGTACCCAAGCATCGTGGGCCAGAAATAGCATACCCCGACTGCAAAAACCGTAGCGGCGGCAAAAGCAACCACCAGGGTTTCCGCATAACTGAG
>CBDUBU010000222.1:0-6868 GCA_965365465.1 uncultured Rhodothermaceae bacterium
GCGTTCTCATGGAGCAGGTGGAGCGCGAGATGCAGGGCGCCGATCCGCTTTCCACCGAGGCGCGCCTTTTGCGCGTCGTCCGGCGCGACTATGACAAAGCGCTGAGGCTCCCTTCCGCGCTGGTGGCCGAGCTTGCGCAAGCCGCCTCGCTCGGCCAGGAGGCATGGAAAAAAGCACGGGCCGGGAACGACTTCCCTGTCTTTGCGCCACACCTGCAAAAACTCATAGACCTGAACATCCGTGTGGCCGAGGCTTACGGCTATGAGGAGCGCCTCTATGACGCCCTGCTCGACCAGTACGAACCGGATCTGAAAACGGCTGAGGTCGAGCGCGTATTTACCGACCTGCGCAAAAACCTCGTCCCCATCGTGCAGGCCATCGCTTCCCAACCTGAACCCGACACCGCACTCCTGCACCGGCATTTCGAACACCGGAAACAATGGAACTTCGGCCTGAAAGTGGCCGCCGACTTCGGCTACGATTTCGAGCGGGGGCGCCAGGACCTCTCCGAGCACCCTTTCTCGACCTCCTTTTCCATTGACGACGTTCGCATCACCACACGGGTAGACGAGCGCTTTTTTCCTTCGGCCTTTTTCGGAACGCTGCACGAGACCGGGCACGCGCTCTACGAGCAGGGGGTCGCGCCTGAACTGGCCCGCACGCCGCTTGCCGACGGCACTTCGATGGGAATGCATGAGTCGCAGTCCCGTTTGTGGGAAAACCTCGTGGGTCGCAGCAAACCCTTCTGGAGCCATTACTACCCGCAGTTGCAGCGCGCCTTCCCCGATGCGCTCGGCGACGTTGCGCAGGCTGATTTCTACAGCGCCATCAACCGCGTCAAACCGTCGCTCATCCGCGTCGAAGCCGACGAGGTGACGTATAACCTGCACATCATGCTGCGATTTGAACTGGAAAAAGCCTTGATCGAGGGCAGCCTCTCTGTGAAAGACCTTCCCGACCGCTGGAACGACCGCATGGAAGCATACCTCGGCATCCGTCCGCAAAACGACGCAGAGGGCGTGCTCCAGGACATACACTGGTCTATCGGGACTTTCGGCTACTTCCCCACGTACGCGCTCGGAAACCTGATGTCGGTGCAGCTATTCGACCAGGCCGCCAAAGACCTTCCGGACCTGGAGAGCCAGATTGCCGCCGGGCATTTCGACGCGCTGCTCGGATGGCTGCGGGAGAATATCCACCAGTACGGGCGCAAGCTCACCGCCGGGGAAATCCTCCAGCGCGTCACCGGCAATCCCCTCCAGGCCGGCAACTGGCTTGCCTACATTCGCAGGAAGTTCGGAGAAATCTACCCCGGCGCAGGCATCGACCGTTCGCAGACGGGTTGACCGCGCCTCGTTCCGTGGCTATACTGCAAGCGCCGCAGCGTGCTGCGGCAATCGCCTGAACAAAAAACGCCTCACCTAACAGCCTTTCCATGAAGCTGGTTTCAGCCGCTGAAGCGGTCGCCGTCATCAAGTCCCGCGACCGGGTTTTCGTGCATAGCATCGCGGCAGCGCCGCAGGAACTGATCAAGGCGATGACCGCCCGTGCGCCCCGGTTGAGCAAGGTGGAGGTCGTCCATATCCACACCGAAGGCCCGGCTCCCTATGCGCTACCGGAGTGCGCCGGAAGCTTTCATACCAACGCCATGTTCGTCGGCAAGAACATCCGGGATGCCGTAGCCACCGGCGAGGCCGACTATATCCCGGTGTTCCTGAGCGAAGTGCCCGCGCTTTTCCGGAAGCGCATCCTGCCCCTGAACGTCGCGCTCGTTCAGGTATCCCCGCCTGACCGTCATGGCTTCTGCTCGCTGGGCGTCTCCGTGGATGCTTCCCTGGCAGCGGTGCAGACCGCCGAGTTCGTTCTTGCCCAGATCAACCCGAATATGCCGCGCACCCACGGCGATGGCATGATCCACGCCGACCAGATCGACTACGCCGTGGAGGTGAACGAACCCCTGCCCACCCTTGAAACCACCACCCTGACCGAAGCCGAGAGCGCGATCGGGCGTTACTGCGCCGAGTTGATCGACGACGGCGCTACCTTGCAAATGGGGATCGGCGCCATTCCGGGGGCCGTCCTGGCGGCGCTGACCAACCACCGGGACCTGGGCATCCATACGGAGATGTTTTCGGACGGCGTCATCGACCTGATCGAAAGGGGCGTCATCAACGGAGAGAAAAAAGTGGTCCATCCGGGCAAGGTGGTGAGCAGCTTCGTCTGGGGGTCCCGCCGCCTGTATGACTACGTTGATGACAACCCCCAGATCATGCTCCGCGACGTGGCCTATGTCAACGACACCTCGGTGATCCGGCAGAATCCGCGCGTAACGGCCATCAACAGCGCCATCGAGGTTGATCTGACGGGACAGATCAGCGCCGACACCATTGGCACGTACCAGTATTCGGGCGTGGGCGGCCAGATGGATTTCATCCGGGGCGCTTCGCTCTCGGAAGGCGGGAAACCCATCATTGCCCTTCCTTCGGTCACGAACAGCCTCATCTCCCGCATCGTGACGCACCTCAAGGAGGGCGCCAGCGTCGTGACCACCCGCGCCCATGTGCATTACGTCGTTACGGAATACGGCGTAGCCAACCTCTACGGCAAGAACCTGCGGCAACGGGCGCGCGCCCTGATCGACATTGCCCACCCTGCCCACCGGGAAACCCTCGAACGTGAGGCATACGAGCGGTTCAAGATGCTCTACACCTGATCGGCATGGAGGATGGGGCAGCGCTCCCGTTCAAGGACGCACGCCCGGCGCAGGCTGAATGCGGGCAAGCCACGAGCGCCCGCCCTGCTCCCCGCACAGAGAAAGCGCCAGAGGCAGGGATTCTGCCAGTCTGGGGGCATAGATGCTTCACTGCGTTCAGCACGACACGAGCGAAACCTTGAAGCAGACGAAAAGAACCTTCCCTATGGCAATGCCTTGCAGGGCTGTCTTTTCCCTACCCGACGTGTCATCCTGAGCAACGCGAAGGATCTATGCCCGAAGCAGGGCAGGCAGCCCGGCAAGGCGCAACAGAAACACGTTCTGCCGTACTCATGGCATAGATGCTTCACTACGTTCAGCATGACACAGGGGGGGACGTCAGGTACATGGCGAAAAGGCTCGGAGAGACGGAAAGGACCGTGCTTTCCGTCTCTCCGAGTTTGACAGGAACCCGCCCTGTCGCCGGGGGAAAAATCATCACGCAGAAACCACCCCGGCAGGCATGGCCTTGCCCGGAGGCGCAAAGCATCCGCGCGGCGTTCCGGCGTTAGAGGAACAGGCTCAACCAACCCTCAATCGCGAAGGCTGCGAAGCAGTTTCTCCGTCTCCTCCTTATGCTTCGTCTCGTCGCTGATGATCTCGTGCAGATCATTCGCCAGCCCGTAGTCGCCAAACTCCTCGGCCTGCTTCATTCTCCGGACATAGCGTTCGATGGTTTCTGCCTCTGCCTCGAAAACCTGCTCCAGCATCTCCGTGGAAGAACCTGCCAGCCGAAGTTCGGCAGGCTTCGTGGTGGGCTTTCCACCCAGCGCCGTGATTTTGTCGGCCAGAAACTGGGCGTGCAACAGTTCTTCGGGCACCTCCCCTTCAAAAAAGCCCTTCAGGATCGGACGGTGAATGCCGGTCACCATCGCCGCATAGCTATTGTACATGATGATCGCCTGATACTCATGCGCCAGATCCTCGTTGAGTCCTGCCACCAGTTCATCCTTTGCGGGGTTGCTTTCCATATCCGTTATCAGTTGTGGTTTTTGGGTGATACATTGCCCTTCATAAAAGCCGGGGGCCGCGTAAGGTGGCGCTTCAAACGTAACGTTCTCGTGCATAGTCGCTTCTGGACCCGCCTCCCGAACAGCAGCCCGGAGCAGGCAAGCGCCGCCCGCTCGTAAATCCTCATGGCTTTCATTGACCCTTATCCGTAATTTTCGCATACTGATTCACCTCGGACTCTCGACCGATCCCTTATAATTATAACGCATTACCCACATGGACCATTCACGAAGAACGTTTTTGCAGAAGTCTGCGATGTTGCTCTCCGGAGCAGGCATGGCTACGGCCCTCCCCGGATCGGTTTTCGCGGGGCGTCCTGTTTCCGCCAATGACAAGATCGGTCTTGGCGTTGTCGGCGTGGCAGGCATGGGTTTCACCGACCTCCTCTCGCACCTCAACATCCCGGAGGTCGAGGCTATCGCGCTCTGCGATGTGGACCAGAACGTGCTGGAAAAACGCGCTGCCGAGTTGCAGGAGCGAACGAGGAAAAAGCCGGTCCTCTACGGCGACTACCGGCAGTTGCTGGACAACAAGGACATCGACGCGGTAATCGTCGGCACGCCGGACCACTGGCATCCGCTCATCATGATCTCGGCGTGCGAGGCCGGCAAGGATGTTTACTGCGAAAAGCCGCTTGCCAACACCATCGAGGAGATCGACAGGATGGTGGCCGCCGCCAGACATTACAACCGGGTCGTGCAGGTCGGCCAGTGGCAGCGCAGCGGCCCGCACTGGGACTCTGCGATGGCGTTTGTCCAGAGCGGCGCACTCGGCAATATGCGCACCGTGAAGGCATGGGCCTATATGCCCTGGGATACCATCAGCGACTTGCCGAACGCGCCCACGCCTCCCGGCGTCAACTACGACATGTGGCTCGGCCCGGCCCCCGATCATCCTTTCAACCCCAACCGCTTTCACTGGAACTGGCGCTGGTTCTGGGACTATGCAGGCGGCCTGATGACGGATTGGGGCGTACACCTGATCGACATGGTGCTCTACGGCATGGAAGCGACCGCGCCGAAGTCCGTCATGTCCACGGGCGGCAAGTTTGCTCGCGCCGACAGCGGCATGGAAACGCCGGATACGCAGCAGTCCATTTACGAGTACGATGACTTTACCATGATCTGGGAAAGCGCCGTCGGCATCGGGCTTGGCCCCTACGGCCGCGACCACGGCGTGGCCTTTATCGGAAACAATGGCACGCTGGTGGTGGACCGCAGCAAATGGGAGGTCATTCCTGAAGTCAAGAACAAAAAGCCGCTCATGGAGCCGGTCCCGGTCCATTTCGGGGGAAACAACGACCTGAACCTGCACACGCAGAACTTCATCAACTGCGTCAAGTCACGCGAGCAGCCGGTATGCAACCCGGAGGTGGGGCGTCTGGCCGCACTCAACGCGCAACTGGGCAACATCGCGTTGAAAACGGGCAGAAAGGTGTACTGGGACGCAAGCGCCAATCACTTCACCGGAGATGAAGAGGCCAATGCCCTAATGCACAGCCACTACCGCGACCCGTGGCAACTGCCGCAGGTGTGACGGTTTTCCGGGCCGGGAAGGATGGCAGGACCGTCCTTTCCGGCTCCGGTTCAACGCTCTTCCCGAAGCATACACAACCCCAGGTAGAGAACGACGGGGATGGTTTTCCGCATGGCAGGCCCTTGCAGATCCAGCGCCATCCAGCCGAACGAGAAGGTCCAGGCCGCAGGCCCGATCCAGCGAATCCACCAGGGAAACCGGCTCGCCATCATCCGGAACAGGGTATTTGAAAGCTGCTTCCCGATGATCCGGGTGATCGTTCCGAAAATGACTTCCTTGATAAGTCCCTGTACGACGATCCTTCCGAACGCCTCGATCAGGGCGGGAATGGCGATCACGCCGGCAGACTTCATGATAAAAGCCGCTGCCTTTTCCTGCTCTACGCCGAGGTCCGTGAGCACCTTTTGTTGCTCCTCGCGGGACATCCGGGCAAACTGCTGCGTCGCGTAGGACTGCGCGAGCGTGACGAGCAGTTCGCGCTCCGTCCCCATCGGCGGCAACTTGATCGTCAGCGCACGGGCCGCGTCGCGGATCACCTCCTCGAAGGGAACTCCAGGCATCCGTCCTGACGCATAGCGGATGAAATAGGCCAGTTCCGCGCTCCCGAGATAGCGGATTTCCTTTTCCAGACGGGTATACAGGTTCTCCCGGGCCGCCGGCGTGTCCAGTTCTTCCAGATCCCGCAATGCTTGCCGGAGCGCCTGGTCGTCCGTGAGGTTGAGGTCGCTCTGGATGAGGCCGACCAGGAACTCGTAGTCTGCCAGGGTAAGCCTTTCAAGAATGTCGCGCATGAGCCGTTAGACGTGGAATGATGGAGGCGCTTCCGATGGTTCATCAGACGTAAGTACGGGAGCAAGGTTGCGCTTCAGGGAAAGATGCCTATCCCGGCAAAATGTAATCTCTGCGTATGTAAGCGCTTCTTTACCATTGCACAGGGACCGGAAAGAGCGTTTGTAGGTGGTTTGTTTGTTAATTTCCAGATTCGTAGTGTTTTTCTGCTGCAAGCAGGCTCCCGTCACCCTTGTTGATTCCTCGCCCACCAGTTTTTTTACCCATGCATCAGCCTCGTTATAGTGGAATACTCTCACATATCACTTCGCTGCCCGGCCCGTACGGCATAGGCGACCTCGGCCCTGAAGCCTACCGGTTCGCTGATTTCCTCGTCCGGTCGCGCCAGCAGATCTGGCAGGTTTTGCCCCTGGTGCCTGTAGGGCACGGGTATTCTCCGTACTCCAGTCCGTCCACCTTTGCCGGCAATCCGCTGCTCATCAGCCCTGATGTGCTGCGCTCGCAGCATCTTCTTGCCGAGGAGGACCTGGCGGAAGCTCCCGGCTTTTCCGAAGACTGCGTCGAGTTCGAGCGGGTCATTCCTTTCAAGCGCGCGCTGCTGGTCAGGGCCTTTGAACGGTTTGAAGCCGGTGAGTACCACGATGTGAGAGCAGACCAGGAACGCTTCGTTGAGCGAACCCGGTACTGGCTCGACGATTACGCGCTGTTCATGGCGCTCAAGGAAGCGCACGGCGGCGCGTCCTGGACCGAATGGCCCGCCGATCTGGTGCGCCGCGAACC
>CBDUBU010000223.1:0-6828 GCA_965365465.1 uncultured Rhodothermaceae bacterium
GCATTACTTCTTTTTCAGACAACCGCTTCATGCGTCTTTTTCTTCCCGACCCGCCGGAAAATAACGCGGAATGCAGGACTGCGGCTGCATGATAGCTCGAAAGATCGCTTCAGGCTACAGTACAATGCACGAACTGCACGCTGCGCCGGATGAACGGCGCCTGCCTGCAACGAAAGACTTCCCATCCGTCAGGGAGTTGATTCACCACAACCCCGACGGCGGCAGTTTACTCGAACCTTAATGTTTTTCTCGTTGAAGAGGTCGTCGGAATGACAGGCGCGAGATGAGGCGCAGATCCCCTTATGCCGACGTGGTGAAGCATTTATGACCGCAAGCAGGGAAGGCGCTCGCTGCTGAACGGAGTACGGATCAGGGCAGCCCTTCAAAAGACAGTGAACGCGCTACGCTTTGCCCGGTCGTCTCGTCGGTGACCTGCACGGTAATCTCGACCGCGCCGGTCCCGTCCTGGTCGTTCAGGTTCAGCAGGATGGTTTCCTGAGCGGTGGGTTCGGCTCCCGTGTAGGTGGTTCGCGCTTCCGTCTGCGGCCCTCTTTTTCTTCGTTTTTCGTTGCGCATTACCTCATAGGCGACGGTGTAATGCGTGCGGGCGTCGGCGGCGGGTGCGAGGTGGTAGACCTCGAAGTACAGGCCCAGTGGAATGCCTGCCGGGATAGCGGCGTATGGATAAGGCATAGCCTGTTCCGGCGGTACGTCCCCGGAGATGCGGAGCAGCTTCAGGTCGCTCATTTCCAGCCGGGCAGGATCGTTTTGCAACGCCCGCAGCGAATCGATGTGTTGCAGGCCGACCTTGACCTTCGGCCCCAACCCCGCCGCCGTATCTCCTTTCGCAGCGGTTGTCCAGAAGGCATCCCATTGCAGCGCCACGCGATAAGGAGTTGCGGCGCCCTCCAGCCGGAAAGTCTGAAGCGGCAGCACGTCCGACGCATCGAGGCTGTCCTCCGGAAGGCGGATGCGGTAATGCCGGGTTTCACGCGCCTGATCCCGGTAGTCCGGATCTTGCCGGGTTACCGTCAGGTTCAGGATATATTCATCGGAAGGCTGATGCCCGCGCTTTTCCAGGCTGCGCCGCAGCCGCCGGGAGGGGCGGAGGTCTTCGCCCCGCAGGTCCCAGTAGAATTCCGCCTGCGTGGTTCCATCCGGCTCCAGGAACCGCGCCCACCGGAGCGCCGCCGGAAGCGGCTCTACGGCGTCGAGCAGGTTCGAGTACGAACGCGGCATTTCCTCATCGCGGCGGACTATCTCTTGCTGGTCTTCCATGCGCGCCCGCCTCAACATCGTCAGCGCAAAGCCTTCCGGCGTCATCCGGGCATGGTTCAAGGCCAGCGATTCCCGGAAGCCTGCAATCTCATGGTAGAGGAAGCCGTAATGCGTGCGCTGCTGGTAAAGCGCAAGCGTCCGGTAGATGTCCTCCATGACCTTGATCAGAAGGCGCGAGGCGCTGCGGCGATTGCGCAGCTCGGTCGGAATTAGTTCGTACGGCAAACCGAGGCGGTATCCGGCGCCGGGCTTATCGATAAAAAGGTAGTCGGCCCGGTCATGCACCTGTCGGTACACCCAGAACGTATGGCGCGGAAAGCCGGAGACGAGGTTGAGATCGAGCAGTTCCACCTCGTTCAGCATGATCGAAGTCTCGTGGCTGGGCGGGCCGAACCGGATATAGACCGGGGCGCGATCGTCGAAAGACCCATCCCGGTCAGTGTAATGAGCGCGGGCGTAGGCCACCCGTTCCAGATGTTCGGTGAGGCGTTCGTTCTCAGGCGTGGCAGAAAGCAGGTCGGCGCTGCGCCACCACTTCAGCAGGCGTGCGCCTTGCCCCGGAGCGAGCCGGAGGAGGGGTGAACCGGTCAGTCCTGCCGCTGCAAGCACGCTGTCCGGCAGGATCATCGCGAGCGGTTCCAGCAGACGACGGCGAAGGATCTCCCCTGCCGGAGGCAGATCTCGGTCCATGTTTTCGAGCAGCGTCAGGTAAACCTCCGTCGCCTCGTCGTAGCGAGAGGAATCTTTCTGCTCGAAAACGCGCCGGACGAAAAGCTCGGCCTCGTCCAGGTTAAGGGCGGCGCCTTCCAGGGCGAAAGAGAGAGCCGTTTTCTGCGAGTCGGCGGGGGCCTGGCCGGCGGCATCCGGCCCGTTGAGGCAAAACAGCAGGAGCAGACCTTGCGTCAGCAGTTTCAGGCGATGAACCTGTCGCATGGCGGCGTTTCCAGAGCAAGAGAGATGGCGACGGCGGGACCCCCGAACTTGTTTCTGCGTTCGGATCTTCAGGTTCCTCTCTTCCGTACGCGGTTCGGCCCTCGTTCGTTTCGATGCAGCAGCGCACTCTGTGCGGGCCGGAACTGTTCGTTTCGGTCACCCTTTCGTCCTCTGCCGGACGGCAACCGTAGTTTTTCCACAAGGACGCGATGAACGGAATACTGGCCGCCGGGACGATTCCACCTTTTTTCTCAGAGGTCGCGGTGCTGCTCGTGGCGAGCGCTCTGGTGGCGTACCTCTGCCATCTGCTGCGTATCATGCCCATCGTCAGTTTTCTGGTGACGGGCGCGATCATCGGCCCCCATGCCCTGGGGCTGGTCCAGGACGAAGCGCTGATCGAGGCGGCGGCAGAAGTGGGGGTCATCCTGCTGCTTTTCACTATCGGCATCGAATTCAGCCTGGAAAAGCTGGCGCGCATCCAGCGGCTCATCTTTGCGGGCGGCGGCTTGCAGACAGCGCTCGTCGTAGCGCTCGTGACCGGCTTGCTTGCCCTGGCGGGTGTTGGCTGGCAGAGCGGCGTTTTCACGGGTTTCCTCGTTGCGCTTTCCTCTACCGCCATCGTGATGAAGCTGCTCATGTCGCGCGGCGAAACCAACAGCGAGGGAGGGCAGGCTGCGCTGGGCATTTTGATTTTTCAGGATCTGGCCGTGGTCGCCATGGTGTTGCTCGTGCCGATGCTCGGCGGCCAAGGCGGCGGGTTCGGGCAGATCATGCTGGCGCTGGGCAAGGCGGCAGGCATCGTGGCGCTAGTGCTCATCGTGGCCCGCCGGGTCATGCCGAAGGTGCTGGAAGCGGTGGCCCGTACGTGTTCGCAGGAGATTTTCCTGCTGACGGTGGTCGCCATCTGTTTCGGAACGGCCTACCTGACCAGCCTGGCGGGTGTGAGCCTGTCGCTGGGCGCGTTTCTGGCAGGTCTCGTCGTGAGCGAAAGCCGTTACAGCGAGATGGCCTTCGGAGAAATACTGCCGCTCCAAATCCTCTTCAGCGCCTCGTTTTTTGTCTCGGTCGGGCTGCTGCTGGATCTGGGGTTTGTACTCGCACATCCGGTATTGATCCTGGCCGTCATGGCCGGCGTGCTTCTCATCAAGGCGCTGACGACGGGCATCAGCCTGCGAGTGCTGGGGTATGCCACCGGGACGACGGCGTTCACCGGGCTGATACTGGCGCAGGTAGGAGAGTTTTCGTTTGTACTGGAGCGCAGCGGGCGGGAGGTGGGGCTTTTTCCGGCAGGCATGGAGGAGGGCGGCCCACAGATTTTCATCGCGGCCACCGTTTTGCTGATGATTGCCACCCCTGTGCTGGCGCGCCTGGGCGAGGCATTTCGGGAACGCACGGCGCGGCAGATGCCGTCTGGCAGAGTCCCGGAAGCTCCGGCGCAGGAAGCTGCTCTGCCGGAGGATCTGCATGACCACGTGATTATCGCGGGGTATGGAGAGGCCGGAAAGGCTCTCGGGCGCGTTCTTCACGCGCAGCAGGCGCCTTACGTGATCCTTACCCTCAGTCCGGATGGCGCACGCAGCGCGGAACGCAGCAACCTGCGGGTGCTGAGCGGCAACTACCTGCGGCAGCACGAACTGACCCTGGCGGGCGTCCGGCAGGCGCGCCTGCTTGTGGTAGCCGACGACGATCTGGAGACCACGCGCCGGGTCGTCAGCGCGGCGCGGGCGCTCAATCCTGCGCTTCACGTGCTGGCCCGCACCCGTTTCGCAGGCGAAATAGCAGCGTTGCAAGAGGCCGGCGCCGCGCAGGTGATCGCGGAGGATCAGGCAAGTGTGGCGAGGGTGCTGGCCGAGGTGCTCGCAGCCTACGGCATCGAGGCGGCAGCGCCGCGCGTTTATCAGGAGGCCCTGCGTTTCTCGTTTGGAAGTGACGGAACGGAGCATCGGCTCCCTCTAAACCAGGAGACCACGATGAGACTGAGCGAAAGACAACAAAACACGAAAAAATGCACCCATACGGAGGCCGCGCACGAGGTTTCACCGAGTGCGCAAGGCTGCGAGGACTGCATGAGGACAGGCAGTACGTGGGTGCATCTTCGCATCTGTATGACCTGCGGGCACGTCGGCTGCTGCGATTCCTCCCCGAACAAGCACGCAAGCAAGCATTACGAAGAGGCAGGGCATCCCATCATCAAGTCGTTTGAACCCGGCGAGGAATGGGCCTGGTGCTACATAGACCGGACGACCTTTTGACAGGCATACTGCCCGAACGGCAGGCCATTTCACGCGACAACTCCAGGAATTTCCATGATCCATGCCGAAGATTTGCAGGCAGTCCCTCTTTTTGAAGGACTCGGCCCGGAGGCGCTCGACTGGCTGGCCGACCACTTTGAGGAAATGCGTCTTGCGCCGGGGGACGTACTCATCGAGGAAGGCAGCCCCGCAGAGTGGATGTTTGCCACGCTGGCAGGCTGTATCCGTGGCGTCCTGCGCGAAGAGGGACGCGAGGTGGGAGTCTTAACCTTTGAGGCAGGCGAGGTCGGAGGGATGCTGCCGCATTCGCGGATGACGCGCTTCACAGCCCATGCTACGGCTGCCGAGGCTTCACGCGTCGCGCGGCTGCACATACGGCATTTCCCGGAGATGTTGCGGCGCATTCCCGAACTCGACGCACGCCTGGCGCACCTGATGAGCGATCGCATCCGGGCGGCGGCGCGCACGCGGCTACAGCAGGACAAGCTGGTTTCGCTCGGCACGATGGCTGCCGGCCTTGCCCATGAACTGAATAACCCTGCCTCGGCGGCAGGCCGCGCCGCGCGAACCCTCGGAAAGACGCTCCAGGCGCTCGACGAGCGGGCCTCGGTTCTGCTGCGCAAGGTCATGTTCAGAGACGGAGAGGCCGAAGCCGATCCCTTCAGGCCGATCTACGATGTGATTCAGGGTGAAAGCCCGCAACTGAGTCCTATCGTGCAGAGCGAGCGGGAGGATGAACTGGCCGACTGGCTGGAGGAGAACGGTGTGGAGGAACCCTGGAACGCAGCCGCCGTGCTGGTTTCGTCCGGGTTCTCGAAAGCGTTGCTGGCTTCCTTTACCGAACGCCTGGCTGCGGAGCACGTAGCCGATTTCCTGAACTGGCTGCCGCGCGATGTTGAGATACGGTTTCTGGCAAACGAACTGATAGAGAGCACGACGCGCATCTCGGAGCTGGTTTCAGCGATGAAATCTTACTCCTACATGGATCAGGCAAACGAAAAACAGCTGGTCGATTTACGTAAGGGCATCGACGACACCCTGACCATCCTGGGGCACAAACTCAAGCACCGTCAGGTCGAGGTGGTCCGGGATTACAGTGAAACGCCGCCCGTGCCGGCCTACGGAGGCGAACTGAATCAAGTCTGGACGAACCTGCTGGACAATGCCATCGCCGCCGTTCCTCCTGAAGGGGGGCGTATTCTCATTCAGACGCGCCATGACGCGCCGACCCAAACCGTCCAGATTGACGTTGTCGATAACGGGACTGGGATTCCGCCGGAGATTCAGGGGCGGATCTTCGAACCGTTTTTCACGACGAAGCAGGCCGGGGAGGGGAGCGGGCTGGGCCTTGACATCGTTTATCGCATCGTCACCGCGCGGCACGGCGGCTCTATCTATGTCGCGTCGGCTCCAGGTGAGACGCGCTTTCACGTCAGGCTGCCGGTTAGTCCTGACGAACTTCGTGAATGAGAAGAAACTTAAAGACCTATGGTGAAGCCTGTCATCCTGGCTGTCGACGATGATCCACAGGTGCTGCGTGCGGTTGCCCGCGACCTTCAGCAGCGGTACGGCGAGGCCTACCGTGTGCTTCGCGCCGATTCCGGCAGCGCAGCGCTTGAGGTAATCAGCGCGCTGGAAGAGCGCGGCGATCCGGTAGCGCTGCTGCTCACAGACCAGCGTATGCCCCGGATGGACGGTGTGGCCTTTCTGGCCGAGGCCATGAAACGGTTTCCGTCGGCCAAGCGGGCGCTGCTCACCGCCTACGCCGATACCGAAGCGGCCATCGCGGCCATCAACCGCTCCCAGATCGATTATTACCTGCTCAAGCCGTGGGACCCGCCGGAGCAGCGCCTGTACCCGGTCCTGGACGATCTGCTGGCCGACTGGCGGGCAGGCTACCGCCCCGGCTTCGGAGGACTGCGCGTTGTCGGGGATCGCTGGTCGGCCCACGCGCATGAGATCAAGGACTTCCTGGCGCGCAACCAGATTCCCTACGAATTTCTGGATGTAGAAACCAGTGAGGCGGCGCAGGAAATTGCCCGGAAAGCGGAGATCCCGGCAAATGGCGAGGCCGGCTTGCCGGTTGTCGTTTTGCCGGGCGGCGAGCGCCTGACGGCTCCCTCCCTTTCTGATCTGGCAGGGCGCCTGGGGCTTCAGACAAAGGCAGCCCAGCCGTTCTATGACCTGGCTATTGTGGGTGGAGGCCCTGCCGGGCTGGCGACGGCAGTCTATGGCGCTTCCGAAGGGCTTCGCACCGTACTCATCGAGCAGGAAGCGCCCGGCGGGCAGGCTGGCACATCGAGTCTCATCGAAAACTATCTCGGCTTTCCCGCAGGGCTTTCGGGCAGCGACCTGGCGCGGCGGG